>JBOIDB010000081.1:0-3184 GCA_050740235.1 Gammaproteobacteria bacterium
CCTCGGTGTCGCGCTCGAGCCCGACCAGGGCCGGGCCGCCCCGCGGCTCGATGAGCACCGGAATGAGGGCCGCGATGGACCCGGACTCCTCGAACACCGCGTGTGCCCCGTCCGTCCCGATCTCGAAGACGACGAAACCCTCATGCCGGGACGCGAGGAGGTCTGAGATGCCGTCGCCGTCGAAATCCTGCAGGCCGAGCGCCGGCGGCTCGCCGGGAGAGATCCTTGCAAGGACTTCACTCTTCAGTCCGCCCGCCTCGTGCCGCCATCGGCGGAGCGCGCCCGCATGGTCGACGGTGTAAATCTCGATGCTGCCGTCGCCATCGACATCGCCGGCCACGGCGGCCTGCGCAGGCGTGTCCCTGAATGCAGCGAAAGCCGGAGCCTCGCGATACTGCCAGAGGCGGTCGTTCAGATAGACATCATGCGGCGGCTGCGAGCGGATCACGAGAATGTCGGCGTCGCGGTCCCGGTCGAGGTCGGCGACGACGACGCCGCGCCCGCCGCTCCCCGGCCCTGCCAGGCCTTGCGCATCGGCCAGCGCGCGAAAGCTGCCGTCGAGATTGTTGTTGTACAGCTCGTCGGGTCCGTCTTCGTTGACGACGAAAATGTCGAGATCGCCGTCGTGATCGGCATCGAACATCGCGCCCGCGGCGCAGTTGCGATCGCCGTTGCCCGTGCCGCTCGCGGCCGTGACGTCACGCCACTCGCCGGGCGCGTGCTGGCGCCAGAGCTGATTCGGTCCGCGCCGGCAAAGATACACGTCGACGAGGCCATCGTTGTCGATGTCGCCCCAGAGCGCGGCGGCGACACGCGTCGTGGCTTCCAGCGGATGGTCGGCGGCCTGCGCGAAATCGGCGCCTCCGCGGCCGAGCAACAGCGCGCCGGCTTGCTCGTTTCCGCCAGGCGTGAGGAAAAGATCCTGATGCCCGTCCGCGTCGATATCGACGGTCGTGAGCGCAGCGCCGGACCCTGCAACCAGCGTGTCGGAAATATGCTGTGGCGCCTGGAACAGCGGCCCTTCAACCGGCTCGGGCGTAGGCGCATCCGGATCGCCGACGGCCAGCGCTTCGGCCTTCGGCCCCATGCGCGTGTACTTGAACTCCGCAAGTCGCGCGCGGGGATTGTCCTTGAAGCGCTCGTACTGCTCGAGCATCGCGCGCGCCTCATCGGCTCGCCCGAGCCGCCGCAGCGCCAGTGCCGCACCGTAATAGGCACTGCGCAGGTAGGCGTCACGCTCGATCGCGCGCTCGTACCACGGCAAGGTTTCCTCGACCCGGCCCGATTGCAGCAGGCTTTGCGCTACGTAATAGGCGGCATAGGCGTCATCGTCGTCCTGCTCGGCAACCTTGAGCAAATGAGCGAGCGCAGCATCGCTTTCACCCGCGTACAGCCCGAGCATGCCCGCGATATAGTGCGCCCGCAGATTCTCCGGGTCGACCGCGAGGACTTCCTGCACCAGAGCCATGGCTGCCGCATCGTCGCCGGGCTCTTGCCGGTTCAGCGTGGCGATGGCGAGATTGAGCCGGACAGGATTCGAACTCGGAAGGCGTTCCGCCAGAGTCGCGAATGCTTCCCGGGCAGCCGCATAGTCGAACTGCCCCATGAGCGCGACCCCGCGATTGTTCAACGCGATGTCGTGCGACTCGATGTCGACCGCGGCATCGACCCCCTCTTGCGGCTCCCTGTCACAGGCCGCAACAAAGAATATGCACGTGACGATGCCGAAGAGCGGCACATTGCGGGCACGCGTTTCCCTGCTCACGCTAGCCTGTCCTTGGCCGCGGCGATGCGCGAGCACAGCGATTCCGTGGAGATTGCACCCGTGCCCGAGGGCTCGAGCCAATCGCGCCGGCTGTATGGATACATGCCGTTGCGGAGGTGCGCGCGCATGTCGTGTCCCCGTCGCCGCTCGCGTTCGGCGCGTAATGCGTTCATGTCGATCGGCGCCACGACGATCTTTTCGCCGGGCCCGGCATCGGCCTGGGCGACGACGCGCCCGTCGTAATCCACGATCATGCTGCCGCCCGGCCAGGAGAACGGCGGGTAGTTCCGGAAACTCGCCCCCTGGTTGGCCGCGACGACGAACACTGTGTTCTCGAGCGCGCGCGTGCGATTGACGAGCGTCCACCAGTCCGTCGGCGGCGCGACGCCCCAGGGGTCCATATAAGCGGAGATACGCACGATCAGCTCGGCGCCGTTGAATGCGATCTGACGAATGGCCTCGGGAAACAGCCAATCGTAACAAGTCGCAACGCCCAGGCGGCCGAGCTCGGTGTCCGCCACCGGGAAGGGGTCATGGGGATAACCGGGGATATCGTGCGGACTCGCGTGCACTTCCCAGGGAATCCAGGGATTGACCTTGCGGTACTTCGAGAGCACGCCGGACGGCCCGATCAGCACCGTGGTGTTGAAAACCGCCTCCGGATAGTCCGCGTCCGATTCGAGGAAGGAACCCGTCTGGATGTAGCAGCCGTACGCTTTCGCAAGCTTTTCGTAGGCATCGGTATGCTCGTTGGGAACGGGCACGGCGAGATGGCGGCGGAGCTTCTCGACCGTTTCGTAGATCGGCGCCGAATGCGCGAACTCCGGAAACGCGAGCAGCCGGACGTCGAAAAAAGGCTCGTAACCCGTGATGGTCTGCTCGATCATTTCGAGCATTCGCCGAGTACGTTCGACGATCTCGGCCCGCGACGCGGGGCACGGGAAATCGGTTTGACATGCCGCGGCGTAAAAAATCTGGCTCATCCGGTTCTCGCTGCGGATTGTGACGGCCGAGACGGGTGGCGCAGGGCGACGTTCGTCCCGGCCTGATCGAGGAGCAGACTGGAGATTACAACATTTTTATCCGAAACTGCTTCTATCGGTCCGATCCGGAAACCTGCCATGCGCCGAATCGTTTTCGCAGCATTGCTCGCCATCGCGACGTCGCCGCCGGCTCAGGCCGATGATCCGCTTCCCGGTGCAGGACTCGAGTCGCTCGGATGGCTGACCGGCCGCTGGATCGCCGAGCAGGGCGAGCACAGATCCGAGCACATCTGGACCGGCGTGCGCGCAGGCACGCTGCTCGGCCTGCAACGCGACAGCGGGCCGGACGGCGACACCTGGGTTGAATTCGTGAACATTCACGAGACGCCGGCGGGCATCGTGTTCACGACCGTCCCGCTCGGTCAGGCGCAGACCG
>JBOIDB010000082.1:0-46531 GCA_050740235.1 Gammaproteobacteria bacterium
GGGAAAGACGAAGGTTTCCAGCATCCATTTCGCCTTGTCCAGCGTGACCTTGGCCAGCTTCCGTTCATGTAGCGCGAGCCATTCGCGCGCAATCCCCTCGAACGTCGTGGCTTTCGCATCGTCGTCGGCGCGACGCTGTACGCTCGGGTCTACGCCCTCAGCCAGTAGCTGGCGCGCCCTATCCCTCCGGGCCGCTGCCTCTTTCAATGACACGTCGGGATAGACGCCCATGGAGAGCATCTTCTCGCGCCCACCGTAGCGGTAACGGAAGCGCCACCACTTACCTCCGGTTGGGGTCACAAGCAGGGTGAGGCCCTTGCCGCCAGCGAGCTTGTAGGCTTTGCCCTTGGGGCGGGCGTTCTTGACCGCCGTCGCAGTTAATGTCATGCGGGTAACTCCGGGGACCCTTCTATTGAGTTACCCGCGACGTTACCCGCACCAAAAGCCGTCTGTCAAAGGACCTTATCGGACATTACAGAACAAGATTCGCCGTTAAGTCTCTGAATTCCGCCCAGTCTGTAACCGGCATTGGACATCCTCGGATGCCCTTATGGTGCCGATGGCCGGACTCGAACCGGCACGGCTTGCGCCACTGCCCCCTCAAGACAGCGTGTCTACCAATTCCACCACATCGGCTGTTCAACAACAGGCGACAGACGACGGACAAACAGAAATCATCACTCCCGATCGTTACCGGCGCGCCCATGCGGCGCGATGTCAAGGTTCCTGCGGCGGTTCGGTCTCCCCGGAGGGTAGCTCCTCCTCGGCGCCCGGTTCCGGCAAGGCCGGCAGCTCGTCCTCGGTGACCGGCGCCGGCGTGACGGAACGCTCCGCCGGCTCTTCGGTCGTCACCGCCTCGTTCAGCAGACTGCGCGGCTCCTCGGGCCGCGCGCCGAGAAACGCGAGGCTCAGGCTGGTCACGAAAAACAGCGTGGCGAGCACGGCCGTGGTGCGCGACAGGAAGTTGGCCGACCCCGATGCGCCGAATACGGTGCCCGATGCGCCGGCACCGAATGCCGCGCCGGCATCCGCGCCCTTGCCGCGCTGGAGCAGGATCAGCCCGATCATGCACAGGGCCAGGAACATGTGAGCGATAAGTACGATAGTGTGCAACATGTCGATCGCAGCTCAGGCTGCCGCTTCGATGATCCCGAGGAATTCCTGAGCCTCCAGGGAGGCGCCGCCGACGAGGCCGCCATCGACGTCCGGCATGGCGAAGAGCTCGGCCGCATTGGCCGCCTTCACGCTGCCGCCGTACAGCAGCCGAATCGAATGGGCTATTTTAGCATCCTGCGCCGCGATCATCCCGCGCAGATGCGCGTGCGCCTCCTGCGCCTGATCCGCGCTCGCGGTGCGCCCCGTGCCGATCGCCCAGACGGGCTCGTAGGCGATGACCGCCCGCTCGAAAGCCGCTGCGCCTGCCAGGTCGAGCACGGTGCCGAGCTGCCTTTCGATGACCAGCGCCGTGCTGCCGGCTTCCCGTTCATCGAGGCTCTCGCCGACGCACAGTACCGGCGTCAGCCCGGCGCGCTGCACGGCGACGAACTTGCGCGCAACCAGCCGGTCGTCCTCGTGAAAAAGGGCCCGGCGTTCAGAATGACCGACGATGACGTGACTGCAACCGACGTCGCGCAGCATCGGAGCCGCCACCTCGCCCGTGAACGCGCCTTCGTCCTCGGCACACGCATTCTGGGCGCCGAGCTGGATGCCCTGCCCTTCCAGCGATCGCGCGATCTCATACAGATATGTGAAGGGCGGACAGATCAGAACGTCCACGGCAGCGCCGCTTTCAAGGCCGAAGACGAGATCGTGAACGAGCGCGGCATTGTGCTCGCGCGATCCATGCATCTTCCAGTTGCCCGCGACGAGCGGCTTGCGCATCAGTTCGATCCCCGTTGCAAACGAGCCTCAGCCCGCAAAAAGCCGAGTATGTTAGCAGGTCGCCTGTTTCACCGCCGAAGCGATCTGGTCCGCGACTCGCGAGACCTGCGCCTCGTCCAGGCCCTCGACCATCACGCGGATCACGGGCTCGGTGCCGGACGGGCGCAGCACCACGCGGCCTCGTTTGCCGAGCTGGGCTTCCGCGCTCTGCACGGCATCGCGGACGAGCGTGGAGTTTTCGAGATCGACGGGCCGGTCGGTTTTCACGTTGAGAAGTATCTGCGGGTAGCGGGTCATGCCGGCGACGAGGGCGGACAACGGCAAGCCGGTCTTTTTCACTATGGCCACAACCTGCAGCGCGCTGATCAGGCCGTCGCCCGTGGTCGTCTTGTCCAGGCAGATGAGGTGCCCGGAGGTTTCCCCGCCGATCGCGCCGTTGTGTCTGCGCAGCAACTCGAGCACGTGCCGGTCGCCGACGCTCGCACGCTGGAATTCGATGCCTTTCTCGGCCAGCGCCTGCTCGAGGCCGAGATTGCTCATCACGGTGCCGACGACCGGCCCCTGCAGCGCGCCTTCCGCATGCCTCGCCGACGCGATGACATACAGCAATTGATCGCCGTCGACGAGCTCGCCGCGCTCGTCGGCCATGACCACCCGGTCGCCGTCGCCGTCCAACGCAATCCCCAGGTCGGCGCGCACACCCTTGACCGTGAGCTGCAGCAGGTCCGGCCGCATCGATCCGCAGCCGTCGTTGATGTTGCGTCCGTTCGGCGAGCAGCCGATCGGCACGATATCGGCGCCGAGCTCGGCCAGCACGCGCGGAGCGGTCTTGTAGGCCGCGCCGTGCGCGCAATCGATGACGATCTTGAGGCTGCTCAGGTCTATACCGTCCGGGATGCTGGACTTGCAGAATTCCTGGTAGTCGATGCGGGCCGTATCGACGCGTTTGGCGCGCCCGAGCGCGACCGAATCGCGCGTGACGACCGGCTTGTCGAGTCAGGCCTCGATCTGCGCCTCGATCTCGTCGGAGAGCTTCGCGCCCTGCGCGTCGAAGATCTTGATGCCGTTATCGTAGTAAAGATTGTGCGAGGCGCTGATGACGATGCCGAAATCGGCGTCGAACCAGCGCGTCAGGTAGGCAATACCGGGCGTGGGCAGCGGTCCGACCAGCAGGACATCGACACCCGCGGCGACGAAGCCCGCCTCCAGGGCGGCTTCGAACATATAGCCGGACACACGCGTGTCCTTGCCGATTAGCACCTTGCCGCCGTTCGGGGCGAGCACGCAGGCCGCGGCGCTGGCCAGGCGCAGGGCGAAATCCACGGTCATCGGATCGTCGCCGACCCGCCCGCGCACGCCATCGGTGCCGAAATAACGACGCTTCATACGCTGATCTGTCTGTCCTTGAAGCCGGCGGCGACTGCGTAGCCCGCGCGCACGGCATCCACGGTGGGGGCCACGTCATGGGCCCTCACGATATGGGCGCCGTTATACACGGCGATGGCGGCGACGGCCAGCGAGCCGTGCAGGCGCTCGCCCGCCGGGCGGTCGAGCGCCGCGCCGATGAAGGATTTCCGCGACAGACCGACGAGAAGCGGCACGCCCAGCGTGCGGAATTCACGCAGGTGCGCGAGCAGCGTCCAGTTGTGCGCCGCCGTCTTGCCGAAGCCGAACCCCGGGTCCGCGACGATCCGCTCGCGCGGAATGCCCGCCGCGATACAGGCGTGCATGCGATCCGCGAGAAAGCCCTTGACCTCGCCCACGACGTCCTCGTAACGGGGCGCCTCCTGCATCGTGCGAGGCTCGCCCTGCATGTGCATCAGACAGACTGCGGCGCCGCCCGATACGATCGCGTCGAGGGCGCCCTCGGCGCGCAGGGCGGTCACGTCGTTGACGAAACCGGCGCCGGCGGCGATCGCGCGTCGCATGACTTCCGGCTTCGAGGTGTCGACCGAGATCGGCACCGGCAAATCGTCCGCGAGCTGCTCCACGACCGGGAGAATCCGCGCGAGCTCGTCGGCGGCGCTCACCGGCGCCGCGCCGGGGCGTGTCGATTCGCCGCCCACGTCGATGATTGCGGCGCCTTCGGCGACCATGCGGCGGGCATGCTGCACAGCCGCCGCGAGGTCCGTGAACCGGCCGCCGTCGGAAAACGAATCCGGCGTGACGTTCAGGATGCCCATGACCACCGGCGTCGTGAGGTCGAGCGAACGGCCGTGACAGTCGATGAGCATGCGCGGCAATCGTGCTGCGTCAGGTTCGGCGCATGATAACAGCGCGGTCAGGCGTCGCGAGCCGACTTCCGGCCGACCGATTTCCAGGGACGCTGCGTCAGCCCGAGCAGGCGCTCGATTCGCGTCGCGGGCTCTCGCTCGGTCTTCTCGCCGCCCAGATCCTCGAATTGCAGGCCGACGCGCACGACCTGTCCCTGATCGAGCTCGCGAACCACCAGCGCTGCGGAACCGAGCGGCAGACGGTCGCCGATTTCCGGCGCGTCCTGCAGCGGGGTCTCGAACAGATCGGCGACGGTCAGATCGCTCTCGCCGGCGGGCACCTTGAGGCCGTAAAGCTCCTCCAGCTGCTTGACGGTGACGTCGCCGCGCAGGGGAAATTCGCCGAGCGCTTCCCTGTCGACGTCGCCGCTGGTGCGGGCGAACAGGCGATCGAGGCGATGAACGCGTTGCGGCGGCGCCAGATAATAGGCGTAATCGCCGGAGCGCAGCGCCCCCGCGACAATCGGATCGAGGATTTCGCCGTCGCGCACGACCAGTACGGGGCGGGCCCATTTCGGCACCGCCCCGCGATCCAGCACGGCGGTGTCGGCGGCGATCGGATAGCCGACGATCTCGTGCTGGAGCTGCCCCGGCAGGTCGAGCTCGACTCGACGCACGGCGGGTCCCGAATCCGGCAGCGCCATATCGAGACGGCGCGCCGCGGGACGAATGCTCCAGCCCTGCACGATGAGCGAGATCAGCACGACGAAAAAGGCGATGTTGAAGTACGCCGGCGCATTCGGCAGGCCGGTCAGCATCGGGATGGCGGCCAGAAAGATGCTCACGGCGCCACGCAGCCCGACCCAGGAAATGAAGGTCGTTTCCTTCGGGGTGAAGCGGAACGGCCTCAGGCACAACCAGACTGCAACCGGCCGCGCCACGAACATGAGCCACCCGGCGATGATCAGAGCCGGAACCGCATAGTTCAGGAGCTCCGATGGCGTAACCAGCAGGCCGAGCATCATGAACATGATGATCTGGCAGAGCCAGGTCGCTGCGTCGTGAAAGCTAGTGATGCTGGCCGACGCGCGCATCGGCCGATTGCCGAGCACGAGCCCGCCGAGATAGACGGCGAGGAAACCGCTGCCACCGAGCAGCGCGGTAAGCGCATAGATCAGCACGGCACTCGAGACGACGAACAACGGATGCAGGCCGTTCGGCAGGTTGATCCGGTTCAGCAGCAGGGAGATGGCCAGACCGCCGGCGACGCCGATCCCGACCCCGAGCGCAGCCTGGCGGACCAGCATGCCGATCACGCCGATCGCGGACAGGCCTTCCACGGCGAGGAGCATTTCCACGAGCACGATGGTCAGGATGACCGCGATCGGATCGTTGGTGGCGGATTCTATCTGCAGCGTGGAGTCGACGCGCTGCTTGAGCCGCTGCCCGCCGGCGTGCAGCAGGAAGAAGACAGCGGCCGCGTCCGTCGACGACACGACGGCGCCGATCAACAGCCCCTGAAGCAGGGACATGTCGGTGACGACCATGGCGAAAACGCCCGTCACCAGGGCCGTCAGTACGACGCCGGCGGTCGCCAGCACCGCAGAAGGCGCGAGCACGCCGTGGAAGCGCGCGATTCGCGTGCGCAGACCGCCGTCGAACAGGATGACGGAGAGCGCCAGCGATCCGATCAGGTAGGTAAGCTGATAATCGTCGAAGACGAGCCCGCCCGGGCCGTCCTCGCCGGCGAGCATGCCGATGACGAGAAAGACGAGCAACAAGGGCGCGCCGAAGCGCGAGGCGATCAGACTGGAGAAAATGCCTGCAACGACCAGCGCCGCGCCGAGCAAGAGAAGAAAATTGACGAATCCGATGCTCTCCACCGACCCTCCGGCTGAAAGCCTGAGCCTCGGACGCTCGTGGCTCCTGCGCTGGCTTGTTGGTTATGCGCTAACGGTTCTCTGCGGCGACCGGCTCGCCGATCTTGCCGCTTTCTCCGCTCTTCTGTTTCGCGTCGCGTGCATCCGCCAACGTGCCCGGCGTACCGGTCTCATCCCAGTCTTCCGGCGGACGCGGCTCGCGCTCCGCCATGATGTCCTTGATCTGCGACTCGTCGATGGTCTCGTACTTGATGAGCGCCTGCGCCATGAGATGCAGCTTGCCCAGATTCTCCTTCAGCAGACTTTCAGCGCGCCGATAGTTCTCGTCGATCAGGTTGCGAACCTCTTCGTCGATCGCGTGCGCGGTGACGTCCGACACCTGCTTGTGCTGGGTGACCGAGCGGCCGAGGAAGACCTCGCCGTCGTCCTCGCTGTAGGTCAGCGGTCCGAGCTTGTCGGACAGCCCCCACTTGGTGACCATGTTGCGCGCAATGTCCGTGGCGCGCTCGATATCGTTCGAGGCGCCGGTGGTCACGTGATCGCGGCCGAAGATGAGCTCCTCGGCGATGCGGCCGCCGAACAGGCTCGAGATCTGGCTCTTGAGCCGCTGCTTGCTGAAGCTGTAGCGGTCCTCCTCGGGCAGGAACATGGTCACGCCGAGCGCGCGGCCGCGCGGGATGATGCTGACCTTGTAGACCGGATCGTGGTCCGGCACGAGCAGGCCGACAATGGCGTGGCCCGCCTCGTGATAGGCAGTGAGCTTTTTCTCGTCCTGGCTCATGACCATGGAACGCCGCTCCGCGCCCATCATGATCTTGTCCTTGGCCTTCTCGAACTCGTCCATGCTGACGACGCGGCGGTTGGCGCGCGCCGCGAACAGCGCCGCCTCGTTCACGAGATTGGCGAGGTCCGCGCCCGAAAACCCCGGCGTGCCGCGCGCGATGATGCCCGGCTTGACGTCCTCGTCGAGCGGCACCTTGCGCATGTGCACTTTCAGGATCTGCTCGCGGCCGCGCACGTCCGGCAGGGGCACGACGACCTGGCGATCGAAACGGCCCGGGCGCAGCAGCGCCGGGTCGAGCACGTCCGGCCGGTTGGTGGCGGCGATGACGATGATGCCTTCGTTGCCTTCGAAGCCGTCCATCTCGACGAGCAGCTGGTTCAGGGTCTGCTCGCGCTCGTCATGGCCGCCGCCGAGGCCCGCGCCGCGGTGCCGGCCGACGGCGTCGATCTCGTCGATGAAGATGATGCACGGCGCGTGCTTCTTGGCCTGCTCGAACATGTCGCGCACGCGCGAGGCGCCGACGCCGACGAACATCTCGACGAAGTCGGAGCCGGAAATGGTGAAGAACGGCACCTTCGCCTCGCCGGCGATGGCCCGCGCGAGCAGCGTTTTGCCGGTGCCGGGCGAGCCGACCATGAGCACGCCTTTCGGGATCTTGCCGCCGAGCCGCTGGAACTTCGCCGGGTCCTTGAGGAAATCGACGATCTCGACGACTTCTTCCTTCGCTTCCTCGACGCCGGCCACATCGGAAAAGGTCACGCTGACCTGATCCTCTCCCAGCATGCGCGCCCGGCTCTTGCCGAACGACATCGCGCCGCGGCCGCCGCCGCCTCCCTGCATCTGGCGCATGAAGTACACCCAGACGCCGATCAGCAGGAGTATCGGGAACGAGGAGATGAAAAGCTGCACGAGGAACGACTGACGCTCGGGCGGGCTCGCGTCGAAGCGGACGCCGTGCTTGTTGAGCTCGCCGATCAGAACCGTGTTGTCGGTTTCGGGACTGTAGGTCAGGTATTCGTCACCCGATTTCGTCTGCACCGTGATGGCGCTGCTCTTGTTGAAGGTGACCGATTCGACGCCGCCGGTCTTCACCTGATCGAGAAAAGCGGAATACGGCCGGGTCTCGACGGACTGCCCGCCCGTGCCGAAGCTGTTGAAAACGGACAACAGCACGACGGCGATGACCACCCAGAGAATGACGTTTTTCGCCAGATCGTTCAAGAATGCTTCCCTTGCCGCGACTTATGCCCGTAGAGGCGCCCATCGTGGGACAATCCGGTCTGCGCGGGCGCGCCGATCCTGTTCCGACACTACACTATCCGATAGTTTCTCGCCAGCAGATACACCTCGTTGCTGCGCGGCCGCGAGGCCGGCGGCTTGCGCGTTTTCAGGCCGCCGAACGTGGTCCGCAGGCCACGCGCGAACTCCTGAAACCCGGCGCCCTGGAACGCCTTGACCAGCAGGTCGCCGCCCGGCTTCAAAACCTCGACGGCCAGGTCGCGCGCCAGCTCCGCGAGCGCCATCGCGCGCGGCTGATCGACCGCCGTCATGCCACTTAAATTGGGGGCCATGTCGGACATTACAAGGTCGGCCCCGGCGCCGCCGAGCGCTCGTTTCAGCGATTCGAGCACGGCCGTCTCGTGGAAATCGCCCTGTATGAATTCCACGCCGTCCAGGGGCTCCATGGGCAGGATGTCGAGCGCGATCAGGCGGCCCTTGTCGCCGCTGATGCCTGCGGCATACTGGCTCCATCCCCCGGGGCTCGCGCCGAGGTCGATGCAGGTCATGCCCGGCCGCAGGATGCGGTCGCGCTTCTGTATGTCCATGAGCTTGAAGACGGCGCGGGACCGCCAGCCTTCGGCGCGCGCGCGCCGCACGAATTCATCGTGCTCGTGCTCGGCGAGCCAGCGGCCGCTCGATTTGCTGCGTTTCACCGACAAACGCCGGCAACTATTCGTAACGGACGGCGACGATCTCGTAGCTGCGTGTGCCGCCGGGGGCGATGACGTCGACGACGTTGCCTTCGTGCTTGCCGATCAGCGCGCGCGCGATCGGCGAGTTGACCGAGACGAGCCCGCTCTTGATGTCCGCTTCGTCCTCGCCGACGATGCGATAGGTGATCCGCGCGTTCCTCTCTTCGTCGCACACCTCGACCGTAGCGCCGAATATCACCTTGCCGGCGGCGCCGAATTGCGTGACGTCGATGATCTGCGCATGGGCGAGCTTGCCCTCGATATCCTTGATGCGCGCCTCGATGAATCCCTGCTGCTCCTTGGCGGCGTGATACTCGGCGTTCTCACGCAGGTCGCCGTGAGCGCGCGCTTCGGCGATCGCCTTGATGACCTGCGGCCTGTCGTAACCCTTCAGGCGCTTCAGCTCGTCGCGCAGCTGCTCCGCGCCGCGCGCGGTGATGGGCACTTTCGTGGAGCCGAGCATCAGGCGACTTCCCGGTGCAGGTCCTGCAGGCGGTTGACCTCGACGGCATCGATGTGCTCGAGCGCCTGGCAGGTCGCCATCGCCGCGGCGATCGTCGTGTAGTAAGTCACCTTGCGGCGCACGGCCTCGCAGCGGATCGAATCCGATTCCCGGATGGCCTGTTTGCCTTCGGTCGTGTTCACTATCAGGCTGATCTCGTCGTTCTTGATCATGTCGACTATGTGCGGCCGCCCCTCGCGGACTTTGTTTGCGCGCCGGCACGGCACGCCTGCTTCCGTCAGGGCGCGCGCCGTGCCGTCGGTCGCGATGAGCTCGAAGCCACGCTCGACGAGCGCGCGTCCGAGCTGAATCGCGGCCGGCTTGTCGCGGTCGCGCACGCTCAACAATGCCGTGCCGCTGGTCGGCAGGATGACGCCCGAGGCGAGCTGGGCTTTGGCGTACGCTTCGCCGAATGAGCGCCCGGTTCCCATGACCTCGCCGGTCGACTTCATCTCGGGGCCGAGAATCGGGTCGGCGCTGGGAAACTTGATGAACGGGAAGACGGATTCCTTGACCGAATAGTAACCCGGAACGCGTTCGCTGATCATCCCCTGCTCCGCGAGGCTGCGACCCACCATGACGCGCGCGCCGATCTTGGCGAGCGGCAGGCCGGTCGCCTTGGACACGAACGGCACCGTGCGCGAGGCGCGGGGATTCACCTCCAGAATGTAGATGACGTCGTTCTGGATGGCGAACTGGGCATTCATCAGGCCGACGACCTTCAGCCCGCGCGCCAGCTTGCCTACCTGCTCCTTCAGCTGCTCCTGCACGTTCGCGCTCAGCGTCGGCGGCGGCAGCGAGCAGCCCGAGTCGCCGGAATGCACGCCCGCCTGCTCGATGTGCTCCATGATGCCGCCGATCAGCACCTCGTTGCCGTCGCTGATCGCGTCCACGTCGACCTCGACGGCGAGGTCGAGGAACCGGTCGAGCAGTACGGGGCTCGAGTTCGAAACCTTGATCGCGCCGGCCACGTACGCGCGCAGATCCTCGGGCGTGAACACGACTTCCATGGCGCGCCCGCCGAGCACGTAGGACGGCCGCACGATCAACGGGAAGCCGACCTGCTTGGCCATGGCGACGGCTTCCTCGGGATCGCTCGCCGTGTAGTTCGGCGGCTGCTTGAGGCCGAGGCGCGTAACGACCTGCTGGAATCGATCGCGGTCCTCGGCGAGGTCGATGGAGTCGGGACTCGTGCCGATGATCTTCGCGCCGGCCGCTTCGAGCGCGCGCGCGAGCTTGAGCGGCGTCTGGCCGCCGTACTGAACGATGACGCCCGACGGCCGCTCGCGTTCGACGATTTCCATGACGTCCTCGAATGTAAGCGGCTCGAAGTACAGCCGGTCCGAAACGTCATAGTCGGTCGACACTGTCTCGGGGTTACAGTTGACCATGATGGTCTCGTAACCTTCCTCGCGTAACGCCAGCGCGGCGTGCACACAGCAGTAATCGAACTCGATGCCCTGGCCGATCCGGTTGGGCCCGCCGCCGAGAATCATGATCTTCTCGCGCGTGCCCGGGTCGGCCTCGCATTCCTCCTCATAGGTCGAGTACAGGTAAGTGGTGGCGGTGGCGAACTCGGCCGCGCAGGTGTCGACGCGCTTGAACACGGGATGCAGGTCGAACTGACGGCGCAGGCGACGGATGGTCGCCTCGGGCACGCCGGCCAGCGTCCCGAGCCTGCTGTCGGCAAATCCCTTGCGCTTCAGAGTGCGCAGCCGCGGCTCGTCGAGCTCTGCCATGCCACCGGAGCGCACCTGCTGCTCCTCGTTGACGAGATCCTCGATCTGCGCGAGAAACCACGGATCGATGCGCGACAGCGCGTGAATCTCCTCGAACGTCAGGCCCGATCGAAACGCGTCGGCGATGTACCAGATGCGATCGGGACCGGGATTGCGCAGCTCATGGCGCAGTGCGGCCCGCGCCTCATCGCTTTCGTCGGGCGACACACGCTCGTTGAGCCCGTCGGTGCCCGTTTCGAGCCCGCGCAGGGCCTTCTGCAGCGATTCCTGGAACGTGCGTCCGATCGCCATGACCTCCCCCACCGATTTCATCTGCGTCGTCAGGCGATCGTTCGCGCCGGGAAACTTCTCGAACGTGAAACGCGGCAGCTTGGTGACGACGTAATCGATGGTCGGCTCGAAGGAGGCCGGCGTCACGCCGCCGGTGATGTCGTTTCTCAGCTCGTCGAGCGTGTAGCCGACGGCCAGCTTGGCGGCCACCTTGGCGATCGGAAAGCCCGTCGCCTTGGAAGCCAGCGCCGAGGAGCGCGACACGCGCGGGTTCATCTCGATGACCAGCAGCCGGCCGTCCTCCGGATTGACGGCGAACTGCACGTTGGAGCCGCCCGTCTCGACGCCGATCTTGCGCAGCACCGCGATGGAAGCATTGCGCATGCGCTGGTACTCCTTGTCGGTCAGCGTCTGCGCCGGAGCCACGGTGATGGAGTCGCCGGTATGCACGCCCATCGGATCGACGTTCTCGATCGAGCAGATGATGATGCAGTTGTCCTTGCGGTCGCGGATGACCTCCATCTCGAACTCTTTCCAGCCGATGACCGACTCCTCGAGCAACACCTCGCTGGTCGGCGAGAGGTCGAGGCCGCGCACGACGATCTCTTCGAACTCCTCGCGGTTGTAGGCGATGCCGCCGCCGCTGCCGCCGAGCGTGAACGAGGGTCGTATGATGGTCGGAAAGCCGATCTCGGCCTGCACGGCGATTGCCTGGTTGAAATCGTGCGCGATGGCTGCGCGCGGAACGTCGAGGCCGATTTCGCTCATCGCCCGGCGGAACAGCTCGCGGTCCTCCGCCATGTCGATGGCCTCGCGCGAGGCGGCGATCAGCTCGACCCCGTATTTTTCCAGCACGCCCTCGCGCACCAGGTCGAGCGCGCAGTTCAGCCCCGTCTGTCCGCCCATCGTGGGCAGCAGGGCGTCGGGGCGCTCCCTTTCGATGACGCGCTCCACGGCGCGCCAGTTGACCGGCTCGATGTAGATCGCATCCGCGGTCTCGGGGTCGGTCATGATGGTGGCGGGATTCGAATTCACGAGGATGACGCGATAGCCCTCCTCGCGCAGGGCGTGGCAGGCCTGCGCGCCCGAATAGTCGAACTCGCAAGCCTGGCCGATCACGATCGGGCCCGCGCCGAGGATCAGCACGCTTTCGATGTCGGTGCGCTTCGGCATTCCGGGGAGGCCTAGCCTGTCGCCTCGGACCGGCGCGCGCGCTCGAGAAACGCGGCGCGCTTCTCCATCAGGTGGACGAAGTATTCGTACAGCGATTCCAGGTCGCGCGGCCCCGGTCCCGCTTCGGGATGTCCCTGAAAACCGAACGCCGGGCAGTCCGTGCGCTCGATGCCCTGCAGCGTGCCGTCGAACAGCGACCGGTGGGTCGCCTGCAGGTGGTCTGGCAGGCTCTCCTCGTCGACGGCGAACCCATGGTTCTGGGTGCTGATGGCGACCTGCCCGCCGCGCAGATTCATTACGGGATGATTGGCGCCGTGGTGGCCGAACTTCATCTTGACCGTGCGCGCGCCGCTTGCGAGCCCGAGTAGCTGATGGCCGAGGCAGATGCCGAATATCGGCACGCCCGTGGTGAGCAGCTCGCGAATCGCCGCGATCGCATAACTACAGGGCTCCGGATCGCCCGGCCCGTTGGACAGCACGATGCCGTCCGGATGATAGGCCAGCGCTTCCGCGGCGGTGGTCGTCGCCGGAACCACGGTCATGCGGCAGCCGTTCTGCGCGAGCAGACGCAGAATGTTGCGCTTGATGCCGAAGTCGTAGATGACCACGTGATAAGCCGCCACCGTTCGTACCGGCCGCACCGCGCGCTCGGGCCAGATCAGGCCTTCGTTCCACTGATAGGGCCGTTTGGTCGTGACGAAGCGCGCGAGGTCCATGCCCTTGAGCCCGGGAAACTTGCGGGCATCGGCGATCGCGCGGGACGGATCCACATCGCCGACCATGATGCATCCGGATTGCGCGCCCTTGTCGCGCAACAGCCGCGTCAGCTTGCGCGTGTCGATATCGGCGATTGCGACCACCCTGCCCCGTTGCAGGAAGCTTGCAAGGCTCTCATCGGCGCGCCAGCTGCTCGTGCGGAGCGGCAGGTCGCGAATGATGAGGCCGGAGGCGTGCACCTGACCGGATTCGAAATCGTCGCTGTTGGCGCCGGTATTGCCGATATGCGGATACGTCATCGTGACGAGCTGCCGGCAATAGGACGGGTCGGTGAGAATCTCCTGATAGCCCGTCATCGAAGTATTGAACACGACCTCGCCGATGGTCCTGCCTTCGATGCCGACGGAGGTGCCGCGAAACACGGTACCGTCAGCGAGAGCCAGCACGGCGGGGAGTGAATTCATCTCGACTCGATGCTCCTCGTTCGATGGCGGGCGGAAAATGGGGACATTCCTGATTTTCCGCCTCGTCTCATCTGTCCATGGTCAGATCCATATCTCAGAAAATCAGGAATGTCCCCATTTTCCTTCGCGCCGCGTGCGCGCCGCGCAGATGCGCAAAGCGGGACGGGCTCCCTGGCGAACCCGTCCCGCTTTAATGACCGGCGCATCATGATCTGAAGCGTGATTGTACTGCCCTCATATCCTGCGCGCCAATCATGCGGCGGGCTGCCATGAGGCCAACGCAGGGCCGACTCCAGTCGGCCATTGCGCCGGATGGCGGGCTGAAGCCCGCCCTACGGCCGCCTTACGGCCCGTCCTGCATGGTGTCGTCCATGCCATAGAGCCCCGGCGGTTGCGCGGCGAGCCAGCGCGCGGCCGAGAGCGCGCCGGCGGCGAAGCTCGACCGGCCCTGCACACGATGCGTGAGCTCGATGCGCTCGCCGCGGCCGGCGAAGACCACCGTGTGATCGCCGACGATGTCGCCGGCGCGAACCGCCGCGAAACCGGGTTTGCGCCGGTCCGGGCGCGATGCCGCAACGGCATCGCCGAGCGCCAGCGCGGTCCCCGATGGCGCGTCGCGCTTGTGCCGGTGGTGAAAATCCAGAATCGCGACGTCGTAATCTTCCGGCAGCGCTTCGGCCGCCGCAGCCGCGAGGCGGCGCAGCACACCTGCGCCGAGGCTCAGGTTGGCGGCAAGGAGGATCGGGATCCGTGTGGCCGCGCGGTCGATCTCACCGCGCGTCGACTCGTCGTGCCCCGTAACGCCGATGACGAGCGCGCAGCCGGACGCGCAACACGCCGCGAGATTGGCGCTGGTCGCCGATGCCAGGGTGAAATCGATGGCGACTTCGGCCCCCGCGATGGCCGTCGCCGGCGAATCGCTCAGTAGCACGCCGGATCGCTCAACACCGGCCACTTCTCCGGCATCCCGGCCCGCATCGGCACCCGGCCGGACCGTTGCGCCGGTCAGCCGGCAGTCCGCCGCGGCAGCAATGGCCCGCACCACCTCACGGCCCATGCGCCCGGTCGCGCCGAGCACGGCGACACTTAACATAACGCGCGCATCATCCGGTGCCGATCTTCTCGAAGAACTGCCTGACCCCGTCGAGCCAGGAGCGCGCGCGGGGACTGTGGCGATCGCCGCCGTCGCGCACCGATGCATCGAAGTGCGCCAGCAGCTCCGCCTGCTCGGCGGTCAGGTTCACCGGCGTTTCCACCTGCACGCGGCAGAACAGATCGCCGACCGCCCCGCCGCGCACCGGCTTGACGCCTTTGCCGCGCACCCGGAACACGCGGCCCGATTGCGTTTCGGGCGGCAGCTTCAGCGATACCTGACCATCCAGCGTGGGCACCTCCACGGTCGCGCCGAGCGCGAGCGAGGCGAAGCTCACCGGGATCTCGCAGGACAGGTTGCGGCCGTCGCGCCCGAAGATCTCGTGCGGCTTGACGCGCACCTCGACGTACAGATCGCCGGGTGGCCCGCCGTTGCGCCCCGCTTCGCCCTCCCCTGTCAGGCGGATCCGGTCACCGGAATCGACGCCCGGGGGAATCTTGACGGACAGCGTGCGGGTCTGCCGATGGCGACCCTGGCCGTGGCACTTGTCGCACGGACGGGTGACGACGTTGCCGCGGCCGCCGCAGCGCGGGCATGTCTGCTGCACGGTGAAGAATCCCTGCTGCATGCGAACCTGGCCGAGGCCGCCGCAGGTCGAGCAGGTCTCCGGGGAAGTACCCTTCTCAGAGCCGCTGCCGCCGCATTCCTCGCATTCGACGAGCGTCGGCACGTCGATGCTGGTCGTCTCGCCGAACACGGCTTGCTCGAGCTCCAGCACGTGCTCGTAGCGCAGGTCCGCGCCGCGGTACGCCTGGGTGCGGCCGCGTCTGCCGCCGCCGAAAATGTCGCCGAAGACATCGCCGAAAATGTCCCCGAAGGCGTCGCCGGGGCCTCGGCCGCCGGTGCCGACGCCGGCATGGCCGAACTGATCGTATGCGGCGCGGGTGCGCGGGTTCTTGAGAACCTCGAAAGCTTCTTTTGCCTCCTTGAAGTGCGCCTCGCACTCGGCATCGCCCGGATTGCGGTCCGGATGATACTTCATGGCCAGCCGCCGGTAGGCGCGCTTGAGATCGGCTTCCGAGACGTCGCGCGGGACGTTCAGAATTTCGTAGTAATCACGTCTGGTCATGCGCTGGTCGCGGACCGGCTCCCCTCACCCGTTCGAATGCCCGCTCAGGCGGTCTTGGACTTCCCGTTCCCTTCTTCGTCCTTGACCTCCTCGAACTCCGCATCGACGACGTCCTCGCCCGACTCCGCCGCCGCCTCGCCGCCTTCGCCGCCCTGCTGCCCGGCGTACATGCGCTGAGCGAGCGAGCCCGAAGCTTCCGCGAGCGCTTTGGACTTCGCTTCGATGCGATCCTTGTCCTCGCCCTTGAGCGCCGTCTTGAGCTCGCCGAGCGCCGATTCGATCTTCGCCCGCTCCTCGCCGCCGACCTTGTCGCCGAGGTCGCCCAGCGTTTTCTCCGTGGCATGCACGAGCGCGTCCGCCTGGTTGCGGGCGTTCACGAGATCGCGGAAGCGCTTGTCCTCCTCGGCATGCGCCTCGGCATCCGAGACCATGCGCTCGATCTCTTCCTCGGTGAGCCCGCTGGAAGCCTTGATCACGATCGTCTGCTGCTTGCCCGTCGCCTTGTCCTTCGCCGACACGTTGAGAATGCCGTTGGCGTCGATGTCGAAGGTCACCTCGATCTGCGGCAGACCACGCGGCGCAGGCGGGATATCCGCGAGATCGAAGCGGCCCAGCGACTTGTTGTCGGCCGCGCGCTCGCGCTCGCCCTGCAACACGTGGATGGTCACTGCCGTCTGATTGTCGTCGGCCGTCGAGAACACCTGCGTCGCCTTGGTCGGGATGGTCGTGTTCTTGTCGATGAGCTCGGTCATCACGCCGCCCAGCGTCTCGATGCCGAGCGACAACGGCGTGACGTCGAGCAGCAACACGTCCTTGACCTGTCCCGACAGCACGCCTGCCTGGATGGCCGCGCCGATCGCGACCGCTTCGTCCGGATTCACGTCCTTGCGCGGCTCCTTGCCGAAGAAGTCCTTGACGGCCTGCTGCACCTTGGGCATTCGCGTCTGACCGCCGACCAGGATCACGTCCTGCACTTCGTTTACCGACAGGCCCGCGTCCTTGAGCGCGATCTTGCAGGGGCCGATGGTGCGCGATATCAGCTCGTCGACGAGCGACTCGAGCTTCGCGCGCGTGAGGCGGATGTGCAGATGCTTCGGCCCGCTCGCATCGGCCGTGATGTACGGCAGGTTCACCTCCGTCTGCTGCGACGAGGACAACTCGATCTTGGCCGCTTCCGAGGCTTCCTTGAGCCGCTGCATCGCCAGCGGATCCTTGCGGATGTCGACGCCGCTCTCCTTCTGGAACTCGCTCGCCAGATAGTCGATCACGCGCTTGTCGAAATCCTCGCCGCCGAGGAAGGTATCGCCGTTCGTGGCCAGCACTTCGAACTGGTGCTCGCCGTCCACAGAGGCGATCTCGATGATGGAGATGTCGAACGTGCCGCCGCCGAGATCGTATACGGCGATCTTGCGGTCGCCGCGCTGCTTGTCCATCCCGTAGGCGAGCGCCGCCGCCGTCGGCTCGTTGATGATGCGCTTGACCTCGAGGCCGGCGATCTTGCCGGCATCCTTGGTCGCCTGGCGCTGTGAGTCGTTGAAATACGCCGGCACCGTGATGACGGCCTCGGTCACCTGCTCGCCGAGGTAGTCCTCGGCGGTTTTCTTCATCTTCATGAGGACGCGCGCCGAGATCTCCGGCGGCGCCATCTTGCGGCCGTTCACTTCCACCCAGGCGTCGCCGTTGTCCGCCTTGACGATCCTGTACGGCACCATGTCGATGTCGCGCTGCACGACATCGTCGTCGAAACGCCGGCCGATGAGCCGCTTGATGGCGAACAGCGTGTTCGCCGGATTGGTGACGGCCTGCCGCTTCGCCGACTGGCCGACCAGCACTTCGTCGTCCTTGGTGAAGGCGACGATCGACGGCGTCGTTCGGTCCCCCTCGCTGTTCTCGATCACTTTCGGCTTGTCGCCTTCCATGATCGCGACGCAGGAGTTGGTCGTACCGAGGTCAATGCCTATCACTCTGCCCATGGTGAAAACTCTCCGTAACTAAATCCATTGCGGGCCGGGGCTATGAAAATTGGGGCTGGACCCGCGCTTTCAAGTGTCCGAGCGCGCCTCCGCGGCGCGCGCAACGATGACGCGCGCCGGTCGCAACAGCCGGTCGTTGATCCGGTACCCTTTCTGGACGACGGACAGCACCGAGTCGGGCTCCGCTTCCGCCGACTCCTGCGTGGCCATCGCCTCGTGCAGCTCGGGATCGAACGGCTCACCCAGGGGGTCGATCTCGGTGATGCCGAAGCGCTCCAGCGCTGCCGTCAGCAGCTTCAGCGTCGCCGCCTTGCCCTCGAGCAGGGTCTGCACGAGCGTCTGCACGTCGGCATTCGCCGCTGCCTCGAGCCCGAGCTCCAGGCTGTCCTTGACGTTCAGCATCTCGCGCGCGAATTTCTCGTTCGCGTAACGATGGGCGTTCTCCAGGTCGCGCGTGGCGCGCTTGCGGAAATTGTCGAGCTCGGCGGCGGCGCGCAGGTAGAGGTTCCAGTTTTCTTCGGCCTTCGCCTCGGCTGCTGCGAGAACATCCTGTGGCGTCGGCCCGGAAGCCCCGGCGTCCGTACGCTCGCTGGATGGCGCTTCGCGGGCGTCGTCGTCCTGCATTGACTGATCTCCCGTCCGGAAATTCTTCGGGCGTTGCCCGAAACCCCCGCAGGGGTCATCCCGGCTTAGGTGAGGGTCAGGAGCGGGAATTCAAGGCCGCGCCGAGCAGCTTGGCCGTGAGATCGACGATCGGGATGACGCGATGGTAGGCCATGCGGGTGGGGCCGATGATGCCGAGCACGCCGACGACCTCGTCATCGATCGTGTAGGGGGCCGTGACGACGCTGCATTCCTCCAGCGTGCGGTAACCGGACTCGCCGCCGATGAAGATCTGCACGCCGTTCGCCGTCAGGCTCTTGTCGAGCAGATGGAGGATGTGACGCTTGCGGTTGAAGCCTTCGAACAGGCGCCGCAGCTTGTCGACGTCGGCGAGCCCGGCCAGGCCCATGAGGTTGGTTTCCCCCGCCAGCACGTACTCGGGGCCGTGCTCGTCTTCGCGGAAGGCCTGCTGCGCCATCGCGATCGCGTCCAGCATCATCCGGTTCATGCGACGGCTCGTCGCCTCGAGCTCCTCGAGCAGGCGCTGCCGCACTTCGAAAATCGTGCGTCCGGCAAATTCCGCATTCAGGTAGTTCGCCGCCTGGATCAGCTCGTCCTGCGAATAGCTGCGATCCAGCTCCAGGATGCGGTTCTGCACTTCGCGGTCGTTGATGACGAGAATCGCCAGCACACGGTGCTCCGACAGCGCCAGGAACTCGATCTGGCGCAGCTCGGCATTCTTCTGCTGGGGGACGGTGACGACGCCTGCGAGGCGCGTCAACGCCGACAGCAGGTTCGAGGTCGAGGCGGCCAGCGTCCGGGCGTCCTGCGCGTCGCGCTCGATGCGCCGCTTGAGGCGTTCGGTTTCCTGCCGGTTGACCGGCCTGCATTTGAGCAGCGTGTCGACGAAGAACCGGTAGCCACGGTCCGTGGGCACGCGGCCGGCGGAGGTGTGCGGCGAGGTGATGTAGCCCAGCTCCTCCAGATCGGCCATGACGTTGCGCACGGTGGCAGGGCTCAGGTCGAGCCGGGAGTCCTGCAGCAGGGTGCGGGAGCCGACCGGCTGGCCGTCCCGGATGTAACGCTCGATGAGCGCCTTCAGAAGTAATCTGGCGCGCTCGCCCGGCACGCCGTCCAGCGATTCCTGAGGCATCATCTCCGGCGCGATTCTCCTGCGAGGTCAGCGACGAAGATTGCAGTTCGACCGGCGGGTGTCAAGAATCGACGTTGGCGGCACGGCCGGCAAAATGGTAGAAACTCACGAATGCCGGGGGTGGCCAATCGATGAATCAGCGCTTCAGGACCGTGGGCCTGGTCGGCAAGCACGAGGACCCCCGCGTGGGCGATTCCATGATCGCCCTCGCGCGTCACCTGGCCGCAAACGGCGTGAGCGTGTTGTTGCCGGAGCACGCGGCCCTGGACGAGCTTCCGGCGGAGATCCGCTTCCTGCCGGAAGCGCAAATTCCGGCGGACGCCGATCTCATCGTCGCGGTGGGCGGGGACGGCACGATCCTGCACGCCACGCGGCTGGTCGCCGGGCTCGACGTTCCGGTGCTCGGGATCAACCGGGGCCGCCTGGGATTTCTAGCCGATGTGTCGCCCGACACGATGCTCGAACGCCTCGACGAGGTGCTTGCCGGCAACTATATCCGGGAAAGCCGCCTCATGTTGCAAGCCGATATCGTGGCCGCCGGTGCGACGCCGAACGCCGTCGCGCTGAATGACGTGGTCGTGCAGAAGCTCGAGACCGGCCGCATGCTCGATTTCGAAACCTGGATCGGCGGTTGCTATGTCAACACGCACGGCGGAGACGGCCTCGTGATCGCGACGGCAACCGGGTCCACTGCATACGCGCTTTCCGGCGGCGGGCCGATCATTCATCCCGAGCTGGATGCCATCGTGCTCGTGCCGATCTGCCCCCATACCCTCAGCGACCGGCCGATCGTCGTGCGTGCCGAATGCGAGATCGAGGTGCGCCTCGTGGAGCGACCCGAGACGCGCGCGCATGTCGTCTGCGACGGCCAGATCCTCGGCGAGCTGACCGCCGAGGGGCGCCTGCGCGTGCGACGCGCCGAGCGGCCCGTCACGCTGCTGCACACTCCGGATCACGACTATTACCGGATCCTGCGCTCGAAGCTGCACTGGGGAAGAGGCGGTCAGGTAACAGACCGCAGATAACAGATTACAGATCGATATGAAATCCTTCGATGCGGTCGCGCAATCCTGTTTCCTGATCCGCGGGTTCTGGCTCCCGGTCTGTTATCTGTTGTCTGTTGACTTTTGACTGTTGTCCGTGTTGAGTCACCTCACGATCCGCGACTTCGCCATCATCGACGCCGTCGACGTGGAGCTCGAGCGCGGATTGACCGTGCTGACCGGCGAGACCGGCGCCGGCAAGTCCATTCTCATCGGCGCGCTGGGTCTCGCGCTCGGCGACCGTGCCGATGCGTCGGTCGTGCGCCACGGCGCGCGGCGAGCCGAAATCGGCGCGGCCTTCGATGTCTCGGAGCTCGCGCAAGTCTCCGCCTGGCTGCGCGAACGCGATCTCGATGCGGACGGCGAATGCACCCTGCGCCGCGTCGTCAGCGCCGAAGGCCGTTCGCGCGCTTATGTGAACGGACAGCCGCTGCCGCTGCGGAGCCTGCGCCGGCTGGGCTCGCTGCTGGTCGACATCCACGGCCAGCACGAGCACCAGTCGTTGCTGAGAGGCGCGGTACAGCGGCGGCTGGTCGACCATCATGCCGCTCATGCCGACCTGCTGGCTCGCCTGGCCGGGGCGTTCGAGCACTGGCGCACGCTCGAGGCGGAGCGCGAAGGGCTGGACGATGACACTCACACGCGGGAAGCGCGGCTCGACCTCGTCCGCTATCAGATCAGCGAGCTGGAAGCGTTGCGTCTCGAACCGGGAGAGGCAGAATCGATCGCCGCGGAGCACCGGCGTCTGGCGAACGCCGGAGAGCTGGCGGCGGCGGTGCAAATCGCGCTCGACCTGATCTACGAGAACGACGAGCATGCCGCGCAGCACTCGCTCGGCCGGGCGGCCGCGGCGCTCGAACGCGTGCAGGACGCGGATCCGCGCCTGGCGGAAAGCTGCAAGCTGGTGCGCGACGCGGAAATCGTCGCTAGCGAGGCCGCGGACAGTCTGCGCCGCTATGCCGACGGTCTCGAAGCGGATCCGGGCCGTCTCGCGGAAGTCGAACGTCGCCTCGGCGATCTGCATGCGCTGGCGCGCAAGCATCGCACGGACATCGAGGCGCTCGGCGAGCGACTGGATGCGCTGCGCGACGAGGCCCTGGTACTGTCGAGCGCCGACGAGCGCCGCGCAGCGCTCGCAGCCGGGTGTGCGGCGGCCGAATCGGCCTATCGCGCACTGGCCGGCGAACTCTCCGACGCGCGCCGGGCGGCGTGCCGGGACCTGGATCGGCTGGTCAGCGGCGCCATGCGCGAGCTCGGCATGCCCGGCGGGCGGTTCGAGGCGACGCTGGAGCCGTCCGCGAATGCCGCCGCGCACGGACTCGACCGCATCGAGTTCCGGGTCGGCATCAATCCCGGCCAGCCCGTGCAGCCGCTTGCGAGGGTCGCCTCCGGAGGCGAGCTTTCCCGCATCAGCCTCGCCTTACAGGCGATCGCAGCCGAAGCGGGCACAGTGCCGTGCATGATCTTCGATGAAGTCGACGCCGGCGTGGGCGGCCGCACCGCGGAGATCGTCGGGCGCCGCCTGCGCGAGCTCGGCCGGCGGCGTCAGGTGCTGTGCGTCACTCACCTGCCGCAGGTGGCGAGCCAGGCGAATCATCACCTTCGCACCAGCAAGCTGAGCGACCCGGCCGGCACGACAACCGTGCTCGAGGCGCTCGACGGTAAGGAGCGGATCGAAGAGCTGTCACGCATGCTCGGCGGCGTGGAGATCACGAAGCGCACGCGCGCGCACGCCCGGGAGATGATCGAACAGGCGCAGGCGGACTCAGGCCGTGCGGCTGAGACCGTGACAGTTCGAGCAGATGCCGTAAATATAGAGTGAGTGATCGGTCATCTGGTAGCCGGTCTCTCGCGCGATGTCCTTCTGCCGCTTCTCGATCGTCTCGTCGACGAACTCATCGACCCGGCCGCATTTCACGCAAACGATATGGTCATGATGCGCGCCGTCGTCGAGCTCGAAGACCGAGTGCCCGCCCTCGAAATGATGCCGATTCACCAGGCCCGCGGCCTCGAACTGGGTCAGCACGCGGTAGACGGTGGCAAGCCCGATATCCTCGCCCGTCTCGAGCAGCGCCTTGTAGAGATCCTCGGCGCTCAGATGCCGTTGCGGGCTGCTGTCCAGAATCTCCAGGATTTTGAGCCTGGGCAGCGTGACCTTGAGGCCGGCCTTGCGGAGATCCTTGCTTTCCAACGAGCTACCTGCGGAGCCGCGCTCCGGAAGAATCGGTTATGATGCGGGCGACATTATCCTCCAATGCGCGTTAGCCCTCCAGTTCCTTTGTTGCAACCAGGTGCCGAGCATGTCTGACATCGGGTCGACGAGCCCACGCCGCCGCGCACGCCGAACGCTCGCGACAGTGTTGCCCGCCATCTGTCTCGTCGGCGTCGGCGCGTGCGTCTACCGCGTCGACGTCCAGCAGGGCAATTACCTCGAGCCGGAAACGATCGAGGAAGTCGAGCCCGGCATGACGCGCAGCCAGGTGCAGTTCCTGCTGGGCACGCCGATGATCGCCGATCCGTTTCACGCGAACCGCTGGGACTACGTCTACTATTTCAAACCCGGCAAGGGCCGGGATGTGCAGAGCCGCCGCCTGACCGTCTATTTCGAGGACGATGCGGTGACGCGCACCGAAAACGAAGCGGACAGCTGAAGAAATGAATCGGGACTCCTGATTTCGCATTGCGAAATCAGGAATGTCCCCGTCTCTGCCGTGCATCCAGGACGCGGCGCCTGCGCGCATCGCGCGGATCGACCTTCAACTCGCGGTAGATTTCCACGCGGTCGCCCGGCTCGAGCACCCGATCGACGGTCACGGCCTCGCCGAAGATACCTGGACTCAAATGCCCGGCATCCAGCTCCGCGAATCGATCCAGGATGCCGGACAGGCGCACCGCTTCCAGGACGGTAGTGCCGCGCGGCACGCGTGTTTCGAGCACCAACTGTCGATCGGGCCGGGCATACGCCACCTCGACAGTGATCAGCCCGGCACCCTGTTCAACGCCGGCCATGAATTTCATCCGCCCGCGCGCAGAAAGCATCGACGAGCGAACGGCAGGTTTCCTCGAACACCGGGCCGAATACCATCTCGAACAAGGGGTTGGAGAATTCGAATCGGATATCGAACGAGACGCGGCAGCCGTTCTCGACAGGCTCGAAACGCCAGTGTCCGTCGAGCGATCGGAACGGCCCGTCCAGAAGCTGCATGTGGATGCGCCGGCCCGGCTCGAGCAGGTTGCGCGTCGTGAAGGATTTGCTGATCGGCCCCTTGACCACCTCGAGGCTCGCCGTGACCGCGTCTGCCGTTCGCGAGTGAACGACCGCCGATCCACACCAGGGCAGGAATTCCGGATACGCGGGAATATCGTCGACCAGCCGGAACATCTGCTCGCAGGAGTACGACACTCGCGCGTTGCGATTGATTTCGCGCAAGTGCGTCCGTCTAGAGCGTGAACACGCCGATGGCGTGCAGGAATATCAGGATCACTGCGACCGGGGCGATGAAGCGCGTCAGGAAGTGCCAGCTGCGATAGGCCAGGCTCGTGCCCACGTCGAGCTCATCCGCGCTCGCGTTGCGGCAGATCACCCAGCCGGCGAATATCGTAATCAGTAGCCCTCCGAGCGGCAGCAGAATATTGCTCGCAAGATAATCGATATTGTCGAAAATCGAGCCGCGCAGGAACTGTACGTGATCCAGCTCATTGAAGGAAAGCACCGTCGCGAAGCCGAGCGCCCAGACGACGACGCCGATGCCGGTGGCCGCCTTGACCCGCGTGAGACCCCGCCTTTCGACGGCCCACGCGACCGCGGGCTCGATGAGACTGATCGCGGAGGTCCATGCGGCGAACGCGAGCACGATGAAGAACAGCGCGCCGAAGAACGCGCCCGCCGGCATGTTGCCGAACGCCAGCGGAAGCGTTCTGAAGATGAGTCCTGGACCCGCGTCCGGGGCCAGCCCGTTGGCAAAGACGATCGGGAAGATGATCAACCCGACGGTCAGCGAGACGATCGTATCGGCGACAACCACGGTGCCCGCGGTGCTCATGATCGACGTGCTCTGCGGGAGATAGGCCGCGTACGCCATGACGGCACAGATGCCGACGCTCAGCGTGAAGAAGGAATGCCCGAGCGCGATCAGCACCGAGTTGCCGCTCAGTGCCGAAAAGTCCGCGCGGAACATATAGTCGACGCCTGCGGCGAACTGGCCGGAGGCCATGCTGTAGCCGAGCAGCACGATCAGGAGCGCGAACAGCGTCGGCATGAGGATGCGCACTGCCTGTCCCAGACCGCGCTGCACGCCGCGGGCGACCACGAATACGGTCATTATCATGAACAGCGTGTGCCACGCCGCCGATCTCCACCAGGTGCCGGTGATCGTGGCAAATACCTCACCGATGCGTGTGGCGTCACCGCCCGTGAATTCGCCGCGCGCGGCGTGCAATATGTACGCGAGCGTCCAGCCGGCGATGACGCTGTAGAACGACAGGATGATGAAGCCCGTGAAGATGCCCATCACGCCGACGAGCCGCCAGTGTCGGACGCCGCCCTCCTCCTCGCCGAGCAGACCCATGGTCGTGACCGGATTGCGACGGCCGCGCCGGCCGATGAGGATTTCCGAAATCATGATCGGCAGACCGATCAGGAACACGCAGAGCAGATAGACGATGACGAACGCGCCGCCGCCGTTCTGGCCGGTGATATAGGGGAATTTCCAGATGTCGCCGAGCCCTATGGCCGATCCCGACACCGCCAGGATGAAGGTCATGCGCGACGACCAGAACCCGTGCAGCGACGTGCGGCGGGCTGCCGTAGCAGTTGCGTTGGTCACGAGTCGGGCACCTGAACGGAGAAAAAACGGCGATTCTGGAGGAATTCGCCATATCAGACAACAGCGCGGCCGGTTTGGCTCCCCGGCATGACCACCAATACCGGCGCGCGCGGGGAGCACGGAGGACCATCCTATAATACGCGCTTCCGGTACCTGACATGAATAGCGGCAAATCGCAAAAATCACAGCCCGGTGAAAGCACGATCGCGCGCAACAGGAAGGCGCGGCACGACTATTTCATCGAGGAAGGCTTCGAGGCGGGCCTCGCGCTGGAAGGTTGGGAGGTGAAGAGCCTGCGCGCCGGGCGGGCACAGCTCACGGAAGCCTATGTAGTGCTTCGCGACGCGCAGGCCTGGCTTCTCGGCGCGCACATCACGCCGCTGTTGTCCGCATCCTCACACGTTCAGGCGGACCCGACACGCACACGCAAGCTCCTGCTGCACCGGCACGAGCTCGATCGGCTGATCGGAGCGGTCGAACGCAAGGGTTACACGCTGGTGCCGCTCGCTCTTTACTGGAAACGCGGCAAGGCCAAGCTCGACATCGGCCTCGCGAAAGGCAAGAAGCAGCATGACAAGCGCGCCGACCTGAAGGAGCGTGACTGGCAGCGCCAGAAAAGTCGGCTGATGAAGATAAGATAATCATACTGTTATATGACTTATCTCGAATGTCTCTAGGCAGTCGCTGGTGCGCGCCCGTTGGGTGGGCGCGCCCTATCGACTATAATCTGCATTCGCACTATTGGGGGCGACATGGTTTCGACGTGGGTCGCGAACCCTCAGGTGCATGCCGAGGCGCAGATCACCTCGTAAATCCAGCTGCAACCGACATAGTTGCCAACGACGACAACTACGCACTAGCTGCTTAAAAACCAGCCTAGCGCCCTCTGACCGGACCCGTGCTTGTGCGGTTCGGACGCAGGGGTCACCCTACACAAGATCGCGCGTGAGGCATGTTCAGGGCCGATCCGCTAAAACTCACTGAACTGGCTGCTGGCTTTCCCTGCCCGTCGGGTAGCCCGCAGCGAGAACAATAGACCGGCTAAGCATGTAGAGCTTGAGGCGGAGGGCTTGCGGACGCGGGTTCGATTCCCGCCGCCTCCACCATTTCCCGCTCCCCGGCCCGGATTGCCGGGGAGCGGAACTTCCGAAACGGTGGTACCTTCCACCGGCTGTGCCTCGATACAAGCAGACAAATATCCTCAACGCGCAGGACGCCGCGTATATCGCGGGCCTGAACGCTTAGCGGCCGCCGCCTCCCCCGCCACCGCCGCCGCCACCTGAGGAACCGCCGCCGCCCGAGCCGGACGAGCTTCCGGGCGGACTCGACGACGATGCAATCTGCGAGCTCAGGCTGCTCCCGACCGCCTTGCTCAGGCTTCCGAGATCGCCCACGCGTCCGCCGTGATACCACGCAATGCCTGCGCCGGCCGCGGCGGCCGCGGCCTCGCCGACCGCGCGCGTGAACTTCTTCGTCCAGGCATCCTCGACTTCCAGCGCCACCGCGTAGGGCAGCAGTTTCTCGTAACGTTCGGCATCGAGCACCGGCGGGCCGCCCGGGCCTTGCATGCTCGCGAGCTCGTCGCGCTCGGCAACGCCGAGATAGAGCGTCAATCCCTCGATCTCGTCCAGCAGCTTGCGCCCCGCGCGCGTCGGCGCCTTGACGAGAGCGGTGAAGATCAGGATGGCGCCGACCATGAGTATCAGGACCGGAATGATGACTATGAGCCCCGAGCCGCCTCCCACGTTGAACGCCAGCACGCCGGTGACGATGCCGATCAAATACGTGAAGGCGACGCTGCCGCCGTGGAGCCGAAAATACTCCGGCTGAAAGCGCCGTGTCAGGGCCTTCCGGTGCGCCGAATGCGCCGCGGAGATCGTCGCGGCATTGCCGTCGTCGAGCTCGAGCTCCATTCTGCTGCCGCCGAACAATTTCGAAAGGAGCTGCGCCTGCGGTGCCGTCGGTGTCTCTCCGCCCTCCATCACTTTCTCCAGACGCCAGTCGTCCTTGAACAGGCGGTCGTCGCGATGAATTCGAACCTGGCCGCCCACGGCCAGCGCGAGTAAATCGGACGAGAAGCATCGCGTGTCATAGCCCATACGCTGCATGAAACGCAGCCCGGCTGGCGAATGATCTTCCGGCGGCTCGTAACGGGCGATGATCGCGCTTTTGCGCGGATCTCGCCCGACCTTCCGCCAGCGCAGCACGCAATACAGCAGCAGCACGATCAGGCCGGCCAGCGCAATCAATGCGCCGCGGTTGTCCTGCAACAGCCATGCCATGCGTTGCAGCTCATCCGGCTCGGCGACCACGCCCTTCGGAAACGACAGCACGATGGTCAGCCCCTGCTGCGGCATCAACGGCCGGGTCAGCTCCCACCGGGCCACGCCGGCCGCCGGCAGCGTCGCCACGAAATCCTGCTCCTTTGCGCCCTGGGCTCCGCTGTAGCCCTCGGCTTGCATGCTTCCCACCGGCACGGGCTCCGGCAGGCGCGCCTCCACGCTGCCGCTTTCGATCGGAAACACCCAGCCGGTGCCGATGGCATTCCAATACAGCTCGTCGTGCTCGGCGAAAAAGCCGATCTGGCGCGTTGTTCGGTAATGCAGGGTAAACGTGTATTCGGCCGGCACCGGCAGGAACTCGTCGTTGCCGGTATTGATGCGCACGCCGTTGGAGATCTCCTCCGTGAACCAGGGTTCGGTCCGGCCGTTGCGTTGCACGCCTAGCATCTCGAAGTCGACCACGACGCGGTTGCCGTAGCGGTCCCGGTAGCGCGTCGGCAAATCACGATAGATGCCGCGGCGAATCTGGCTGCCTTCGGCCCGCACGGTGATGTGTTCGGTGACGTCGAGGCTGCCGTCGGCGCGAATCTCCACTTCACTGTCGTAAGCGAGAATGCGTTCCTGGGCCGCCAGCGGCAACGATGTCAGCAGGCAGGCCAGCAGGCCCGAAACGTGCTTGATCAGGCTGCGCTGCATCAGCGCAATTCCACCGGCACTGCGGCGCGCGAGTCGTCGTCGGCCTGGTAGAACTCCGCCTCGGCAAAGCCGAAAGCGCGCGCGATCAGCAGGTCCGGCACGCGCTGGATCGCCGTGTTGTTGTCGCGCACCGAACCGTTGTAGAAACGACGGGCGTACTGCAGATGCTCTTCGACTTCGACGAGATCGCGCTGCAGATGCGCGAAGTTGTCGCTGGCCTTCAGGTCCGGATAAGCCTCCTGCAACAGGATCAGGCGGCCGATCGCGCCTTCGAGAGCGCTCTCGACCTCGCCCAGCCGCGCCGGACTGCTCTGCGCCAATGCCTGCGAGCGAAGCTCAGTCACGGCTTCGAGCACGGCGCGCTCGTGCCCGGCATAGCCCTTCACCGCGGCAACCAGTTGCGGCACCAGATCGTGCCGGCGGCTCAACTGCACATCGATGTCGGCCCAGGCCGTTCGCACCTGATTGCGCAGGCGCACCAGACGATTGAACGTGAACACCGTCCACGCCAGCAGCGCCAGGCCGATCACCAGAATCACGATCGTCACAGCGTTGCCCCCTCGCTTCGTGCAGCCGCGCCCATTCACGCAAACGGATCGGCCCCGATCCATCGAGCGTGCAGCCAGAACGCAAAGGCCACCCAGGCGGCGATACCGATCAGCAGCGCCAACGCGTCGCCCCCGAGTGTGCCTTGCGCGTGGATTATGCCCGCGGCGCGGTCGCGCCGGCGAGAGACGGCGAGGTTGATCGCCGCCCACGCCAGGAACGCCCCGAACAGCAACACGTCGTGCAACATGCCGTTGACCAACAGGTGGCCGGTTGCCCAGACGACTATTGCCGTCGTCATCGGATGGCCGAGTGCCGCCTTGAAGTGATTGCGCGGCACGTATGCCGCGGCGAGCAGCACGAATGCGATCACGGTCAACAGCTCATTGACGTGACGCAGCCCCGTCGGCGGCACGTAGAGCAGGGTCGGCTGCTGCCGCGCGAGCCCGAACCCCCATACGAGCAGCACGAAGCCGACGATGGATACCGCTGCCATCATCGCCTTCCATCGCCCGGTGCCGAATCTCGCGAGCTGCCGCTGGCGCCACCCTTCGGCCACGAGGCGAGTCGAGTGGGCGCCGAGGAAAATCAGAAGGCCGAGGATCAGCAGCGCCATGGCGGAACACCCATGCGGTGGACAGTTGAATTCCACGAAAGACTATCAGAGTATTCGGCAGACGAGCGCGCAACCTTCGGGCTGAAACAACAATGAAGCAACTGACGGCCCTGGCTTGCGCGCTGACCCTCGTCACGGCTGCATGCGCAATCATCGAGCAGCCGGATTTCCGAGAGAAGGACGTTGCCTGGTTGCAGGCTTCGATGGATCGCGGCGACGCCACGTCACGTCAGCTCGTCCAATACTATCTGCAGCGCGTTCAGGACATCGACCGCAACGGCCCCGCTTTGCGGTCGATCATCGAGATCAATCCGGACGCGCTCGAGATAGCCGCGGCGCTCGACGATGAACGGAGGGCCTCCGGCGCCCGCGGCCCGCTGCACGGAATTCCCGTCGTGCTCAAGGCCAGCATCGACACCGGCGACGAGATGGCCACGACCGCAGGCTCGCTCGCGCTGGCCGGCCACCATGCGCCCGACGACGCCTTCCTCGTCGCGCGGCTGCGCGAAGCCGGCGCGGTCATCCTCGGCAAGGCCAACCTGAGCGAGTGGGCGAACTTTCGATCGCAACGATCCTCGAGCGGCTGGAGCAGCCTCGGCGGCCAGACGAGGAACCCTTACGACCCGAACCGCAACCCCTGTGGTTCATCGAGCGGCTCGGCGGTCGCCGTTTCCGCCAACCTGACGGTGCTTGCCATCGGCACGGAAACAGACGGGTCGATCATCTGTCCCGCCGCGATCAACGGTATCGTCGGCATCAAGCCGACGCTCGGCCTGGTCAGCCGCGACGGCATCATTCCGATCGCGCACAGCCAGGATACCGCCGGGCCCATGGCGCGCTCGGTCCGGGATGCCGCGCTGTTGCTCGACGTCCTTGCCGCGGAAGATGCGACGGATCCTGCCACTCGCAGCCGTCCGGCATCCGTACCGGATTACGCGGCCGGACTCACTGCCGACGGCTTGCGTGGCAAGAGGATCGGCGTATTGCGAACTTATAACGCGGCAGGAAACGACGAGCGCATACGGAACATCCTCGACGGCGCAATCGCGACCCTCGAATCCGCGGGTGCCGGGATCGTCGATCCCGTCGAGATCGACACGAAAGGCATGGGCGATGCCGAGTACGAAGTCCTGCTCTACGAATTCAAAGCCGACCTCAACGACTATCTCTTTGCCTCCAAGGCTCCGCTGAAGTCACTCGAGGAGATAATCGAGTTCAATGCGGCGAACGTTGAAACCGTAATGCCATATTTCGGGCAGGACATCATGCAGGAATCCCAGGCGAAGGGGCCGCTGACGGACAAGGAGTACGTGGAAGCGCTGGCGACCAGCAAGCGGATCGCCCGTGAAGGCATCGACAAGGTAATGCGGAAGCACGATCTCGACGCACTGATCGCCCCCTCGAACGGCCCCGCGTGGTTGACGGACTACGTCACCGGCGATCACTTCAGCACAGGCAGCTCATCGCTCGCCGCCATCTCCGGTTACCCGAACGTCACCGTCCCGGCCGGCTTCATCTCCGGGCTGCCTGTCGGCGTATCTTTCTTCGGCGCCGCATTCAGCGAAATGAAGCTGCTCGAGATCGCGTACGCTTTCGAGCAGGTGAGCAAATTGCGAAGACCGCCGCTCATGAAGCAGAGCCGTTGAGCGGACGGCTCCACGTCGACGGGGCGGCCTGCACGCCCGCGGACGTCAGGCCAGGGACACTATCAGCTCGGGATCAGGGCAGAGGCTTTTCCACAGCGCAAGCTTGTCAGCTTCGCCAACGCCGTAGAAATTGCCCTTCATGCCGAGCATGTCGGTCATGATCTGGAAGTGCAGATGCGCCGGCCAGCCCCCGTTCTCGTGCGGCGCTCCGATCCGGCCGATGCGCTGCGCGCGGCCGACGCGCCGTCCCGCCTCGAGCCCGTCGAGCGACCGGCGTTGCAGGTGTCCGTAGAGCGTGTAGAAAGGCACCTCGTCCGCGCGATGCTCGAGAATGACGGTGGGCCCGTAGTCGCCCGCGATGTCGTTGTCCGCGAAGCTGTGCACGGTGCCTTCGAGCGGCGCATGAACCGGCGTGCCTGCCGGCACGCCGAGATCGAGTCCCAGATGAACATTGCGCCGGTCCGCGGGATTGAAGCGGGACGCATAGGCCTGCGTGTCGTACAAGGCGCGCGCTTCGGCGTATCGCCCGATCGTGATGTCGTCGTCTCCTGCGCCGCTGGCGTCTACCGCATCCGCCCAGTCCTCGCGCGTGCGAACGGCAGGGTGGCCGAGTTGCAGAACCCTTTTGCGGGCGCTTTTCAGATCGCGATCGAAGACGGAAGCGAACCGACCGCGGCGCGCGGCCAGCCAGCCGACCACGGCGGGCTCCGCCGGACAAGGCGGCCAGCCGCACGCGCCGCGGAACAGATAATGCACCAGGGCCGGCTCGATCCGCCGTAGCCGTTCGAGCAATGCCGTTGTCCGCCGATGGTCGACGCCGGCCTGCCCACTGACCGGTACGAGCGACTGTCGATCCGTCGCGCAGCCGCGCAGGCGCGCCGTCAAAGCATTATGAAGCGACGCGACCTCCGCCTCGCGCAGCGGATGCCGTGCATGAAACCGCGCCAGCTCGGCGCAAGCGCGATCGAGCGGATCGTCGACGTCGACCATCACCCGGCACAGCGCTCGCACGACCCGTGCCGTCAACGGCGTTCTGGACGAAATCGAAGCAGCCATTCAGGTTTCCCGCAGCGGCTATTTGCGGCCGGAATTATGGCACGCCTTTGTCGAAACGGAGGAACACCGCTCCCGGCCTCGCGTCTATACTGAAAACAGGCACGTCCAGGCAGCGTGCAAGGAAAACGGGATGATCCGGACCCTAGGCCTCATCGTTGTGGCGCTCGGCTCCGGCATGTTCGTGGGCCGGTTCGCGCTCGATGACGGCCCGCCGGGCGGGAGCCCACCGAACGTGCCCGCCTCACCGTTCGTCAGCGATTCGGGGAGCGGCGGGCATGAGGATGTCGCTGCAACCATCGATTCCCTGATCGCCCGGATCGAAGCGGACGCCGCAGAGCGCAAACGACTCGAGCGGAGACTCGAAACGCTCGAGGGGGAAGTCCGGATGTTGCGCGGCGAGACGCCTGTGGAATATACGGCCTTCGAGGACGACGGAGCCTCCGAGCCGATCGCCATGCAGGGGATTTTTCCCGGAGATACCTTAGGTGCGCTGGTCGCGGCGGGCGTGGAGGAATCCCAGGCCCGCGAGATAAAACGCCAGATGGATGCGCTGGACCTGGAGATGATGAATCTCCAGTACGCGGCCGATCAGGGCGGCGAGATCGACAACGAACGTTTCGCCGAAGCCTGGCGGGAGAATCAGGCAAAGCGCGTCGCCGTGCGCGAAACCATCGGGGACGATGCCTACGACCGTTTCCTGTACGCGATGGGGCAGGCGAATCGCATCGCGATACAGGACGTCCTGGAAGGTTCGCCTGCCCAGGATGCCGGCCTGAAAACCGGCGATCTGCTGCTCTCGTACGACGGCGAGCGCCTGTTCACTGTCGACGATCTGATGCGATATTCGCGCAGCGGCGAAGCGGGTCGTACCGTCACCCTCGAGGTGGTTCGCGACGGACGCCACCTCCAGCTCTATATGCCCCGTGGTCCGCTCGGCATCCGCAGCGGCTTCCATCGCGCCGATCCCGACGACGCATCTTCGTGAACGCAGGGTGACTGGGACGAAGTCATCCGCGTCAGCGCCGCGCGCCGGCCTGCACGAGTCGATCGATGATCTCGCGATTGCGCCGCACGATACCCAGCGTCAGCGCGGTCTGCCCCTCCGAGTTCCTGATATCGAGGCTCGCGTCATCCGCGAGCAGCGCTTCGGTGACACTCGTGTGCCCCTGCCAGGCGGCATACATCAGCGCGGTCCAGCCGGATCGATCCATCTGATCGACACGGGCGCCCGCGTCGATCAGGCCGCTGACGACCGCGGCATGCCCGTTTCGCGCCGCCGCCATCAGGGGCACTTTTCCGTCCTGGGTGAGCGCATTGACGTCCGCGCCCTGGGCGAGCAGCTCCCGCACGGCCGACTCGTACCCGCCCACCGCCGCATACATCAACGCGGTCCAGCCGAGGTTGTTCGACCGGTCCACGTCGGCGCCGTTGTTGATGAGGAAACGCACGATGTCCGCGTGACCAGCCTGCGCGGCATACATCAGGGCAGTGTCGCCCGTGTCGGTCGCCAGGTCCACGTCGGCGCCGCGCGCTTCGAGCTGCCGCGCTGCGCGGGCGCTACCCTGCTCCGCCGCCCACATCAGCGACGTCTTGCCGCGGTCATCGCGCGCATCGAGGGCCGCCCCGCTCTCGGCCGCCTCCGCGATCGCCACGACATCGCCTTCCCGGGCAGCCTGCAGCAGCGCGGCGTCCTGTTCGGAGTCATCCACGACCGCCGCAGGCGGCGGGACGGTCACCGTGCGTTGCCGAGCCTGCAGGCGCTCGAGCGCCTGCGCGACCGAGGCATCGTCCGGGGACAGCGCCAGCGCACGGCGCAAATAAACCTCCGCATCGCTCCAGTCCTGCCGGCGCTGAGCCGAGTCGGCCCATTGCAGGTAGGTCGCCCTGATGCGCTCGAGGCCTTCGCGCGCGACGGAATTGGACGGCTCGCGCTCGAGCGCCTGCCGATAAGTCTCGCGCGCGTTGTCGCCGGCCGGTGTGGTGAGCTTCTGCTGCTCGAACTGCCGCCGGGCCGTTTCGAGCAGTGTCGCAACGGCGTCGGTCCCCGCGGCAGCCGACGCCGGCGTCGCTTCAACGCTCTCGTCCGGCGCCGCGGGAGCCGCTTCCGCGACGGTTTCCCCGCTGTCCCTGCTCACTTCGCCGCTCTGGATGTCCACGTATGCGGGCGTTTCCACGAGCGCAGGATCGATCGCCGGCAACTCCTCGAACGCCGGTTCGTCCGGCGGGGCCTCCGGCTCGACAGGCGCCGGGCGCGTATCAGGATCCGGCGAGGCATCGGCGACGACAACTTCCGCCTCGCCATCGGATGGCTGACCACGCCACACGCCCCAACCTATCGCGACGGCGACCAGCAGAGCCGCGGCCGCCGCCGCCAGCCATTTCATGTCGAACCGTAACTGCAACGTCGCCGGTGTCTCGCCTTCCGGCGCGGCCTTTCGTTTGTACGGCAATCTGACCCGCCGGCGTTCACCCGCCCGGCCCGAGCTGGCCGGCAGCCGCAACGGCTCGGCCTTCGGCCTATCGAAGGCGGTGAGCTTGCCCGGCTGGAAGACTTCAAAAGAACCCGCATCGGCCGGTTCGACGGCCTGAACCGGCGGCGGCGCCCGGCGCAGCGCGCTTGTTGCCGCCTCGCGTACGAGAGCCGGCTTCAGCACGCGCTCGCCCCGTTCCCCGGCCAGCCACATCGCCCACATCGACAGGCCCATGAGCGTATCGGCGTATCCGTTCGTCAGCTCGTGCGCGACGTCTACCGATGCATCGGGAAACAGCTCGCGTTTTCCGCCTGCCTGCTGGAGCCGGCGCGCGACCAGCCCGCGAGCTTCCACCCTGCTCAGACGATCCAGCGAGAAATGTCGCGCGGCGAGGTCGCCGAACCGGGCGCAGGCCGCATCGGTAAGGGTCTGCAGGGTGCTTTCCGTGCCGATCAGCACGAGCTGCACCGGCGGCCGCTGCGAACGAAAGCGCTCGACGAAATCCAGCAGGACGAGCAGGGATTCAGCGTCGAGGCCGTCGGCGTGATCGATGAGCAACCCGGCGCGCTCGATGTGCGCGGCCTGGCGAATGGCCGACTCGACTACGAACTCGATGCTGTCGATCGACTGATGCAGCCTGGCCGGCGCAGCGGCACGCGTGCGCGTTGCGGCGGAAGCGAAGCTCAGCTTGTTCCCATGCAAGGAAAGGAAACGAATCTCTTCGCCGAAGGTTTTCGCCAGCCGATCCGCGAACTCGGTCTGGCGCGCGCGGCTTGCGCCCGTGACGACCGTGAGCAGGTGTCCCTCGAGCAGCGTGTCGCGAACGTCGTCGACGAGACGCGACAGGCTCTCGCCATCGGTGAAATCGGGAGAGCTCGCTTCGCCGGCGAAGGGATTGCGGCGCATGCCGAACCGTGCGGCAACGGCCTGATCCGGCGAAACGGAATCGGCGGCAGCGGCGATCACTGTTCGGCGCCGTCGGGAAGCACGAGCAAACGCACTTCCACCCGCCGGTTCAATGCACGCCCCTGCGGGTTGTCGCTGCCGTCGGCGTTCAGATTCGGCGCGAGCGGTTCTTCCGCGCCGACCGATCGAACGATCACCCGATCGCGCGCCACGTCGGCGAAAATCAGCTCGCCAGCAACCAGCTCGGCGCGCCGCGAGGCCAATGACTGGTTGTACTCCGGCTCGCCCTGCGCGTCGCTGTGGCCGGTCACCAGTATCGGCCGGTCGATCCAGCGCGGATCCTTGGCGATCGTAGCGATCATCTCGATTTTCTCGCGGGCGCCGATATCGAGCTCGTCGCCATCGGCCGAGAAGAAAATAATCGGCAGCGGGGGAGGAGCCGCCTCCGAAGGAGCGACGACCTCGGCCGTCCGGTCGGCCGAAGCGTCGGCGGACGGCACTGCGGTCTCGCTTTCCGGCCATAGCAGCGAACAGCCTGCCAGTACGGCGCCGAGCGGCGCCAACCGGCATCCGAGCCAGAATGTTCTCGGCAGCATGAAACCCCGCCGTACTGGAAATCGGCACCATTATATTGTCTGATGCGGGCGGTGTCGCTCGGCAGCCCGGCGCGACCCCGATTACAGGAGTCATCACGATGCCCGCCCACACCGCCCGACTCGCTCTGCTGCTCGGCATCGCAGGTTCGGCCGTTTGTCCATCGGGCAATATCGCGGCCGACGACGGCGAAACCTACGAGCTCGATTACCTGATCGAGCTCGTGCCGGAGGATGGCATCGCCGAGGTGCGCGTGGTGCTCGGCGAAGACGCCGAGCTCGTGCGCGAGATCCGCTTCCATATCGAACCGCAACGCCATCGCGGATTCAGCGGTGACGGCGAAATCGACGTGGACGGCGAATATGTCCGATGGTTGCCGCCGGAGGACGGCGGCAGCATCGAATTCGAAGCGGATATCGATCATGAGCGCGGCACGGGTTCGTACGATGCGCTGATGACGGACGAATGGGCGCTTTTCCGCGGCGACGACGTGGTTCCGCCTGCGCGTGTCCGTACCGCCGCCGGCGCCGAATCCGATGCGCGGCTCAAGCTGACTGCCCCCGACGGCTGGTCGGTCGTGACGCCTTACCCCGGGCTGGACGACGGCTGGGTGCGCGTCGAGCACTCGGATCGTCGCTTCGACCGGCCCACCGGCTGGATGACGGCGGGCAATCTCGGCGTGCGGCGCGAGCGCATCCGTGGCGTCGAAGTCGCCGTGGCGGGCCCCGTAGGCCACGGCATACGCCGAATGGATATCCTCGCCTTCCTGAACTGGAACCTCCCCGAGCTGCTGCGCGTATTCGACGACTTCCATGAGGTGTTTCTCGTGGTCAGCGCCGGCGACCCGATGTGGCGCGGCGGTCTGTCCGGCCCCGCTTCGATATTCCTGCACGCCGATCGTCCTCTGATCAGCGAAAACGGCACGAGCACGCTCATGCATGAGCTCATGCATGCCGCCCTGCGCGCGGGGGCCGAGCCGGGTGACGACTGGATCGTCGAAGGCCTGGCGGAGTTCTATGCGCTGGAGCTCATGCGCCGGTCGGGTACCATCAGCGAAGATCGCTATGAACGCGCCTACGAGCAGCTTTCGGAATGGAGCGAGGACGCGGACGATCTCGATGCCGGGCGATCGAAAGGCGCGATTACAGCGCGCGCCGTTCTGGTCATGCGCGGGCTCGACGAGGAAATACGCGACGAGACCGACGGCGACGAGAGCCTCGATGACGTCGTGCGGGAAATCGCCGAAAGCGAGCAACCGGTCGATCTCGAGCGGCTGCGGGAGATCGCCGAAGAAGTGGCCGGCGACACCGTCGAGGCATTGACCGCGGACGAGCTTCCGGGCATCTGATCGCCTGCCGGGCCCCGCTCCGCCGGGCGCCGCTCTTGGCAGCCTGCCCAAAGAGCGGCAGTATAGGCACCGTGATACCGTGCGGTTCGTGGCAATGCGATGAACTACCCGACGCCCGATTTCGACGACGAGGACGAGCTCGATCGCACCGACGAATTGCCGGTGCTCGATCCCCTGCAGCTCGATGCCGAGCTGGATATCGACGGGCCGCCGGCGGTATCACGCCTCGCGCCGCCTGAGGAGCTCGAAAGCACCGACAACTGGCGCGCGCTCGACCCCGGCCCGCCTACGGCCGACCCGGAGACGCCGGCCGCCGAAGTCCCTGACTTCGACGTTCGCCAGACCATCGACGACCTGAGAATCGTTCTCGGGGAGAAATCGCGGAAGTTTCGCGCCGTCCGCCAGGAACTGGACACGGCACGCCGCGCGCTGCGCGATTTCGACGCGCGCATCGAGCGGCTGGACGCCGAAAAATCCGAGCTGAACGAGGCTGTCGAGGCGGAAAGGCGCGCGGCGGCGCGGGCGCGTAGTGATCTCGAGACGCGTGACGCCGCTTATCACGAGCTGGAGTCGCGGCTTCGCGCGCGGGACGACGAAACGTCAGGCCTGCGATCGGAGCTGGCCGACCTGCGCGCCCGCACCTCGGAGCTCGAACGCGAGCTCGAGGATTTGCGCGAGCAGAAAGCGTCGTTCGCCAAGACGCTCGCGGGGCGCGACACGCGCATTGCCAGGCTCGAGTCCGGCGTCGGCGATCGCACGCAGGCTTTCGCGCAACTGGAAGCTGCCGCCGAGGCCCAGCACGGAAAACTCGCGGCCCTCGAAGCAGCGCTGAGCGACCGCGCGGACATTGCTGCCGCGCTCGAGCAGGACAACGAACAACTTCGGCATGACGTCGCCGAGCTCGAAAAGACGCTCGACGCGCGCCTGGCGACCATCACCAGCCTCGAGGCCCGGGTCGAACAGGCCGGCAGCGTCTCGCGCGGCCGCGAAGCCGAGCTCGAGAGTACCAACGGGCGAATTGCCGAGTTTCAGGCGCAGCTCGATGCCGCGCGCCGGCTCGCGGAAAGCCACGAGGCAGCCATCGAGAGCGCAGCGCAAAAATGCGCCGGCCTCGAGGCGGCGCTCGCCGAGAACGAATCGCAAGCCGCCGCCCTGCGCGTCGGCGGTGACGAACGCGACGCGCGCCTTGCCGAATTGAATGGCCTGCTTGCGGAGCGGGATGCCGCCGTTGCGGCTCTCGGCGACGAGATCGATTCGCTGCGCGACGCCGGCTCGGCCGCGGATGCGCTCGCCGAACGCATCAAGCAGCTCGAGCAGGAGCTCTCGGCGCGACCCGATGGCGTCGCTGCCCTGGAATCGGAGCTCGCCCGGCGGACCGGTGAGATTGAGGCGCTCAACAAGGCTCTGAAGCAAGCCATGGTCGACGGGTCCGAGCTGCGCGAGAGCCTGGAGGAGCGGCGCGAAGCGCTGGCCAGCATCGAGGCGGAGCTCGCGCAGCGATCCGAACGTGTGGGCGTGCTGCAGAGCGAGCTCGCCGAGCGCGACCGCGTCGTGCACGAGCTCGACCAGGCCGTCGAAAGCCTGGGCACCGAGCTCGACGAGTTGCGCGCAACCATCGCGGCCGGCGAGGAATCGAAGGCCATCCTCGAGCAGCGCCTCGGCGAGCGTGACGAGGAGAACGCGGAGCTCGCAGCGGCGCTCGATGAGCGCCGTCAGAAAATCGGCGCCCTCGAGGACGAGCTGCGCGCGAAGGGCGAGAAGAACGAGCGGCTGGAGCAGGAAATCGAGGCGCGCACCTCGCTCGAGCAGGAACTGGAGCAGAGCAGCGCCGAGGTGAACGAGCTTCGCGCCGAGCGGGATGAGCGTGTAGAGGGCATTGCGACGCTCGGCGCCGAGCTCGAAGAACGCGCGCAAGCCATCGCTTCGCTCGAGGAATCGATTCGCGACTGGCAGGTCGAATGGGCGCAGCTCGAGGCCGAGCTTACCGCGCGCAACGAGCGCATCGCCGAGCTCGACGGCCGGCTTCGCGAACGCGAAACTTCGCTCGAATCCTTGCGCGGGGAGCTGGATGCCAGCATCGCGCGCCTGGTCGAAACCGAATCATTACTCGAGGATCGTGAGGCGGAGCTCGACTCGAGCGCGAGGGCAATCGACGCCATCAAGGCCGACCTCCGCCGCCTGAGCGGCCAGGAAAGCACGCATCCGCCGGCGACCAGGAGCGAGACCAGGCGCGTGCCGGACTCCGTCCCGCGCCGCAAGACCTCGCAGCTCTTCGTCGCTATCGACGGCGAGCGGCTCATCAAGTATCCGCTGTTCAAGAATCACATGGTCATCGGCCGCACTCCCGACAACGACATCCAGATCGACAGCAAATACGTGAGCCGGCACCATGCGAAAGTCATCGTGCAGGAAAGCGGCACGCTGCTCGAGGACCTGAACAGCACGAACGGCATCTTCGTGAATTCCGCGCGCGTGCAGGCGCACGCCCTTCAGGACGGCGACATCGTCACAATCGGCGAGAACCGGTTCCGATTCATCGATCGATCGTCCGGGCGCGAATGACGGGCACGCATGGCGCTGATTCGCTGCCCCGGCTGCAATCACCTCGTGTCCAATCTCGCGGAACGCTGCGCGCTCTGCGGGACGACGATTCGCGGCGCGAGCGATGACGAGCTGCAGGCCAGGCGGCACGCGAGCGACAAGCGCGCCCGCGGCCGGCTTCGGCTGCAGCTTCTGGTCTCCATTACGCTGTTCATCATCGGCGCCCTCTGGCTCATCGCCGTCAATCTGAAGGGCGGCGGGCCGGGGCGAATGGTGCCGGCCCTGCTGGCCGTTGCCGGACTGGTCTGGTACGCGATCGTGCGCCTGCTGTGGTGGCAGCGTCGCCGATGAATCGCGGCCGGACCGGCGCCGTCCTGGCGGCGCTGGCTTTTGCGTCGGCCGGCGTTCTCGGCCACACCTATTACGTGCTGCAGGACGAAGTGCTCTGCGATGCAACCGGGCAGCTGTGCCTGCGCGGCTGGATCGTTCACGATCCGCACGACAACCGCATCCAGCTTTCCGCCCGCGTGCAGGAGAGCAGCGTGCCCGGAAAAGTGACCATCCGGCTCGTCGGCGAGACGCCGGGGAAGCATCGGGTGTCGACGGCGCTGGTATTCGACGTCCGTGGCAATTACAGCGAGATAGTCGAGGCCAACATCATTCCGGAATGGCCGTTCGAAACGCTCTGGCAGGTCGAAGGGCTGTATTTCGAAGTCGCGGAGGAATGACGTTGGCTTCCGGAGTGAAGGCCCCTTCGATAAACGTGGTTGAAGAGGCCCCTGAGGGTGAACCATCGGATCGCAAGCAACCGCGCGGCCATCGCAGGCGCATCGGTTCGCGGCACCCGCGCGGTTGGCGCGCTTATTGCAGGCCCGTACCGCGTACAACAGCAGGAAGATGCAACCATGCAAAGGACTTCAGACATTACGCGACGGCCAACGCTCGCCGCCGCGCTCGTGGCCGGCCTCGGACTCCTGCTCGGCGCGTGCGCGGACGATGAGGGGTCCGTCGAGACGACACCCATCGGCGAGGAGCCGGCTGTGGATACTCAACGGGATCGTGTCACGCCCTCTCAGACGCCGACGCCCTCCCCCACGACGATACCCGCCGACCAGGGTCTGGACACGGCAGCCGCTCCCGAGATCACGGCTGCAGTGGCGCATCTGGCGCCGACGGAAGGCAATTCGGCACAGGGCACCGTGCGGTTTCAGCTTGCCAGCGCAGCCGTGCAGAGCGCCGAGATGGGCGGCACCGGCATCGGGATCAGCGGCGAAATCGAGGGCTTGTCGGCGGGCCGGCACGGCTTTCATGTCCACGAGTTCGGCGATTGCACCGCGCCCGACGCGACCTCCGCCGGCGACCATTTCAATCCCGAGGACCATCCCCACGGCGCGCCGGATGACGCATCCCGTCATGTCGGCGATCTCGGAAATGTAGAAGCGACCGAAGGCGCTGCCGTCACCCTCGACATGCGCGACGAGCAGATCGCACTGAGCGGTGCCCACTCGATCATCGGCCGCGCACTGGTGGTGCATGCGAGCGAGGACGATCTGCAATCGCAGCCCAGCGGCGATGCGGGCGCGCACGTAGCGTGCGGAGTCATCGGTATTGCGGCCGCCGAAGAGGGCGCGCCCGAAGCGACGAGCGCGCCGCCGCCGTCGCAGGAAAGTCTCGAACCGACGACTCCGGACATGCCGGCGGATGAGGAGCCGCCGGGAACTTAGTGTCCTGTCCCATAAATAACTATTATTGGTCCATGCCCTTCCTTCGAGGAGAATGGACTCATGCCACGCGGTCGCGTCTTGCCTGAACTTACGCTTTCCGATGACGAACGCTCACAACTGCTCGCCCTTGCCGGCTCGCGGTCCCTGCCACACGGGATTGTGCGCCGTGCCCAGATCGTGCTGGCCAGCGCCGAGGGTGAGAGCAATAAGGACATCGCCAAACGCATGCGGCTAAACCAGCTCACGGTCGGCAAGTGGCGTCGTCGCTATTTCGAGGTGGGTCTTCAAGGGCTGCATGATGAACTGCGGCCGGGCCGCCCCCGAAGCCTGGAGGACGAACGCGTCGCGGAAGTCATTAACACGGCGTTGCAAGGTCCGCCGCCCCAGACCACGCAGTGGAGCGTCCGTGGCATGGCCGACCACACCGGCATTTCCAAGAGCACCGTGCAACGGTGGTTCGAGCTGTTCGGCGTGCAACCGCACCGGCAAAAGACCTTCAAGCTCTCCAACGACCCGTTCTTCGTCGAAAAGGTCCGCGACATCGTGGGGCTGTACCTCAATCCGCCGGACTGCGCCGTGGTGCTGTGCGTGGATGAGAAGAGCCAGATCCAAGCGCTCGAGCGGACTCAACCCCTGCTTCCCATGGGGCTCGGCTACGTCGAGGGCGTCACCCATGACTACGTCCGCCATGGGACGACGACGCTGTTTGCCGCGCTCGATGTCGCCAGTGGCGACGTCATCACACAATGCAAAGCGCGGCACCGGCATCAGGAGTTCCTCGCTTTCCTGCGTCACGTGGACCGGGAAGTCCCCAAACAGTTCGATGTCCATCTGATCGTCGACAATTACGCCACCCACAAGCACGCCAAGGTCAAGGCCTGGCTGGCTCGCCGGCCGCGATTTCACCTTCACTTCACGCCGACCTATGCCTCCTGGCTCAATCTGGTCGAGCGCCGGTTCGGCATCATCACGCAGCAGGCGATCCGTCGTGGCTCCTTCTCCAACGTGAAAACGCTCGTCCAACGAATCGATCAATTCGTCGACCATTACAATGCCACTTCACGACCCTTCGTCTGGACCGCCACTGCCGATTCCATCCTGGCAAAGGTCGAACGACTTGCACTACTTATTTCCGGGACACAACACTAGTGCCCTGTCGGGTGTGCTCGCACGAAGGAACATTTATGATTGCCGCAAACGATAACCGGGTGATTGCCATGCGACTCGACATTCTGATTCCCGCGGCGGCCGCCGCGATGCTCATGCTTGCCGCGGGCTGCGGCCGTTCCGGGACCGGGGCGGACGAACCGCCGGCCGCCGATGCCACGGCCCCGGCGGCGGCGGAACCCGCGCGGACGCCGTCGCCCGACGGGGCGCGGGTATACTTCGAAAGCCCCCGCGACGGCGACGTCGTCACGAGTCCGGTGCGATTCGAGTTCGGCGCGGAAAGCGTCGACATCGTGCCGGCCGGTACGGCCCGGGCCGCATCCGGCCACCATCACCTTATCATCGACGCGGAGCTGCCGGATCTTTCGCAGCCGATTCCGGCGACCCAAAACTACCGGCATTTCGGCGACGGCAGCACGAGCGCGGAGATCGAACTCCCGCCCGGCGAACACAGGTTGAGGCTGCTGCTCGGCGACCACCTGCACGTGCCTCACGAGCCGCCCGTCATGTCCGAGCCGGTCACAATCGTGGTCGAATGATGGCGGTCCAATAAGGTCTTGAGCGGTCTGGCCCGGGACACTAGAATTTCGACTCCCGAAAAGGCCCACCCATGACCCGAAACAGCCAGAGGAAGCACATCGGCATCAGCGGCCTCGCCGCTTACGTGCCGCCGTATCGCGTCTGGCTCGCCGACTGGTGCGAGTGGACCGGGAATCACTGGCCCAAAGTGAGGGAGGTCGTCGGCCGCAGTTTCCGCGTCCGCAGCACCGACCAGAGCGTCTATACGATGGCCGCGACTGCGGTCATGCGTCTGATCGACCGCTACGACGTCGATCCCGGACGCGTCAAGTTTCTGGGGCTGGGCACGGAATCGAGCACGGACAACTCGGCCGGCGCGATCATCGTCAAGGGCATGTTCAACTTTGCGATCCGAAAAGTGTGATTTTCGGATCGCAAGCATTTTCAAGACTTGCAGTTCTTGAAAATGGCGATGCAGCCATGCATCGCTTAGCAGGCTACCGAAAAACAGAGTTCTTCAACAGTCCATCAGGGCGCGACATTCGCAGGACAATGCGCTTTTCCGCGATTTTCCTGCGTGCACATGCCATTACGCATGGGTTCGCGGCATCGACGCGGTTGACTGTGGCCGCGCCGTCGGCAAGTATCCTCCGATGCGACCATTCGGGGACTTCGACATCCTGAGACGCCCGCTGGCGCGCGAGCTGATTCTGCTCGCGGGCCTGCTCGCTGTCGGCTTCCTGATCCTGCCCGCCCTGGTCTGGGTGGCCGGCATGGCCGTGCTCGGACCGCAGGCAGGCGGCCTCGGCGGCATCTATGATTCCGTGTTCGGTGAAGCCGCTCGCGGCAAGCCCGCCGCCTGGCTGTTCGCGGCGTCGCCCTGGCTGCTCGTGCAGTCCGTGCGTATCCTGTTTTTCGCGTTCCGCGGCCGCGCGGATTCGGCCGACACGAATGAAACGTGACCGGGGTCACAGTTTCGGCAATCGCGATCTCATTAGTATGGCGCCAGAGGGGTTGCTGAGATCACGATCATGATCAATCCGTTCGGGTTCCTGAAAAAGAAACCGCCGGCCGTCGCCGGCACCGCCGCCTCTGCGACCGGGGTGCACCCGGCTGTGCGCGTTGCAAGCGTCACCGGCAGGCACGTCGCGCTCAATCCCGAGGCTGCCCGCGTCTGCTCGCTTCTCGACCCGGGCCTCGAGCTCGAAACCGACGAAGGCGGCGTGGATCCGTACAACAGTGGGCTGTTCGATCGCGGCGAGTCCTGGTCGCGCGTCAACAAGCGTTCTTAACAGGATGTTGAAAAAGCCATCCATGGCTTTTTCACCTTTGCGATCCGAAAAGTGTGATTTTCGGATCGCAAGCACGCTCACTGCGGCCTCTGAACGGCCGACTGGTAGATTCGCTCGCCGGCGAGCCAGGTTTCGAGCACCCGGACGCGCCACAGGTCACCGGCCGGCATCGCGAACGGATCCCGGTCCACGAGGATGAAATCCGCCCACTTCCCGGGCTCCAGGCTGCCGACCTGATTTTCCTGATGCGCGGCATATGCCGCTCCCAGCGTGAATGCACGCAGGGCTTCTCCCACCTCGAGGGCTTGCTCGGGATACCAGCCGCCGGGCGGTTGCCCCGAATGGTCCTGGCGCGTGACCGCCGCATGCAGCCCGAAGAAGGGCTCAGGCTCCTCGACCGGAAAATCCGACCCGCCGGCGATCATCGCGCCGGCATCGATAAAGCTTCGCCACGCGTATGCGCCCTCAATGCGCTTCGGGCCGATACGCGCCTCGGCCATATTCTTGTCGCTGGTCGCGTGCGTGAACTGCATGGATGCTATGAGGCCGAGCGCTCGGAAACGCCCGATGTCGGCCGGGGCGACGACCTGGGCGTGCTCGATGCGATTGCGCAGCGGTGAAGGCCGACCGTCCTGCACCGCTGCAAACGCATCGATGACCTGCCGGTTCGCCGCATCCCCGATCGCGTGCACGCAAGCCTGAAACCCCTTCCCGTTGATCTTGTCGATCAGGCCGCGCATTGCCGACGCGTCGTGAAACAGGAGCCCGCGTGAATCCGGCGCGTCGCTGTACGGCGCGAGCAGCGCCGCGCCACGGCTGCCCAGCGCGCCGTCCGCATACAGCTTGACGCTGCGCACCGTCAGCCTGCCGTCGCCGTAGTCGATCAGCGGCTCGTCGAAGGCCTGCAGATTCTCGCCGGCGCCCGAGAGCATGGCGTAAACGCGCAGCTCCAGCCGCCCCTCGTCGGCCAGCTTGCGATACAGATCGACGGTCGCTGCGCTCACGCCGGCGTCGTGGACGCCGGTCAGCCCGACGCTGGCCAGCCGTTCGATGGCGGACAGCAGCGCCGCCTCGTCCTGGGCTGCCGTGGGTTGCGGGATATTGTCTTCGATGAGCGCCATCGCAGCGTCCACGAATACGCCGCTCGGCGGGCCGGCCGCGCTGCGCAGTATGGCGCCGCCGTCCGGGGCGACTGTTTGCGAATCTATGCCCGCCAGCCGCATGGCGCGGGAGTTTGCCCAGCCGGCGTGACCGTCGACGCGAGTCAGAAACACCGGACGATCGGCAACGACCACATCGAGATCGTCGGCCTGCGGAAATGCACGCGATGGCCAAAGCTCCTGGTTCCAGCCACGGCCCAGCACCCACGTGGCGTCCCGATGTCGGTCGGCGAATTCGGCGACCCGCCGCAACGCATCGTCCAGGCTCGATGCGCCCGTGAGGTCGACCTGCAATGCAGCGCGGCCGAGCTCCAGGACATGGCCGTGCGCGTCGATGAGACCCGGCAGCATCGTAACGCTCTTGCCGTCGACGCGCGTCAGCTCGTCGCCCTGCCCGATCGCATCCGCCTCGCCGGTGGCGACTACCCGGCCTTGCTGTGAAATCCTCAGAGCCGCGAAGCGCTCCAGGCCGTGCGCGGTCCACGTGTAACCGCGCACGTTTTCGACAATGCGATCCACGGCAATGGCCGGCAGCGCCGCAATCGCAAGGG
>JBOIDB010000083.1:0-44185 GCA_050740235.1 Gammaproteobacteria bacterium
GCAGCTCCTCGAACGCGAGCCGGCGCTGCGCCGGATGACGGCCGGCCGCAAGCTGGTCCAGTGAGGCATCCGGCGGCGGACGATGCACGTACCGTACTGCCTCGGCGAGCGGCGGCAGGTCGAGCGCGGCGCGCACTTCATTCGGCAGATGCTCCTCGAGCCCGCGGCGCTCGAGCGTGTCGAGCGCCAGTCCGGTCAGGCGCCGCAGCCGGCCCTGCTGCACGCCTTCGGTCGACGGGTAGATCGGCGTGAGGCTCTCCTCGATCGCCGGCTCGTAGCCCGGCGCGATGAGCCGATACTCGGGATGAATCATCTCGAGACCGGCCGGTCCGCGGCGCACCTCGCCGAAGCAGCGGATGCGCGCGCTCCGTTTCAGGCCGTCCGCCTGGGCGCGCGAAAAATGGAAGAAGCGCAGCGTCAGGCCGCCGGTGCCGTCGGCGATGCTCGACAAGAGCGAACGGCGTCCGCGGAACACTACTTCGGTGAGGCGAATCTCGCCCTCGACGACGGCGCGCTCGCCGGCGCGCAGCGAGCCGATCGGTGCGACGCGGGTGCGATCCTCGTAGCGTAGCGGCAGGAGGAAGAACAGATCCTCGAGCGTCGTTACGCCGAGGCGCGCGAGCCGGCCGGCGAGGTCCGCGCCGACGCCGCGCAGTGAGGTGACCGGCTGTGAGGCGGGCTCGGAACGCGGCGCGGCCCGGGTGCCGGTCACCTTCGTCAGCCTGGTTGACGGAACGATCGACAAACGGCGCTCACGCAGGCGGCTCGACAAAGCAATTGACAAAGGTGGTGGGCACCTTCGCCAGCTTATCGATCACAGCTCGAGCACGCCGTCCGCCTCGATGGCCGCGCCGCGCGGTAATGCGGCGACGCCGACGGCGGCGCGGGCCGGGTAGGGCTCGCTGAAATAATCGGCCATGACCTCGTTGACGGTCGGGAAATCGGCGAGATCGGTCAGATAGATGTTGAGCTTGGCGAGATCGGCCAATGAGCCGCCGGCTGCCGCGGCGACCGCCGCCAGATTGTCGAACACGCGGCGCGCCTGGGCGGCGAAGTCGCCTTCGATCATGCGGCCGGTCCGCGGGTCGAGCGGAATCTGGCCCGACAGGTACACGCGGCCGTTCACCTTGACGGCCTGCGAATAAGTGCCGATCGCGACGGGCGCGCCGGCGGTGGTGACGATGCTACGCGCCATGCTTCAAATCCTGCCGGTTCCGCTCACGCGCAGCTTCGCGTGACCTTGTAGGCGTCGGGCAGCGCGCGGATGCGGCCGAGCACCTCGTCGAGATGCCGCCGGTCGCTGACCTGAATCTGGAAAATGAGCGTCGACGTATCGCCGTCACGCTCGACGACCGAGACGTGCTCGATGTTGGTATTGCTTTCGGAAATGTTCGCCGCCACCTCGGCGAGCACGCCGAGCCGGTTGATGACCTCGACTCGGATCTCGACCGAAAAACGGCGCGCAACCTTGTGCTTCCAGTCGACGGCGACCCATTTCTCCGGCTGCTTGCGGTACTCGGCCAGGTTGCCGCAGTCGTTGCGGTGAATGACCACGCCGCGGCCGGCGCTCAGATAGCCCATGATCGGGTCGTCGGGTATCGGGAAGCAGCATCGCGCGTAGGTCACCACCATGCCCTCGGTGCCGGCTATGCTCAGCGGCTCCGCCTGGCGGCCGGGCTCGGCATCCTCGCCGTCGGCGACCAGGCGCCGGGCCACGAGCGGCGCCAGGCGCTCGCCGAGGCCGATCTTCTCGAAAAGCTCGTCGGCGCCCTCGAGCGAAAGCTCGTCGGTCAGCGCCTTGAGCTTGCGGCGCCCGATTTTCCATACCGACGTCGAGAACTCGCCGAGCGCCTGATCGAGCAGCCGGCGGCCCAGCTCGCGGGCTTCGCCGCGCTGAAGATTCTTGAGGTAATTGCGGATCGCCGCGCGCGCCTTCGCCGTGACGACGAAATTGACCCATGCCGGATTCGGCTTCGCGCCGCGTGCCGTGAGTATCTCGACGCTCTGGCCGTTCAGCAGTTGCGTGCGTAACGGCACCAGCCGCCTGTCGACCTTCGCCGCCACGCAGCGGTTGCCCACGTCGGTGTGCACCGCGTAGGCGAAATCGAGCGCGGTCGCGCCGCGCGGCAAGCGGCGGATCTCGCCTTTCGGCGTGAACACGTACACCTTGTCCGGGAACAGGTCGATCTTGACGCTTTCGAGGAACTCCTCGGAGTTGCCCTGCATGTCGATGAGGCCCTTCAGCCATTCCTCCGCGCGCGCCTGCGGCGCCGCCCCGAGCTTGTCGCCGGTCTTGTACTGCCAGTGGGCGGCGATGCCCGACTCGGCGATGCGGTCCATGTCCTCGGTGCGGATCTGCACCTCGAGCGGCAGGCCGTTCGGGCCGAACAGCGTCGTGTGCAGCGACTGATAGCCGTTGATGCGTGGAATCGCGATGTAATCCTTGAAGCGGCCCGGCATCGGCCGATACTGCGAGTGCACGAGTCCGAGCACCCGATAGCAGGTGTCGGCGTTGTCGACGATGATGCGCAGGCCGAACACGTCGACGATTTCGTTCAGCGAGCGCCCCTTCTGCTGCATCTTGCGGTAGATGCTGTAGAGGTGCTTCTCGCGGCCCTGCGCCTGGGCGTCGATGCCCGCCTTGCGCAGCGCCTTTTCGATCCGGTCCTGGATGCGGCGCACGAACTGGCGCTGGTTGCCGCGCGCGCGTCGCAGCGCTCGCTCGAGCACGCGATGCCGGTAGGGATACAGGGCCTTGAAGCCCAGCTCTTCCAGCTCGAGGCGCATCGAGTTGATGCCGAGGCGGTTGGCGATCGGCGCATAGATATCGAGGGTCTCGCGCGCGATGCGGCGGCGTTTCGCCGGCGGCATCGCGCCGAGCGTGCGCATGTTGTGCGTGCGGTCGGCGAGCTTGACCATGATCACGCGGATGTCGTCAGCCATCGCGAGCAGCATCTTGCGGAAGCTTTCGGCCTGCGCCTCGGCGCGGCTGCGGAACGGCACGCGATCGAGCTTGCTGACGCCGTCGACCAGCGCGGCGACTTCCTGGCCGAACTGCTCGGCGAGCTGCTCCTTGGCGGTCGGCGTGTCCTCGATGACGTCGTGCAGGATCGCGGCGGTGACAGTGGGTGCATCGAGGTGCAGATCGGCCAGCAGGTTCGCGACCGCCACCGGGTGGGAGATGAACGGTTCGCCGGAGAGCCGCCGCTGGCCGCCGTGCACGTCGGCACCGAACTCGTACGCCGCATAGACTTGGCCGACCTGCTCGGGCGTCAGGTACGACTCGAGCTTGGTGAACAGCGCGCTAACGTCCTTGGGGCGCTTGCCCTTCGGAATCCGGCCGAGAACGGAGGCGGTGTTGTCCAAGATGCTGGCTCCAGGCGGTGCCGTGCTACGCCGATGGAGCACCGCCGGCCCGCCTCATCCTCTTTGGATCAGGCAGGCGCGCTGGCGTTCATTCGCGAATGGCGGGCGTGCGCTCGAAAATGGCCTCCGCCGACGCCTCCAGCGAGCTTTGGGTCTCCGGGGGGTGTTCCGGCTCCTCGAGGATCGAGGCATCGACATGACCGGCCGCGATCTCGCGCAACGCTACCACGGTCGGCTTGTCGTTCTCCCACGCCACCTGCGCCTCGGCGCCGTTGGCGAGGCGGCGCGCGCGCCGGGAGGCGACGAGCACGAGCTCGAACAGGTTATCGACTTTCTCGAGGCAGTCTTCGACGGTGATTCTGGCCATCTGGTTGAAATCGTCCTCAATCAGGGTGAAGAGGCAGTTTACCCAGTTCAAGATGCCGGCGAAAGCGGCCAAACCGCGCTTACTGAGCGGCAGTCGGCAAAGAAGGTCTGCGAAGGAGGGGATCTCCGCACCCTTTTTCAGTCGCTCCCCGATACTCGCTTGGTGAAAAAGGGTGCGGAGATCCCCTCCTTAGCGGTCAGCGGTACGTTTTTCGGTCGCTCCCTGATACTCGCGTGCCGCCATGCTACGTGGCGATCAGCAGGTGATCCCGTCCGGCAAGGGTTCCCGGTACCCTTTCTCACCAAGCGAGTATCGGGGAGCGACTGAGAAAGGGTACCGGGAACCCCTTAACCGCCGACCCCTATCACCCCAATCGACTCAGGCAACTTCCTGCGCGGTGGCATGCAGCCGCTCGGCGAAACTGCGCACCTCGGCGTCGGTCGTGCGTTGACGCTTGCCCGCGCCGCGCAGGATGTCAGTGAGTTGACCGAGCGCGACGTCGAAATCGTCGTTGACGATCACGTAATCGAATTCGTTCCAGTGCCCGATGTCGCCAGAGGCCTCCGCCAGGCGGTGCCGGATGGTCCCTTCGTCATCCGTGCTGCGCCCGTGCAGGCGCCGCTCGAGCTCGGCGACGGACGGCGGCAGCACGAAGATCGTGCAGCAGCCTGGCATCGCCGCACGGACCTGCCGCGCGCCTTGCCAGTCGATCTCCAGGATGACGTGCTTGCCGTCGGCGAGCTGAAACTCGACGTGGCGCCGGCCCGTGCCGTAATTGTTGCCGAACACTTCGGCGTGCTCGAGGAACTCGTCGGCTGCGACCAGGTCGTCGAAGCGCGCCCGGTCGACGAAGAAATAGTCCTTGCCCTCGATCTCGTTGGCGCGTTTCGGGCGTGTCGTGTAGGAGATCGAGAACACGACGCCGGGCTCACGTTCGACGAGCGCCCGGACGAGGCTGGTCTTGCCCGCGCCCGACGGCGCCGATACGACGAACAGGCGGCCGGTCTTCGGCTGCGCGCCAACGGCGTTCTCACTCGACATTCTGCACCTGCTCGCGCAACTGCTCGATCAACACCTTCATGTCCACCGCCGCGCGTGTGGTGTCGACGTCCTGCGACTTCGACGCCAGCGTGTTCGCTTCGCGGTTCAGCTCCTGCAGCAGGAAATCGAGGCGGCGGCCGGCCGGCTCCGCCCCGGCCAGCGTATAGCGCATGGCGGTGAGATGCGACTCGAAACGATCGAGCTCCTCCGCGACGTCGAGGCGCTGCGCGAGCAGCACGAGCTCCTGCTCGAGCCGGTCGTTCGCCGTGTCGATGCCAAGCTGGCGCACGCGATCGAGCGTTTTCTCGCGAATGCGCGCATGCGCCTCCGGCAGCCGCGCGCGCACCTCGCGCAACAGCCCGTCGAGCGCGGACAGCCGGGACTCGAGCATGGCATGAATGCGCGTGCCTTCCTCGCGCCGCGCCGCGCCCAGCTCCTCGAGCGCGCCTTCGAGCAGCTCGGTGGCCGCGGCTTGCAGCGGATCGAAATTCGTCCGGGGCTCCTCCACGACACCCGGCCAGCGCAGGATGTCGATCGGGTTCACGGCGCCGGGCGCGGTCATGAGGCCGCCGACGACCCGCGCGCTCTCGATGATCCTTGCCGCTAGCGCCTCGTTGATCTGCAGGCCGGCCGGTCCGCGCGGAGCGCGCTGAAGCTGCAGCGAGCAGTCCACCTTGCCGCGCCGGAGGGCGGCCATCACTGTGCGCCGGAAGCGCGGCTCGAAGCGCCGGAACTCCTCGGGCAGGCGGAAGCTCAGGTCGAGAAAGCGATGGTTGATGCTGCGCAGCTCCCAGGCGAGGGTATCCGAGGCCACCGGCCTTTCGCGTCTGGCAAAGCCGGTCATGCTCTGGATCATTGCGCTCGGCCCATCGTTCGAAGACAGCGAAAAAGTCTTTCACGACTGCCGCGGCCGCGCAACGCATGCTTTCCGGGAAGTCGCCGACGGGCATGCGCCGTCGAGCGCTTTCGGGGCAGCTTGCGCGCGGTTCAGTCACGGGCCGGTTTCTGGGATACTGGCGCGGCCAGCTCAGAATCAGCCAGATATCCGGGGATACCCCCGGCCCCCGAATGCCGCTCCGGAGAGCCTTTTGCAGATCGAAAGCGCCGAGTTGAGCCTGCTCGGCGATCGCGAGCAGAATCAGGATCGCGCCCGCGTCGTGCTCGATGACGGCGTCGCGTTTCTCGTCGTCGTCGACGGCATGGGCGGGCACGCCGAAGGCGAGCGGGCCGCGGAAACTGCGGTCAAGTCCATGCTCGATCAGTTCTGGCAGACGCCGCGGCCGATCCTCGATCCGCAGGGATTCCTGCATATCGCCGTGGCGCGCGCGCACGACGACGTCGTGAAAATCGGCGCAGGTCTGTCGCTGGATATCCGGCCGCGCGCGACCTGCGCGGCCTGCGTCGTGCAGAACGATACCGCGCACTGGGCGCACGTCGGCGATAGCCGCGTGTATCTGTTGCGCAAGGGCACCGTGCATGAGCGTACGCGCGACCACAGCCACGTCGAGGTACTGTTGCGAGAGGGGCTGATCACCGAGGACGAGGTCGCGGGACATCCGATGCGCAATTTCGTCGAGTGTTGCCTGGGCGGCGACGCGGCGCTGCCGTCGATGAGCGTGACGAACTCGCGCAAGCTTTCGCCCGGCGACGTGCTGATGCTTTGCACCGATGGATTCTGGGCGAGCCTGGACGATACGAGACTGGCCTCGCTCGGCGACGGTAACGGCACGGCGCTGGCCGTGCAGCTCGATGCGCTCGGGCGGCAGGCGGTCAGCGCCGCTTCCCCGTACAGCGACAATACGACCGCGGTCGCGCTGCGTTGGCAGGGCTGACAGTGTCTCCCGCCTGCTTTCCGGGCCTTGTAAAGAGCCGACAGCGATCTGACCAATGACCCACGCGAAACAAGTCGACGAAAGTGACCGGCACCTGGCCGGCAAGCAACCGCGGCGTCCCAGCGGGCGGGCTGCGGACGAGCTGCGCGCCGTGAGCTTCGAGCGCCGCTATACGCGATACGCGGAGGGGTCGGTGCTCGGTGTCTTCGGCGAGACGCGCGTACTGTGCACGGCGAGCATCGAGGAGCGCGTGCCGCCATTCTTGCGCGGCAGCGCGCGCGGCTGGGTAACTGCCGAGTACGGCATGTTGCCGCGCGCCACGCACACGCGGACGCCGCGTGAGGCGACACGGGGCCGGCAGGGCGGGCGCACGCTGGAAATCCAGCGCCTCATCGGCCGGTCGCTGCGCGCCGTCGTCGATCTCCAGGCGCTCGGCGAGCGCACGATCACCATCGACTGCGATGTGATCCAGGCGGACGGCGGCACGCGCACCGCGGCGATCACGACGGGCTACCTGGCGCTCGCCGATGCGTTGCGCACCCTGGAGGGACGGGTGCGGCGTGATCCGTTGCACGGCCGGGTGGCCGCCGTCTCAGTGGGCATCTATCGCGGCGAGCCCGTGCTCGACCTCGATTATGCCGAGGATTCCGAAGCGGAAACGGACATGAACGTCGTCATGAACGAGGCGGGCGCGTTCGTCGAGCTGCAGGGGACGGCCGAGGGTCACGCATTCCGGCGCGACGAGCTGGAGCGAATGCTCGATCTGGCCGCACTAGGCAACCGGCGTCTGCTCGAGCTGCAGCTCGAAGCGCGATAGTTGCACGGCGGCGGCCCGCATACCCCCTCCCGGCCGGGCGAGGAGCCGGCAGGCCCCTGCGTCGTGCTGGCTTCCGGCAACGCGGCCAAGCGCGCCGAAGTCGAGCGCATTCTTGCGGCGGGCGGCGTGCGTGTCGTTTCGCAGACCGAGCTGTTCGTCGGCGAAGCCGAGGAGACCGGCGCCACTTTCGTCGAGAACGCCATCATCAAGGCCCGCTTCGCCGCGCAGCGTACCGGGCTGCGGGCGCTGGCGGACGATTCCGGTCTGGAGACCGACGCGCTCGGCGGCGCGCCCGGCGTGCGCTCGTCCCGCTATGCCGGCGAGGGCGCCACGGACGCCGACAACCTGCGCAAGCTGCTCGCCGATATGGCGGATGTGCCGGATGAGCTGCGCACGGCCCGTTTCTGCTGCATCATCTGCCTGCTTCGTTACGCGGCCGATCCGGTGCCGCTCATCTGCCAGGGAACCTGGGAAGGCGTCATAGCGAGAAGCCCGCGCGGCACGAACGGATTCGGATACGATCCGGTGTTTCTTCCCGGCGGCGGACCGCTGACCGCCGCTGAGCTCGATCCGGCCACCAAGGACCGGCTGAGTCATCGCGGTCAGGCGCTGGCCGAGCTCGCACGGCGTTTCTCCGACGCAAGCTGACAACGTGACCGGCACATAGCGGATACTGGACCGGATGTTGCAGACGCCGCCGCTCGCCCTTTATGTGCATCTGCCCTGGTGCGTGCGCAAGTGTCCGTATTGCGACTTCAACTCGCACGTGCGGCGCGGAGAGCTGCCCGAGCGTCGCTACGCCGAAGCGTTGATCGCCGATCTCGAGCTCGATCTCGCCACGCTGCCGCCGAGGCCGCTCGAGTCGATCTTCTTCGGCGGCGGGACGCCGAGCCTGTTCGCGCCGGGGACGGTTGCGAGCCTGCTGGATGCCGTGCGATCGCGTATTGCCTGCCCGCCGGGCATGGAGATCACGCTCGAGGCCAATCCCGGCACCATCGAGCGCGGCCGGTTCGCGGAGTATCGCGCGGCAGGCATCACCCGCGTGTCGATCGGGGCGCAGAGCTTCGATGACCGGCAACTCGAGGCGCTCGGGCGCATTCACGCCGCGAGCGAAACCCGCGATGCCGTTGCGGAAGCGCAGGCCGCCGGCTTCGCCGACTTCAATCTGGATCTCATGTACGGCCTGCCTCACCAGACGCCCGGCGCGGCGCTCGCCGATGTGGAGGCCGCCCTCGCTCTGGGCCCGTCGCACCTGTCGCATTACGAGCTGACGATCGAGCCGAACACGCGCTTTCATTGCCGGCCTCCGCCGCTGCCCGACGAGGATACGCGATTCGACATGCACACGATCTGTCAGGCGCGGCTCGCCGAAGCCGGTTTCGAGCACTACGAAATCTCCGCGTTCGCGCTGCCCGGGCGGCGCTGCCGCCACAACCTCAACTACTGGACCTTCGGCGACTACCTCGGCATCGGCGCCGGCGCCCACGCGAAGCTGAGCGACTCCGAGTCGGGCCGCGTATGGCGCACGGCCAAGCTGCGCCACCCGTTGATGTACATGCGCCACGCGCACGAACAGCGGCGCATAGCGAGCAGGCGCGATATCGCCCCGGCCGAGCGCGCCTTCGAGTTCATGCTGAACGCGCTGCGGCTTCCGGAAGGCTTCGCCTGCGAAACCTTTCAGGCGCGCGTGGGAGCAGGGATCGCGATCGTGGAAGGTGCTTTGCAAACAGCGCGCGCGCGCGGCCTGCTGAGCCGACGCGCCGACGGCGGCTGGCAGCCGACCGCCCTGGGCTCGAGGTTCCTGAACGACCTGCAGGCGATGTTCCTGTCAGCCGCCGCATAGGGCGGAATTCTCGCCGCCACGCCCTTCCGGTGCGCTGAAAATCGGACCTACAATCGAAGCGCCGCCGCCGAGGACGCAGACTCATGAGTGACTACGAATCCATCGACTGCTCGACCTACAGCGAGTACGAGCTCGCGATCATGCGCCACCAGCGCCTGCGCATGCGCTGGCGCGGCGAGGACGGTATCGATCACCTCGAGATCGTCCGGCCGGTTGACCTCGAGACTCTGCGCGGCGAGGAGTTCCTCATCGCGCAGACGTCCGTCGGGGAACGGTTGCGCGTGCGACTGGACCACATCCTGCAGGCCACGACACTGCCGCCTGAGGGTTTGGAAAACCATTCCGAACGACATCAATGACTTAACAGATCCGTCCGCCCGGTTACTTATACACACGGGGCCGGGCGACGACCGCGGCGCCGACCGGATCCTTGGCGGGTGCGCAACGCCGGCTGCGGACTGACACTCAAGCGGCTGATTTAAAAAGCAAAATCCGATTGATGATTTTTTCGCCAATCTGACTGTGTCACTTTTGTGACGCGACATGGGTCCGTGAAAGCCCCAATCCCTCCACAGATTTATCCACAGGTTTTGTGGATAAGACAAAAAGGCCGTCTGTTTCCCGATGCTTATGCGCGGTAAGTTCATGCGATACATTACGGATCGTCCGTAACTGCATCGCTGCACCCCAGCACGGCGCCCGACCCGTGCGCCGTTGCATTGCCGTATACTCATGAATACACTACACGGCCTTTTTTTGAGACCGTGCGCGCGAGCAGCCATGAAGGCCGACATCCACCCCGAATATCGCGAGATCACCGTGACCTGCAGTTGCGGCAACTCGTTCGTCACCCGCTCGACAAAGGGCGAGGATCTCCAAGTCGAGGTGTGCTCGAGCTGCCACCCGTTCTACACCGGCAAGCAGAAGATCGTCGACACAGGCGGCCGCGTGGACAAGTTCCGCCGCAAATACGGTATTTCCGGCCGCTAGCAGGCTGCCGGAAAAGCCATGGATGGCTTCTTCAATACCTGTCGAATGTCACGGCCCCCGCGCCGGCCGATCGAGACGCCATGACTGACCACGCCCGGTCCCGCCGCCCGTTGCTCCCGCTTCGGCGGGTATCGGCGAGTCTCGGCGCGCTGCTCGTGCTGGCCGGCTGCGCCGTCAATCCCGCCACCGGCGAGCGCGACTTCGTCCTCATGTCCGAGCAGGAGGAAATCGCGCTCGGCCGCCAGGCCCACCCGCAAGTGATCGAGCAGTTCGGCGTCTACGAGAACCCGGAGCTGCAGAAATACGTGCAGTCCGTCGGCGAGAGCCTCGCGAACAACAGCCACCGCGAGAATCTGATCTACCGGTTCACCGTGCTCGACAGCAACGTGGTCAATGCGTTCGCGCTGCCGGGTGGCTACATCTACATCACGCGCGGCCTGCTCGCCTACCTGAACTCCGAGGCCGAGCTCGCCGCCGTGCTCGGCCACGAGATCGGGCACGTCACGGCCCGTCATGCGGCACGACAGCAGGCGCAATCCACGCTGGCCGGCGTTGCGGGCGCGGCCGTGGCGATCGGCACGGGCTCGCGCGCCGCCTACGATCTCACCAGCGTGCTCGGCACCGCGCTGGTGCGTGGCTACGGCCGCGACATGGAGCTCGAAGCGGACAGCCTCGGCGCGGAATATCTGGCGCGCACGGATTATCGGCCCGAGGCGATGATCGAGGTCGTCGAGGTGCTCAAGGACCAGGAGCAATTCGAGGTGGCGCGCGCTGAGGCCGAAGGTCGCGAGGCCAACACTTATCACGGCGTGTTCTCGACCCATCCGTCCAATGACGAGCGCCTGCAGGCGGTCGTGCGAGAGGCGGAGGCGCTCTCGACCGGCGAGCCGGCGCCCGACCAGGACGCCGAGTTCTTGCGTCATCTGGACGGCATGCCGTTCGGCACCAGCCGCAGCGAGGGCATTCTCAAGGGCCGCAACTTCTATCACGCCGATCTCGCTTTTACCATGCGTTTTCCGGAGGGTTGGCGCGTGGAGAATCTGCCCGATCGCATTCTCGCCATCGCGCCCGGAGAAGCGGCCGTGCTGCAGCTTACCGTCGAAGACCGCAACGTGAAGGGAACGCCGCGAGACTACCTGCAGCAGCGGCTCGCGGTGCGCAATCCGCGCGAAGGCGCGGAGCTCGACCTGGAGGGCCTCGAAGGCTTCACGGCGATCGCGCCGAGCGCAGAGTCGCCCTATGGTGCGCGGCCCGTGCGCTTCGGCGTCATTTTCTACGACGACAAAGCCTACATCGTCGCCGGCGCGACGAAGGACGCCGGCGGCGCGGAATCCGCCGATGCGGCCATGCTCGAAACCATCCGCAGCTTCCGCCCGCTGACCGCCGAGGAAATGAAGCTCGCCGAGCCGAACGAGATCAACATCATCCAGGTCGAGCCCGGCATGACGATCGAGTCGCTGGCGGCCGATTCACCGGTGCCCGGATATGCCGAAGAGCAGCTGCGCCTGATGAACGGCCTCTATCCCGACGGGGAGCTGAAAGCCGGCGAGCTGATCAAAACCGTCGAATAAGGTCGCATGCGATCGATCGGCGGATCGAAGTCCGCGCGGCAAAAGTCTCCCGCGAGTCGTATTCTCTCCCGCATCGCAGCTATAATTCCGCAGGTCCCCTTCTCGTTCGAGATCCGGTGACCGCGCCGCGCCGCGAGCCAGCCGGCGGCGCCAGCGGCCCTCAGTCTGCCTGCGGGCCGATTCAGAAGAACAGCACGAGACCTTTGCCGATGAGTACCAAGCGCTACGACCTCGTCGATCCCGGCAGCGGCACGAAGGTGCCGCTCGATGTGCGCGACGGCACGCTCGGCCCGAGTGTCGTGGATATCGGCAAGCTTTACGCGGATGCGGGCCTGTTTACGTACGACCCCGGCTTCAAGGCGACTGCGAGCTGCGAGAGCAGCATCACGTTCATCGACGGCGAGGAAGGCATCCTGCTCTATCGCGGCTACCCGGTCGATCAGCTCGCCGAGCAGAGCAGCTTTCTGGAAGTGGCCTACCTGCTGCTCTATGGCGAGTTGCCGAGCCGCGATCAGCTCGACGGGTTCCGCCGCACGATCACCATGCACACGATGATCAACGAGTCGATGCTGCGCTTCTTCAACGGCTTCCACTTCAATGCGCACCCGATGGCGATGGTCTCCGGCGTTGTAGGCTCGATGTCCGCGTTCTACCACGACACCATGGACATCAATAACCCGCGGCATCGCGACGTGTTCGCGCACCGCATCATCGCGAAGCTGCCGACGATCGCCGCGGCCGCCTACAAGCATTCGATGGGCCAGCCGTTCGTCTACCCGCAGAACCGCCTCGACTATTGCGCCAACCTGCTGCACATGTTCTTCGCCGTGCCCAGCGCGAGCTACGAGATCGATCCGGTCGCCGCGGACGCGCTGGACCTGCTTTTCATCCTGCACGCCGACCACGAGCAGAACGCGAGCACATCGACCGTCCGGCTGGCCGGCTCCTCGGGCACCAACCCCTACTCCGCGATCGCCGCCGGCATCTCGTCGCTCTGGGGACCCGCGCACGGCGGCGCGAACGAGGCCGTGCTCAACATGCTGGAGACCATCGGCAGCGCTGATCGCATCCCGAAATTCCTCGAGCGCGCCAAGGATCCGGACGACAAGTTCCGGCTCATGGGCTTCGGCCATCGCGTCTACAAGAACTTCGACCCGCGCGCGAAGATCATCCGCGCGATGTGCCACAAGGTGCTCGCCCAGCTCGGCAACAACGATTCGCCGCTGCTCGAGCTGTCGCTCGAGCTCGAGAAGATCGCGCTCGAAGATGAATATTTCATCGCGCGCAATCTTTACCCGAACGTCGATTTCTACTCGGGCATCATCTACAAGGCGCTCGGCATTCCGAAGTCGATGTTCACGGTGATGTTCGCGATCGCCCGCACGGTCGGCTGGGTCGCGCACTGGCAGGAGATGATCGCCGACCCGGCGCGCAAGATCGGCCGCCCGCGCCAGCTCTATCTCGGCCCTGAACGCCGCGACTACGTACCGCTGGAGAAACGATAGGCCACGGGAAAGCGCCGTAGCCCGGGATAACACGCACTTGATGCGCGGGTTCCCGGCTCATTTCCGCAACGGCCTGTGGACGCTTCGAAACGGAGGCGGTCCTGTATCCTTTTTCAGTCGCTCCCCGATACGAGCTTGGTGAAAAAGGATACAGGACCGCCTCTCCCGGCGATGTCGTAGGCCGAGACGCAGGAAGAACGCAGGCTGGACGTTTCGCGAAGGAGTCATGTGCCGCGCTCGTTTCGAGTGCTCCCCGATACTCGCTCGGTCAAAACGAGCACGGCACATGGTTGCGACACCGTAGAGGCAGCGGGTTGCTACTCAGGCGGGAATGCCGACACAATCCGTGGCGCTCAGCAAGCGCTAACATTGATGAAGGAGATGCCTGTGTCCTTTCTCACCAAGCTCATATCGGGGAGCGACTGAGAAAGGACACAGGCATCTCCCCGTTCGCCGCCTGAAACCGACAAGCTCACTGCGTGAGCAACCGCTCCAGCTCACTGAGCCCCGCCCGCCGCATCGGCCGCCCGTCCACGGGGCTCATCGGCGCCTGGCGCATGCCGTGCGGCGGGAACACCGTGGTTTCGACAGTCACCTCGCCCGCGTCGAAACGATAGCCCGGCAGCCGCAGCACTCGCTCCGCGTTCATGCGCAAACGGCGCTCGCAGACGCGATAGGGAATCTCGTGCTCCATGAGGCGCAGCGCCACGGCCTCCGGCGCATCGGCGAAGACGTGCAACAGCACGTTGGAATGGCGCGTCGCCGTGCCGCTGAGCACCGGGCCGACCAGACGCGGCTCGAACTCGGCGAGCAGGCGCATCGCCCGCTGCGCCACCGTGCGCAGTCGATGCAGCCATACCGTGTGCGAATCACCCGCGAACAGCCGCTGGCGCTCGCCTAACGCGGCCTCTATCTCGCTGTTCTTCGGCAGCGCCGCGTGGTCGCCGACGCCGAGGCGCTCGGCCGCCTTGCGCTTGGCGAGGCGGTAATCCTCGACGCCGTGCTCTTCGACGATGCGCGCCGCCTCCAGCGCCAGCCGGCGGCGCAGATTCTCGACTCGTCCGTTCCCCCGCTTCTTCATGAGCGCGCCTCGAGGCAAACCGGGAACCGTCAGAACAGGATCTCCTCGTCGGGCTCCTCTTCATTGCCCTCGGGCCCGTACGGGTTGACTGCGGCGTCGATCGGCGCCCGCGGCGGCACGTGGCCGACGCGAAAGATCTCGAAAATCGCATTCGGGTCGCTGGCGCGCGCGATCAAGCCGGACTCCGGCGAGATGCGTGCGCGGACGATGCCGGTCGGCGGCGGCCGGCGTGCCGACTCCGTGCCGTCCAGCGCCGCGCCCATATAATGGATCCACATCGGCAGCGCCGTGCGGCTGCCCTCCTCGTAACGGCCGAGCCCGCGTTCCTGGTCGAAGCCGACCCAGGCCGTCGCCACCAGCCGGCCGTTGAAACCGCTGAACCAGGCGTCGCGGCGGTCGTCCGTAGTGCCGGTCTTGCCCGCGATGTCGTCGCGGTGAAGCACGAGCGCACGGCGCCCCGTGCCGCGCGCAATGACGTCACGCAACATGTCGCTGACCAGATATGCGGTCTGCGCAGAGATCACGCGCGGCGCGAACGGACGCTCGTCGAACAGCGCCTCGAGCGCCGGAGATACCGGCCCCGTTTCGACGACGGGTTCCTCTTCGACCGGCTCGGGCAACGGCTTCGGCGAGAGCAGCAACTCGAGCTGCGACGCCTCCTCTTCGGCCTCCGCCGCGATTTCCTGCTGGAGGCGCTCCAGCTCGCAGTCCTCGCAGACGATGAGCGGGTCGGCCCGGAACAGCACTTCGCCCGAGGCGTCCTCGACGCGCTCGATGATGTAGGGCTCTACCTTGAAGCCGCCGTTGGCAAAGACCGCATAACCCTCCGCCATCTGCAGCGGAGACACGCCGGCGCTGCCGAGCGCCAGCGAAAGATCGTGCGGCAGCTCCTCGGGTACGAATCCGAAACGCGTCAGGTAATCGATCGCGTAGCCGACGCCGATATCCAGCAGCAGCCGCACGGAGACCAGGTTGATCGAGCGCACCAGCGCCTCGCGCAGGCGGATCGGCCCATGCCAGCGCCGCGTATCGTTCTGCGGCCGGTAGATCGACTCGAGACCGGAATCGAGGAACACGACCGGCGAGTCGTTGATGACGCTCGCCGTCGTGAAGCCCTTGTCGAGAGCGCCGGCGTAGATGAACGGCTTGAACGACGAGCCCGGCTGACGGCGCGCCTGCACGGCCCGGTTGAACTTGCTGTGGAAGAAGTCGAAGCCGCCGGAGAGCGCCACCACCGCGCCGTCGAGCGGATCGACCGACACGATCGCACCCTCGACGATCGGGAGCTGCGACAGCACCCAGCCGCCTTCGTCGCTGCGCGCGAGGTGGATCACCTGCCCCGGCGCGAGCACGTCGGCGGCCTTCTCGGGCTCCGCGCCGACATTGCTGTCGTCGATGTAGGGACGCGCCCACTTGATGCCTTCCCATGCCAGCTCGACCACGCCCGCGCCACGCACGAAGACGCGCGCTTCCTGCTCACCGACGGCGATCACGAGCCCGGTGGCGAGACCGCCGACATCGGGAAAATCGTTCAAGGCCTCGCGGCGCCGCGCCGCCACATCGGCGACCTGCGAAACATCCGCAGGATTTGCGCTTTCCGCAACCGCGGGCGGCAGCGGCCAGTCGAGCGCCGCGACCGGTCCGCGATAGCCGTGGCGGCGGTCGTACTCGAGCAGCGCAAGGCGCAGCGCGTTCACCGCCTCGGCCTGCAGCCGGCTGTCGAGCGTCGTCGTTACCTGATAGCCGCCGGTGTAGAGGTCGTCGCGGCCGAATCGCTGCACCATCTCCTGGCGCACCATCTCGGCGACGTACGGCGCGTCGAGCTCCACCGTCGGGCCGTGCAGGCGCGATTCCATCGGCGCGGCAAGCGCAGCCTGCAGTACTTCGGCATCGATGTGACCGAGCTCGTGCATGCGCCTGAGGACATAAGCGCGACGTTCCGTGGCTCGCTCCGGGCTGCGCACCGGGTTGTCGTCCGACGGCGCCTTCGGCAGGCCGGCGATCGTCGCCATCTCCGCGAGCGTAAGCTCGTCCAGCGTCTTGCCGAAATACACTTCGGCTGCTGCGCCGACCCCGTAGGCGCGCTGACCGAGAAAGATCTTGTTGAGGTAAAGCCGGAGAATCTCCTGCTTGTCCAGCTCGTGCTCGATGCGCAGCGCGAGGAAGATCTCGCGGAGCTTGCGCACGAACTTCTGCTCGGGCGTGAGGAAAAAGTTTCGCGCGAGCTGCATGGTGATGGTGCTGCCGCCCTGGCGGATCTCGCCGGTCGAGAGCAGCACGATGCCGGCGCGCAGGAGTCCCTGGTAATCGACGCCCGGGTGCTCGAAGAAGCGATCGTCCTCCGCGGCCAGGAACGCCTGCACGAGCTGCTTCGGGATGGCTTCGGAACGCACCGGGATGCGGCGCATCTCGCCGATCTGCGCAATGAGCCGGTGATCGCGGCTGTACACGCGCAACGGCACCTGCAGGTGCACGTCGCGCAACGTCTCGACGTCGGGCAGGCTCGGCTCGAGGTAGTAATAGGCGGAGAGCCCGCCCATCAGCACGAGCGACATGCCTGTCAGCGCGACACCGGCCGTGCATTTGATCCAGCGGCGGTTCAGAACGCGGGACAGCCGCATCGCAAAATCAGAGTATGTCGCCATATCGGCTCACGTCGTGTCCGCTCCTTAGCCCGGCGTGGAACGCCCTTCGTCGCAAAGAGCGAACATATGTCAAAGACCTGGAAACAGCTCCTTGCTTTGAATGACATGATTATGCATATTAGGCCGCGAATAAACAGGCAAACCCGCCGAAAGGCGGGGACGCAAAGCCACCGGTCTAAGGGATTTCCTATGACGGCGGGGCTGCCAGTTCGAACGGCCGTGACGGAATCCGCAACCTCACGCCGCAAGCGCGCCGCGCCCGTTCGATGCTGACCGTCCGGCGCGTCAATCCTCACATCCGGTGATGCCTCATACGCCTGCAGGGGCGTTTTGCCTGAATCGCATGACTTGAACACGAGCCGTGCGGGGCCCGCCAGGAGGCACTCAACCCCGATATTCGACAGGGCGTGCGTGACGCCGCGCCCGGCGGTCGAGCCACGAGGGATGGCGTCCGGGGATGAGGGGGGACGGATTATGTTGTATCCGATCGGCGACACTGTGAAGGCAATCACGCCCGGGCACCGGCGGAATTGCTATATAAAGAGTTGCATAACCTCAGGCGCTAGACTATCTTCCGGCTGCAAGCTACGGACTTAGAAGGGAAAACCGTGCTATTTGGTCGCGCATCAAAGCCCTTGCTCGGGCTCGATATCACCACCTCCTCGGTCAAGCTCATCGAGCTCGGCCAGAGCGGTGGCCAGTTCCGGGTCGAATCCTACGCGGCCGAGCCCACGCCGCCGAACGCCATCAACGAGAAACAGATCGTCGATGCCGAAGCCGTGGGTGACGCAGTGCGGCGCGCCGTGAAGCGCTCCGGCGCGCGCAGCCGCGACGCGGCCATCGCCATCAGCGGCGATGCCGCGATCACCAAGATCATTCAGATGCCGAAGCATTTCAGCGAGAACGAGCTCGAGGGTCAGGTCGAGCTGCAGGCCGACCAGTACATCCCGTTCCCGATGGAGGAAGTGAGCTACGACTTCGAGATCATCGGCACCTCGGAGAAAGACCCGGACATGATGGACGTGCTGCTGGTCGCAACGCGCACCGAAAACGTCGAGCAGCGCCAGGCGGCCGTGGCGGCCGCGGGCCTCACCGCCCGGGTCGTCGATGTCGAGGCTTTTGCACTCGAGAACGCCTGCCAGCTGCTGACGCACCAGATGCCCGACGGCGGCATCGATCACACGATCGCGGTCGTCGATTTCGGTGCCAGCTCGACCACTTTCAGCGTCCTGCGAGATCTCAAGGTGCTGTACACGCGCGACTTCGCATTCGGCGGGCAGCAGCTCACCGAAGAGATCATGCGCACCTACGGCCTGAGCCTCGAGGAAGCAGGCCGCGCCAAGAAGGAAGGCGGCCTGCCGAGCAACTATCAGCCCGAAGTCCTCGACTCGTTCATCGACGACATGACGCAGCAGGTCAGCCGCTCGCTGCAGTTCTTTCTCGCCTCGGGCGGGAACCGCGAGCAACCGGAGCAGATCCTGATCTGCGGCGGTTGCGCGAACATTCCGGGAATCACCGACGTGATCTCGAGCCGTGTCGGCATACCGACGCAGATCGGCGATCCGCTCGGCCAGATGAAGCTGTCCTCGCGCGCCAAGGCGCAGGCCGTCCGCAAGGACGCCACCGCGCTGTTGACGGCGTGCGGGCTCGCCCTGAGGAGCTTCGACTGACATGCCACGCATCAATCTACTGCCCTGGCGCGACGAGCTTCGCAAGCAGCGGCAGCGCAATTTCACGATCGCCGCCGCTGCCGCCGTCCTCGTCGGCATTTGCGCCGTGCTGGTGATGCGCATGACGCTCAACAGCATGATCGACCACCAGAACGCCCGCAACGATCTGCTGAAGACCGAGATCGCCGCGCTCGACAAGCAGATCACCGAGATCGAGGGCCTCGAGAACCAGAAGGAACGGCTGCTGGCGCGCATGGAGATCATCGACCGGCTGCAGCAGAGCCGGCCTGAGATCGTGCATCTGTTCGACGAGATCGCCCGCACGCTCCCGGAAGGCGTCTATCTGCAAACGGTGCAGCAAACCGGCCGGTCGCTGCAGATCACCGGCGCGGCGGAATCGAGCACGCGCGTTTCGACGTACATGCGCAACATCGATTCCTCGGAGTGGCTCACCGATCCGGGGCTCATCAAGGTGGAAACCGTGACGGGCGATGCCGGCCGCAATGCCGAATTCACCGTCACCGCCAAGCAGGTTGGCGAAGACACCGGTGAAGAGGAGGAGGCGGAATGAATTTCATTCAGCAGCTCCAGTCGCTCGACACCAACGATATCGGCCGCTGGCCCGCGCCGTTCCGCTTTCTGCTCATCGGCATCATTTTCGCCGTGGTCGCGATGGGCGGCAGCTATTATTTCGCCTACAAGAATCTCAAGCCCGCGCTGGAACGCGCCGAGCAGGAGGAGACCGAGCTCAAGACGGCGTTCGAATCCAAGCAGAACAAGGCGGCGAATCTCGAAGCCTACAAGCTCCAGCTTGCCGAAATGGAGCGCTCGTTCGGCGCGATGCTGCGGCAGCTACCCGACCAGACCGAGGTGCCGAGCCTGCTGGTCGACATCTCGCAGACCGGCCTGGCGAGCGGCCTCGAGGAGAAGCTTTTCGAGCCCGGCTCGCTGGAGCGCAAGGATTTCTATGCCGAGCTGCCGATCAAGATCCGGCTGACCGGCGGCTTCCACGAGATGGGCAACTTCGTCAGTGGCATCGCGGCCCTGCCGCGCATCGTCACGCTGCACGATATCCAGATCAAACCGGAGACGAACGCCCAGGACGGGACCGAAGAGCTGGTGCTGGACATCACCGCGAAGACCTATCGCTATCTCGATGAGGAGGAGCTCGGCGAGTCCGGGCAGGCGGGAGGCGCATGAACAGGAGAAGGGGGGAGGGCACGCGCGCGTTGCGCGTGCTGCTGGTCGGCTTGTCCGTGCTCGTGGCCGGTTGCAGCGGCGAAATGGACGACCTGCACGCTTATATTGCGGAGGTCAAGGCCAAGCCCGGCAGGCGCATCGAGCCGCTGCCCGAGATCATCCCGCACGAGACGTTCGCCTATCAGGCGGATACGCTGCGTTCGCCGTTCGTGCCGGACGTGCCGGACGCCGCGCCTGGCGCCGCCGGCGTGCGGCCGGACCGCGATCGCAACCGTGAGTTTCTCGAGCAGTTTCCGCTCGACACGCTCAGCATGGTGGGCACCCTGAATCTCCAGGGCCGCAACTTCGGACTGGTGCAGACTCGCGACGGTCTCGTGCACCGCGTCCAGCCAGGCAATCATCTCGGCCAGAACGACGGCCGCATCGTTTCCATCGGCAGCTCGAAGATCGAGCTCATTGAGATCGTGCCGGACGGGCTCGGCGGATACCTGGAAAGGCCCGCCGCCATAGAACTGACCGACTGAAGGGGCTCGAGGGGGTTATGTCAATGATGTGCCGATTACTGAAGAAGTGCGGTATCGCCTGGGCGGCCTGGCTCCTCGCGGCGCCGGCGCTCATGGCCGCCGACCTCGAGGATATCGACGTGCAGGCGCTGCCGGGCCAGCAGGTTCAGCTCCGGCTGCAAATGAGCGGCCCGGCGCCCGAGCCGTTGTCGTTCACGATCGACGAGCCCGCGCGCATCGCCATCGACCTGCCCGATACGGGCCTCGTCATGCGCGACCGGCGCACGCGCGTCGACGTCGGCGCCGTGCAGTCCGTGTCGACTGCCGAAGCCGGCGGCCGGACCCGCGTGGTCGTCAATCTCGAGGAGATGGTCGCATATCAGACGCGCGTGGAAGGCGACAGCATCCTGATCACGATCGGCGAGCGGGGCGCTTCCGGCGCACCGGCCACGACATTTGCCGCCGCGCCGGATGAGGCCGCGCCGCGCGCACGCGGCAGGCGCATCGAGGAGATCGACTTCCGCCGCGGCGAGGACGGCTCCGGGCGCGTGCTCGTGACCCTGAGCGACCCGCGCACGGCCGTGGACGTGCGCCGCGAAGGCGGGCGCGTCATCGTGGACTTCCAGGATACCAGCCTGCCGAGCGACCTCATGCAGCGCTATGACGTGCTCGACTTCGCCACGCCCGTCAAGACCGTCGACGCGGTGCGCGCGAACTCCGATACGCGGCTGATCATCGAGCCGACCAACGCCAATTTCGAGCAGGTCGCCTATCAGTCGGACGATCAATTCACGGTGGAGCTGGCGCCCATACCCGTCGGCGTCGCGGAGGAAGAAGCGGCCAAGGAATACACGGGAGAGCGGCTCACGCTGAATTTCCAGGACATCGAGACGCGCGCGGTGCTGCAGCTGCTTGCGGATGTGAGCCAGCAGAACATCGTCGTCAGCGACAGCGTGACGGGCAATGTCACGCTGCGCCTGCAGAACGTCCCCTGGGATCAGGCGCTGGATATCGTGCTGCGCACCAAGGGCCTCGATATGCGCCAGCAGGACAACGTCATCCTGGTCGCGCCCGCCGAGGAGATCGCCGCGCGCGAGCGCCAGGAGCTGCAGGCGCGCAAGGATCGCATGGAGCTCGAGCCGCTGCGCTTCGAGTTCGTGCAGGTGAACTACGCCAAGGCCTCCGATCTCGCGGCGCTGCTCACCGCCGACGGCGCGAATTCCATGCTGTCCGAGCGTGGCAGCGTTTCCGTCGACGAGCGGACCAACACGCTGCTGCTGCAGGACACGCCCGACCGGCTTGCCGACATCCGCAGGCTCGTGCAGACGCTGGACATTCCCATCCGCCAGGTGCTCATCGAGTCGCGCATCGTCATCGTCAACGACGACTTCAGCCGCCAGCTCGGCGTGCGTCTCGGCACGACGTTCGTGACCGACAACTCGAGCGACGGTCTGATTTCGGTGAGCGGCAGCGCGGCCGGCAACGACACGATCATCGGCTCGGGGCTCGACAACATCCAGAACACGGGTCAGCCGTTCCCGGTCACCACGCCGGCGCTCGACGACCGCTTCAACGTCAACCTGCCGGTCAACAACCCGGCCGGCCGCATCGGACTCGCGATCCTCGACGAGGACTACCTCATCGACCTCGAGCTGTCGGCCCTGCAGGCCGAGGGCCGCGGCGAGATCGTATCCACGCCGCGTGTCATCGCCGCCAACCAGAAGGAGTCCAGCATCGAGCAGGGCGTCGAGATCCCGTTCCAGGAGGCGGCGTCGAGCGGCGCGACGACCACGCAGTTCAAGAAAGCGGTTCTGAGCCTCAAGGTCACGCCGCAGATCACGCCTGACAACCGCATCATCATGGACATGGTGGTGAGCCAGGACAGCGTCGGCGAACAGGTGCCGAGCGCGACCGGCGGCTTCGTGCCCAGCATCAACACACGCGAAGTCATCACGCAGGTAGTGGTCAACGATGGGGAGACCGTGGTGCTCGGCGGCATTTACGAGACCGAGCGGCGCGAGACCAGCAGCAAGGTGCCGTTCCTGGGCGACCTGCCGGGAATCGGCGTCCTGTTCCGCACGACACAGCGCGATTCCAACAAGGCGGAGCTTTTGATTTTCGTGACGCCGCGCATATTGAGAGACGGCGCGAACGTGTATTGATTGTAATGCGCGGACACCGCCGCGCGTGTTGAGGGGAACAGATCGATGCGTAAGCTCTTCTCTCTGACGATTGCGCTGGCCTGCTGCGCGCTCATCAATGGCTGCGGCGGCGACAGCGACGCGTCGCTCGCGCCCGGCAGCGGCGGCGGTGGAGGCAGCGGCGGCGGCGGTGGCGGCGGCGGTGGCACCACCGACACGTTCCAGATGGGCAACGGCTCGGGCGCGACTTTTGTCCCTGGCGTGATCGACGCGGCGGTTACGACGCTGCCCGCGGGCGGATCGACCAGCCTGACGGTCTCTATCGTCGACGACGCCGGCAACCTGGTCGCGGGCGATCCGATCGACGTCGCATTCTCCTCGATGTGCTCGGCGCAGGGCCTTGCGACCATCGATTCGCCGATCACGACGAACACGGGTATCGCGATCTCGAACTACGCGGCGACCGGTTGCAATGGCGCCGACGTGATTACCGCCTCGGCCAACGTCGAAGGCCAGGCGCTCACGGCGAGCGCCACGGTCACCGTCGCGGCTGCCTCGGTGGGCTCCATCGAGTTCTTGTCCGCCACGCCGACCAACATCGGCTTGAAGGGCACGGGCGGTACCGGCCGCTCGGAAACCTCCGTGGTCGTCTTCCGCGTCGTCGACTCCTCCGGCGGGCCGGTCAGCGGCGAAGAGATGACGTTCGGCCTGAACACGACGGTCGGCGGCATCCTGATCTCGCCGACGATGGCAACGACCGGGACCAACGGCCAGGCGCAGACAGTCGTGCAGGCGGGCACCGTAGCCACGTCCGTGCGAGTCACCGCGAGCGTCGACACCGGCACGGCCACGATCGCCACGCAGTCCGACCAGCTCACGATCACGACGGGCGTCCCTGATCAGGACAGCACGTCCCTCAGCATTGAAACACTGAACCCGGAAGCGTGGAACACCGATGGCGTGACCGTACCAGTGACCGTTCGTCTGTCCGACCGGTTCAACAATCCCGTGCCCGACGGCACGGCGGTCACGTTCCAGACCGAAGGCGCGCAGATCGGCAGCCAGTGCACGACCGTCGACGGCGCGTGCACCGTGGACTGGATCAGCCAGGATCCGCGTCCAGGCGACTCTGACGGTGCGGGGCCGGATAGAGCCGGCCGCAGCTCGATTCTCGTGTCCGCCATCGGCGAAGAAAGCTTCACCGATACCAACGGAGATGGAGTGTTCGGAAACGGCGATACTTTCGCCGACATCGGCGAGCCGTTCCGGGACGACAATGAAAATGGTGCCCGGGACCCTGCCGAGCCATTCGTCGATTTCGACACGGATGGCATGTACGATGACATCGGCGACGACGGCATGCTGTTCAACGGCCTGCTGTGCGCCCACGACACGCTTTGCGACGACACGAGAACGTCCGTAGCCGTCTTCGATCAGGGCCTGATCGTCATGTCCGAGGGCATACCGGACCCTGCCAACATTACGCCGACGACGTTTGCAGCGGGGCAGCCGGTCTCGTTCCTGTTCGCTGATGTACGGAATAATCCGCTGCCGGCCGGCACTACGATCAGCTTCGAGACGAACAACGGCGAGATCATCGGTCCGAGCAGCTTTACGTACCCGAACACGACCGAGCCGCAATTTTTCGGCGTGTTTGTCGGGCCAGACGATACAACGAGTTCCGGCCAGCTCATTATTACCGTGGAGTCGCCGGGCGGGCTTGTAACGAGCTTTTTCGTTACTATTAACGACTGAACCGAGCTCAACTTCCCGGCACCGTGGCTATATCGCGGGTCTTCCTCGTCGGCCCGATGGGGGCGGGGAAGACCGCCGTCGGGCGGCAGCTCGCGCGACGTCTTCGCTTCACCTTCTGTGACACCGATCTCGAGGTCGAGACGCGCACCGGCGTCGACGTCGCGTACATTTTCGACAAGGAAGGCGAGGCCGGCTTCCGCCGCCGCGAGAAGGACGCCGTCGATCTGCTCACGCAGCGTGACCGCATCGTGCTCGCGACGGGCGGCGGCGTCGTGCTCGACCCTGAGAATCGCGAGCGCCTGGCTGCGCGCGGCTGCGTCGTCTACCTCCACGCCGGCATCGATCAGCAGCTCGAGCGCACCAGCCACGGGGACCGGCGGCCGCTGCTCCATACGGACGATCCCCGCGCCGCGCTGGAAAACCTGATGCGCGAGCGCGAACCGCTGTATCGCGCGATTGCCGATATCGTCATCATGACCGACGGCCGCCGCGTCGCGGCGGTCGCTGCCGAACTCTTCAAGCGCCTCGAAACTGCCGGCGAGTGATCCCCTCCGGAATTAGGGGGAGCGGCGGATTGCCCTTAAGATAGGGTGTGCACGCCTCCCCATCGTTCCGGCGAAAGCCGGGTTCCAGAATATCTTGTTTTACCGGGTCGCGGCTTTCGCCGGGATGACGGGGGTGGTAACGACGAAGCGCAAAAATCGATGGAAACCCTCGAAGTCAGCTTAGGCCCGCGCAGCTACCCCATCCACATCGGCCCGGGGGTGTTGTCGCGGGCAGATCTCTTCACGGATCGTCTGCGCGGGCGGGACGTGCTCGTCGTCACGGACGAGACCGTCGCGCCGCTGTATCTCGCACGTGTGCGAACCAGCCTGTCCGCCTTTCGCGCCGCCGACCTGATCCTGCCGCCCGGCGAGGCTTCCAAGACGCTGGAGACGGCATCGCGCGTCATCGACGCGCTGATCACCCGAGGCTTTCAACGGGATGCCACTGTCGTTGCTCTCGGCGGGGGCGTCGTCGGCGATATCGCGGGTTTCGCCGCCGCCTGCTATCAGCGCGGCATTGCCTGGCTGCAGGTACCCACCACGCTGCTCGCGCAGGTGGATTCTTCGGTCGGCGGCAAGACAGGCGTCAATCATGAGGCCGGCAAGAACCTGATCGGCGCGTTTCACCAGCCGGTCGCGGTGATCGCCGACACCGACACGCTGGCGACGCTGGACGAACGTCAATTTCGCGCCGGGCTCGCCGAGGTCGTCAAGTACGGCATCATTTGCGACGCCGATTTTTTCGCGTGGCTCGAGATGAACCTGACGCATCTGCTGGCACGTGAACCCCAGGCGCTCGCGCATACGATCCGCCGCTCGTGCGAGATCAAGGCTGCCATCGTCGCAAGCGACGAGCGCGAACGCGAAGGGCGCGCGCTCCTCAATCTCGGTCACAGCTTCGGCCACGCGATCGAGGCGGTCGCCGGCTACGGGCAGTGGCTGCATGGCGAAGCCGTCGCGGCGGGCATGTGCATGGCGGCCGATATGTCGCGGCGCATGCAGTCGCTCGATGACGCCGGCGCCGGGCGCATAGTGGCATTGCTTCGGGCCGCCGGCTTGCCGACCGCGGCATCGGGACTGAATCCGGCACAGTTGAGGACGGCCATGTCGCTCGACAAGAAGCAGCTCGGCGGCCGGTTGCGACTCGTGCTCGTCGGCGCCATCGGCAGTGCCGGAGTCACATCCGATTTCCCCGAGCCGCTGCTCGATGCGGTGCTCCGGGATGCAACAGCCGAGAGCCCGCAAGCCCGATCGGCTGGCGGCTGACCATGGATACTCCGGTCGCAATGCTCGCACCCTACGCCGCGCATGACGACCGCTCGCGCGGGCGCCGGCATGCGGAGCCGCCGCCGGCCTATCGCAGTGAATTCCAACGCGACCGGGACCGCATCATCCACTCGACGGCATTTCGCCGGCTCGTCTACAAGACCCAGGTGTTCGTCAATCACGAGGGCGATCTCTATCGCACGCGGCTGACGCACTCGCTGGAGGTGTCGCAGATTGCTCGCACGGCAGCGCGCGCTCTCGGCCTGAACGAGCACCTCGTCGAGGCGATCTGCCTGGCGCACGATCTCGGGCATACGGCGTTCGGCCACGCGGGACAGGACGCGCTCAACGAGTGCATGCGAGACTACGGTGGTTTCGAGCACAATCTGCAGTCGCTGCGCGTTGTCGACGAGCTCGAGGAGAAGTATGCGGAGTTCCGCGGGCTCAATCTCACCTTCGAAGCCCGCGAAGGCATTCTCAAGCACTGCTCGGCGCGCAACGCGCGCGAGCTGGGCGACGTCGGCAAACGTTTCCTCGAGCGCACGCAACCTGGCCTCGAAGCGCAGCTCGCCAATCTCGCCGATGAGATCGCCTACAACCACCACGACATCGACGACGGGCTCCGCGCCGGGCTCATCGAGCTCGATGCGCTCAAGACACTCGACTGCTTCGGCGGGCCCTGGGAGGAAGTCCATGGACGCTACCCCGATCTCGAAGGCCGGCGCCTGATCAGTGAGATCCTGCGGCGCATGATCGACCGCGTCGTTACGGACCTCGTCGAGACGACGCGCGCGCAGCTTGCCGAGGTATCGCCCCAGGACATCGATGACGTGCGCGGCGCCGGGCGCTCCCTGGCGGTGTTCTCCGACCCGATGCGCGAGGCCAATCTGGCGCTCAAGCATTTCCTTCACGCCGGCGTCTATCAGCACTACCGCGTGCTGCGCATGACGCGCAAGGCGCGCGACGTCATCCAGACGTTGTTCGGCAAGTTCTTCGGCGATATCCGGCTGATGCCGGCCGAGTTCTCGGCAGCCGCACGCAAGGAGGAGTCCGCCCGGGGCGAAACCGGCCGCGCGCGCATTGTCGCGGATTACATCGCTGGCATGACCGATCGTTATGCGATCCTCGAGCACGAACGCATCGTCGATCCTCGCATGCATACCTGACACGCACGTCCGGAGGTTTCCGAATCCTGAACAGGGAATCGGAATGTCGCCTTTTCCGGACATCAGGAACGCCTCCGCGCCCTGCTAAAATACCGCTGTGACGAAAAACATCCCTACCCGGGAACGGCTCATCTTCGCCATGGACGTTCCCGACACCGACCACGCGCGCCGGCTCGCGGGCGTGCTCGGCGATTCCGTGCAGTTCTACAAGCTTGGCCTCGAGCTCATGATGGGCGACGGCTATTTCGAGCTGCTCGACTGGCTGGTCGGCAAAGGCAAGCGGGTCTTCGTCGACCTCAAGTTCTTCGACGTGCCTGCGACCGTCGCCTCGGCGGTCGCCCGCCTGCGCAACCGTGGCGTCGGCTTCACGACGGTGCACGGCAATCAGGCCATGCTCGAGGCCGCGGCCGCGGCCAAGGGCGACGTGAAAATCCTGGCTGTAACAGCCTTGACGAGCCTCGATCGCGGCGATCTCGACGACCTGGGCTTCGACTGCGACGTCGAACAGCTCGTGTTGTCGCGCGCGCGGCGCGCGCTGGAAGCGGGCTGCGACGGCGTCATTTCATCCGGGCTGGAGGCGCCGCTGCTGCGGCAGCATATCGACGGGCGCCTGATCGTCGTGACGCCGGGCATCCGACCGGTCGACAACCGGCCGCAGGACGACCAGAAGCGCGTCGTCGACGTGCGCCAGGCTTTCGCCAACGGCGCGGACTACATCGTGGTCGGCCGGCCGATCCGCGATGCCGGGGATCCGCGCGCCGCCGCGGAGGCCATCCAGGCGACCATCGCGTCGATCTTCCCTTGAGCGGTGCGTTGGCGGGGGGGCGTTTGCAGAACGACCGGCTGATTCGCGCGCTGCGCCGCGAGCCGGTCGATCGCACGCCGGTCTGGATGATGCGCCAGGCAGGACGCTACCTGCCCGAGTATCGGGCCACGCGCGCGCGCGCCGGCGATTTCCTGACCCTGTGTCGAACGCCCGAGCTGGCCTGCGAAGTGACGCTGCAACCCATCGAGCGCTTTCCGCTCGATGCGGCCATTCTGTTCTCCGACATTCTCACCGTGCCGGACGCGATGGGGCTCAGGCTCTATTTCGCTGATAGCGAAGGGCCGCGTTTCGAGCGTCCGGTCCGCGACGCCGGGGCCATTCGCAATCTCGCCGTGCCCGACCCGGAAGAGTCGCTGCGCTACGTGGTCGATGCCGTGCGCCTGGTGCGCAGGGAGCTCGACGGTCGCGTGCCGCTGATCGGCTTCGCAGGCAGCCCGTGGACGGTGGCGACGTATATGGTGGAGGGCGCCGCCAGCAGGCATTTCGCGCACATCAAGGCGCTGATGTACGACGCGCCGGCCGATATGCACCGCCTGCTCGATACCGTTACACGCGCCACGGCCGCCTATGTGAACGCGCAGATCGCGGCTGGCGCGCAAGTGATGATGCTCTTCGACACCTGGGGCGGGGTGCTGGCGCCGCGCGCCTACCGCGACTTTTCCCTGCAGTACATGCAGCGTATCGTTGCGGAGCTCGCTGCCGACCCCGAGGGCAATCCTGTGCCGAGCATCCTGTTCACGAAGGGCGGCGGCGCGTGGCTCGAAGACATGGCCGATACGGGTTGCCATGCCCTCGGCATCGACTGGACCGTGGGACTCGACGAGGCGCGTCGGCGCGTCGGCCACCGTGTCGCCTTGCAAGGCAATCTGGACCCTACCGTGCTGCACGCGGCTCCCGAAGTGATCCGCGCGGAAGTTGCGCGCGCGCTCGAGAGCTTCGGTTACGGCAGCGGCCACGTCTTCAACCTCGGGCACGGCATTCATCCGGACGTCGATCCGGCGCACGCCGCAGTAATGATAGAAGCCGTGCAAGAGCTGAGCCCGCCGTATCACGCGTGAAACCGCAACCCGGCACGGACAGCCTCGAACAAGCGCAGAAATTGCGGCTGGCGCAGATGAAGCGCTTCGCCACGGGTCTGCTGCTGCTGCTCGCCGCCGTTTTCGTTGCCGCCTACCTGGCCGAGCCTGCGTATCCGTGGCTCGGCTACCTACGCGCGTTCACGGAGGCGGCCATGATCGGCGGGCTCGCGGACTGGTTCGCGGTCACGGCGCTGTTCCGCCATCCGCTGGGCGTGCCCGTGCCGCATACGGCCATCATCCCGCGCCAGAAGGACGCGCTCGGCGAAAGCCTGGCGCGTTTCGTCCGGGACAATTTCCTCGTGCGCGAGGCGCTCGAGCCGCGGCTCGCGTCGCTCGATTTCGCCGGCCGGGCCGGCGCCTGGCTGCGCCAGAGCGCCAACGCGCGCAAGATCACCGGCTCGGCGAGCGCTTTCGCGGCCTGGTTCCTGCAGACGGTCGACAACGCGGCGTTGCGGCAGTTTCTGCGCGAGAATCTGCAGTTGACGCTTCAGCAGGTGCGCATCACGCCCCTGCTGAGCGGCATCCTCGAGATGCTGACGCGCGGGCGGCATCACGAGGAGCTGATCGACAGCTTCGTGCGCGCGGCGCGCGAGCAGCTCGACGAGCACAAGCACCTGATTCGCGAGCGCATCGAGACGCAGAGCCCGTGGTGGCTGCCGGATTTCGTCGACGAGAAAATGTACGACAAGATCGTCGCAGAGCTCGAGCGGCTGCTCGGTAACATCGGCGCCGACAGCGATCACCCGGCACGCCAGAAGTTCGACGAAGGCATCAGGCAGCTCATCGAAGCGATGAAGTCCGACCCACAGCTCATCGAGCGCGGCCAGACGTTCAAGCGCGAGGTGCTCGAGCACCCGTCGATGCAGCATTACCTCTCGGAGCTGTGGAACGAAGTCACGGGGTTCGTCGTGCGGGGCGCCGGCGACCCCGAGTCGCCGATGCGCCGGCGCATCGAGGCCAGCGTCGTGGATTTCGGCAAGGCGCTCGCCGGCAACGCGTCGATGCGCGAGCAGATCAACCGCTGGGTGAGCGATGCGACGCTCTACGTGGTGCGCAACTACAGCCAGGAGATCAGTGACGTCATCAGCGAGACGGTGAAAAGCTGGGACGCGCGCGCCACCTCACGGCGAGTCGAGCTTCAGGTCGGCCGGGACCTGCAGTTCATCCGCATCAACGGCACGCTGGTCGGAGGGCTCGTCGGGTTGCTGCTTTACACGTTCGTGAGCGTGTTCCTGTAACGGCCCCGACGGCCGGCTGAAGCCGGTCCTACAGAGCAACCGAATCCATCGGCCGGATAGCCGGCTGAAGCCGGCCCTACAATTCTTCGTCGCGCAGCGCGCGGCGCAGAATCTTGCCCACGTTCGATTTTGGCAGCTCGTCGCGGAACTCGACGCTCTTCGGCACTTTGTAGGCGGTCAGCTCCGTGCGGCAGTGCTCGATGATCTCCGCTTCGGTCACCGACGGGTTCCTGCGCACGACGAACAGCTTGATCGCCTCGCCGGAGCTTTCGTCGGGCACGGCCACGGCGGCCGCTTCGAGCACGCCTGGATGGCTGGCGGCGACGGCCTCGATCTCGTTCGGATAGACGTTGAAGCCGGATACGTTGATCATGTCCTTCTTGCGGTCCTCGATAAAGACGTAGCCCTTCGCGTCCATGTGGCCGAGGTCGCCCGAGCGCAGCCAGCCGCCTTCGATCATGACGTTCGCCGTCTCGTCCGGCCGGTTCCAGTAGCCGGCCATGACCTGCGGTCCACGGATGCAGATTTCGCCGATTTCGCCGAGCGGCAGCTCGGCCCCCGCATCGTCGCGGATGGAGACCTCGGTCGAGGAGATCGGCAGGCCCACGGAGCCGTTGAACGCATCGAGATGCAGCGGATTCACGCACGCGGCGGGCGAGGTCTCGGTCAGTCCGTAGGCCTGCGTCAGCACGTTGCCGGTGACTTTCTGCCAGCGCTCGGCGACGGAGCGTTGCACCGCCATGCCGCCGCCGATGGTGATCTTGAGGCCGCTGAAGTCCAGCGCATCGAAACCAGGTGTGTTGAGAAGCGCGTTGAACAGCGTGTTCACGCCGCTGAAGAACGTAAAGCGGTGCTTGCGCAGCTCATTGACGAATCCAGGGAAGTCGCGCGGATTGGTGATCAGCACGTTGTTGCCGCCAAGCTTCAGCCAGGTCAGGCAATTCGCCGTCAACGAGAAGATGTGGTACAGCGGCAGCGCGGTGATGACGACCGCGCCGCCGACTTGCTCCTCCGCCCCCGGCCCGAACCAGGCCGCGGCCTGCAGCGAGTTGGCGACCATGTTGCCGTGCGTGAGCATCGCGCCTTTCGCGATGCCGGTGGTTCCGCCCGTGTACTGGAGAAACGCGACGTCGTCATGCCCCAGCGTCACACCGTCGAAGGTCTGCCATTTGCCGTCCGCAATTGCGCGCCGGAAAGGGATCGTTTCCGGGATATCCCATGGCGGAACTTTCTTCTGCACGCGCCGGACGACGAAGTTGACCAGCGCCCGCTTCGGCAGATCGAGCAGATCGCCGACAGCGGTCACGACGACGGTGCGCACGGCGGTCTTGTAGAGCACCTTCTGCAGCACGTGAGCAAAGTTCTCGAGTATGACGACGACCTTCGCGCCTGAGTCCACGAGCTGATGCTCGAGCTCGCGCGCGGTATACAGCGGATTGACGTTGACGACCGCCATGCCGGCGCGCAGCGTGCCGAACGCCACGACCGGGTACTGCAGGACGTTCGGCAGCATGATGGCCACGCGGTCGCCCTTGTCGAGGGCGACGACTTTCTGCAGGTAAGCGGCGAAATGGCAGCTGAGCTCGAGCAGCTCGGCAAAGCTCAGCGTTTTTCCCAGGTTCGTGTAGGCCGGCAGGTGAGCAAAGCTCGCGCAGCTTTGCTCGATGATGTCCTTGAGCGACGCGAACTGGCCGGGATCGATATCTGCCGGGACTCCGGGCGGGTAGTGCTCCAGCCAGATTCTCTCCACAGCCTCTTCCCCGGATTCGGATGGGGCCGATTATCGTCCGGTCAGGGTTTTAAATCATCCCGCCTCACTGGCCGGCTGCCGCCGCGCCCCCGAGCGCCGCCAGCTCCGGCTCGAGCACGGCCCAGACGTTGTCCAGCAGCTTCTCCTGCGCCGCGGCGCTCGGATGAATGCCGTCATCGAGCATCAGCGACGGATCGAGCGCGACCTCTTCGAGCAGGAACGGGATCAGCGCGATGTCGTGCTCGTCGGCAAGCTCCGGGTAAATGTCACGAAACGCGCTGGTATACGCGGGACCATAATTCGGCGGAAGCTGCATGCCCACCAGAACGACGCGCGCGCCGGCTTCCTCGCTGAGCTCGATCATGGCTTCGAGATTGCGCCGCACGAGCCCGAGCGGGAAGCCGCGCAGGCCGTCGTTGCCGCCGAGCTCGATGAGCACGATGTCCGGATCGTGCCTGTCGAGCGCGCGCGGCAGGCGCCCGAGGCCGCCCTCGGTCGTGTCGCCGCTGATGCTGGCGTTCACCACCCGATAGCCGTAATCTTCCTGCTCGAGCCGCTCTTCGAGCAGGCTCACCCACGACGCTTCCCTGGCCATGCCGTACCCGGCGCTGAGGCTGTCACCGACGACCAGCACGGCAGGCTCCGCCGCATTCGCGGCGGGCGCGCCGAGCAAGAGGATTGCAAGCAGGAAGTTACGCATGACGGAAAACGCGGTGAAGTCGCCGGTGTTGCGCGCTGTCGGGGTCAGCAAGCATGTTAGCAGCCCCGAAGGCGTGCTAGCCATCCTCGACGACGTGCATATCGACGTCCCGCAGGGGCAATCGGTTGCCATCGTCGGCCCGTCCGGCGCGGGCAAATCGACGCTGCTCACGCTGCTCGCCGGGCTCGACACGCCGACCAGCGGGCGCATCTGGCTGAACGGCGCGGAGCTCACGGCTCTCGATGAGGACGGCCGCGCCGCGACGCGCGCGCGTCACGTCGGGTTCGTATTCCAGTCGTTCCACCTGTTGCCCGCGCTCACGGCGCTCGAGAACGTCATGCTCCCGCTGGAGCTGGCCGGCGGCGGCGGTGCGCGCCGCGCGGCGCTCGCCGTGCTCGGGCACGTGGGCCTGAGCGAGCGCGTCGGGCATTATCCGAGCCAGCTCTCGGGCGGCGAGAAGCAGCGAGTCGCCATCGCGCGGGCGTTCGTCACCGAGCCATCGGTGCTGTTCGCGGACGAGCCGACCGGCAATCTCGATGCGCGTACCGGTGCGCGCATCATCGAGCTGTTGTTCGCGCTCAACGCGCGCGCGGCAACGACGCTCATGCTCGTCACACACGATGAGCAGATTGCCGTGCGATGCGACCGTGTGCTGCCGATCGAGGGCGGGCGGCTGCAACCCGAAGTGGATTGACGATGTCCGCGCTGGCACTGGCTTTGAAAGCGCTCGGCCGCGACTGGCGTTCCGGTGAGCTGGCGATCCTGGTCGTGGCGCTGGTCGTCGCGGTGGCGGCGCTCACCGCCGTCGGCTTTTTCACGGATCGCGTCGCTCAGGCCGTCGACCGCCAGGCCAAGGAAGTGCTCGCGGCGGACCTGCTGGTGCGCTCGGCAAGGCCGATCGATGCCGAATACGCAGCCGAAGCGGGACGCCGCGGCCTGCGCGCGGCCGAGACGCTCGGACTCGCCAGCGTCGTCTTCTCCGGCGCCGGCAATGCGCTGGCGCAGGTGAAGGCGGTCTCCGCAGGCTATCCCCTGCGCGGCAGGCTGCGGGTCGCGGACCAGCTGTACGGCGCGGTGCGGGAAACCGATGCGATCCCGGCTCCCGGAGAAGCATGGCCTGCGCCGCGTCTGCTCGCGCTGCTCGGCGCGCGCGTCGGCGACGAGCTGAACGTCGGCGCGAAAGCCCTGCGAATCACCCGCGTGCTCGAATACCGGCCGGATCAGAGCCTGCGCTTCGGCGACCTGACGCCGACATTGCTGATCAATCTCGCGGACGTTCCGGCCACCGGGCTGGTGCAGCCCGGCAGCCGCGTGACTTACGCCCGGCTGTTCGCCGGCGACGCGGCGGCCGTCGACGACTTCCGCGTCTTCCTGGAGGAGGGGATCGATGACGGCGAGCGGCTCGTCGAAGTCGGTGAGTCGGGCACGGCGCTATCCGGCGCCGTCGAACGGGCACAGCGCTTCCTCAGTCTCGCGGCGATGGTCGGCGTGCTGCTCGCCGCCGTTGCCGTGGCCATGGCGGCGCGGCGCTATGCAGTGCGGCACCTCGACGCCGTTGCGCTCTTGAAGTGCCTCGGCGCGCGACAGAGCTTCATTCTGCGCGCGAGCTTGCTCGAATTGTTGATGCTTGCCCTGGCGGCGGGGCTTGCGGGCAGCGCGCTCGGCTTTCTCGCCCAGTTCGGCCTGGCCTGGCTGCTGTCCGGCATGCTCAATCAAAGCCTGCCGCCGGCCGGTATCGGGCCGCTGCTCGTCGGCCTGATCACGGCCGCGGTCATGCTCGCGGGGTTTGCGCTGCCGACATTCGTGCAGCTCAAACGCGTATCGCCGGCGCGAATACTCAACCGTGCGCTCGAGCCCATGCCCGTGAGGACCGCAATGATCGCGGCACCCGCCGCGGCGGCAGTCGTGCTGATGCTGTGGTGGGTCGTGCGTGATGCCGAGCTGTTCGGCTATGTCGTCGGCGGCGCGCTCGCGACCGTGGCCGTGCTGGCTGCGGGCGGTTGGCTGCTGGTGCGCACGTTGCAGGGTTTGCGCGGGCGCGTGGGCGTCACCTGGCGGTACGGGCTCGCGAATATCGCCCGTCGCGGCCGCGACAGCATCGTGCAGATCGTCGGCTTCGGGCTCGGCATCATGGTGCTGCTGCTGCTTGCTTTCGTGCGCGCTGATCTGCTCGATGCCTGGGCCGCCAGCCTGCCCGAAAGCGCGCCGAACAATTTTCTCATCAACATACAGGCGGACGAGCTCGAAACCGTGCGTGGCATTTTCGCATCGCACGGGCTGCCGGCGCCTGACTTCGCGCCGCTGGTGCGCGCGCGCATGACACAGGTCAACGGCGAGCCCGTGGAGGACCACGAATTTCCCGGCAGCGAGGGGCGCCGATTCGCCGACCGCGAGTCGAACCTGACCTGGCGCGAGGAGCTGCAGGACGACAACCGGCTGTTGAGTGGCGAATGGTGGAGCGAGGCGGACGAGGCCGAGGTCTCCGTCGAGGAAGACTATGCCGCGGAATTCGGCCTCGACATCGGCGATACGATCACCTACGACATCGCCGGCGAGAGCGTGACCGCGCGCGTCACGAGCCTGCGCTCCGTGCAATGGGATTCGTTCAAGCCGAATTTCTTCATGGTGCTCTCGCCCGAGGCGCTCGCGGGCTTTCCGGCGACCTGGGTCGGCAGCGTGCACGTGCCGGAGGAGACGCGCGGCGGCTTTCTGCTCGAGCTGGCCGAGCGGCTGCCGAGCGTATCGGTGATCGATATGGGCGCCCTGCTCGAGCAGGTTCGCTCGATCATGGACAACGCGTCGCTCGCCGTGCAATACGTTTTCGGCTTCACGCTGCTGGCGGGGCTCACGGTGCTGCTCGCGGCGGTGCAGGCGACCCGCGACGAGCGGCGCTACGAAAGTGCCATGTTGCGCACGCTGGGTGCGAGCCGGCGCGTCATCCTGGCGGGCGTCGGCGCCGAGTTCCTCGCGCTCGGCTTCCTGGCGGGACTGCTCGCGGCGATCGGAGCCAGCGCGGTCGGCTATCTGCTCGCCACGCAGCTCTTCGAGCTCGATTACACGACCGATCCGCTCGTCTGGATCGCAGGCGTGCTGGCCGGCACGCTCATGGTGGGTGTCAGCGGCATCCTCGCCACGCGTGCGGCCGTCGTCGACGCGCCGGTCAACACGCTTCGCAGAGCGTGAGTAAGGGAGACATTCCTGATTTTCGCGTACGCGAAATCATGATTGTCCCCCTTTACCGGCCCATGATCTCGCGGATCACGGCCGCGACGGTTTCGAGGGTCGGTTTGCGCGGGCTGCTCTTGCGCCACACGGCGCCGATGCGGCGCGACGGCGCAGGCCGCGTGAACGGACGCACGATCAGGCGCGTGTTCGGCACGGCAGTTTCCACCGCAAGCGCCGGCAGCAGGGTCACGCCGCCGCCGGCAGCGACCATCTGCCGCAGCGTCTCCAGACTCGTCGCCCGGAAATCCTGGCGCTCGTGCGCGCCGACCCGGCCGCAGACCTCCAGCGCCTGATCGCGCAGGCAATGACCGTCCTCGAGCAGCAGCAGCTCCTCACCGTTCAAATCCTCCACGTTCAGCGCCTTGCGGTCCACCAGGCGATGCCCGGGCGGCAGGGCGACGAGGAACGGTTCCTCGAACAGCGCGCGCACCTCGAGCCCTTCGTCATCAACGGGCAGCGCCAGGACGCCGGCGTCGAGCTTGCCGGCTCGCACGTCGGCGAGCAGCGGATCGGTTTGCCGCTCGGCCAGCAGGAGCTGCAGTCTCGGATAACGCTCGCGTAGCTCACCGAGCACGTGGGGCAACAGGTAAGGCCCGAGAGTGGGGATGAGGCCGATGCGCAGCCGGCCGACCATCGGATCCTGCTCGTGGCGCGCGATCTCCACGATCTGGTCGATCTCTCCGAGGATGCCGCGCGCGCGCCGCACGATTTCTTCCCCGGCGTCGGTCAGGACCGCCTGCCGACCGCGCCGTTCGATGAGCGGCACGCCGAGCTCGGTCTCGAGCTTCCGTATCTGCGTGCTCAGGGTGGGCTGGCTGACGAAGCAGCGTTTCGCGGCGCGGCCGAAATGGCGGGTGTCCGCGAGTGCGACCAGATAACGCAGCATCTGCAGCTTGATATTGACCATTGAGAAAATCTATTGAAACAATAAAAACAATCGATTGGAGTTATCGTCTCAGTTTCGGCATGCTGTGTCCATCCCGGGGCAGACCCCGAGCAGCGCTTCCCGGATGCTTTTGCGCACTTCACAAATGGAGGACATCAACATGCTGGGCATTGGAGACAGGTTTCCCGAATTCAAGCTGACCGGCGTCGTGAGCAACGACCTGAAGTCGGCCTTCCAGACCTTCGACGAGAACAGCTTCGAGGGCAAGTGGCGGGTCGTGTTCTTCTGGCCGAAGGACTTCACGTTCGTCTGCCCGACCGAGATCGCCGAATTCGGACGCCTCGAGGGCGAGTTCCGCGACCGTGACGCGCAGGTACTCGGCGGGAGCATCGATTCTGAATTCGTGCACCTTGCCTGGCGCAAGGACCGGGAGGAGCTGAACGAACTGCCGTTCCCGATGCTGGCGGACGTCAAGCGCGAGCTGAGCGGTGCGCTCGGCATCCTCGACCGCGAGGAAGGCGTCGCGCAGCGCGCGACGTACATCGTCGATCCCGAGGGGATCATCCGCTTCGTCTACGTGACCGACCTCAACGTCGGCCGGAGCCCCGCGGAAGTGCTGCGCATTCTCGACGCGCTGCAAACGGACGAGCTGTGCCCCTGCAACTGGACTGCCGGCGACGAGACGCTCAAGGCGGCCTGAGGAATCCCCCAACCAGGAAAGGAGTCACGATGAGCATCGACGAGATCAAGGGACGCATGCCCGACTATGCGAAAGATCTGAAGCTCAACCTGTCGAGCGTGCTGACCCCACAGGGAGCGCCGGGCCTGAGCGAAAGCCAGATCTTCGCCACGGCGGTGGCCTCCGCGCATGCCGCGCGCAACCCGGCGTTCGCCCGCGAGGTCGAAGCGCTGGCCGCGGACAGGCTCGATGAGAAAACCCTCATCGCGGCGCGCAGCGCGGCGGCCATCATGGGCATGAACAATGTCTACTACCGGTTCACGCATCTCGTCGGCGACGAGGAGTACCGGAATCTGCCTGCGCGCCTGCGCATGAACGTGATCGCGAACCCGGCCGGCGAAAAAACCGACTTCGAGCTTTACTCGCTCGCGGTCTCCGCCATCAACGGCTGCGGCACGTGCATGGCTTCGCACGAGCGGGTGCTGCGCCAGGCGGGTTTGAGCCGCGAAGCCATTCAGAGCGCCGCCAGAATCGCCGCGGTGATCCACGCCGTGGCCGTAGTGCTCGAGCACGCGGAGGCGGCAGCCGGCGCACGCCGGGCCGCGGCCGCCTGAGGTTCGATCCCTCCCCCTGCCTGCGTCCCGCAAGGGGCCGGAGCACGGCATCCCCACGATATACTCGACCACATGCGTGACTCAGGGAAGCGATTGTCGGCAGGCGTGGTGGTCGTGCGGGAAACGCCCAAGGGCATTCGCTACCTGCTGCTGCGTGCCTTCAATCACTGGGATTTTCCGAAAGGGCTCGTCGAGAAGGGCGAAACGCCCATGGAAGCCGCCATTCGCGAGGTCGTCGAAGAGACGACGCTGACCGATCTCGACTTCGTGTGGGGCAAATCGTATATCGAAACGGGCCCCTACAGCCGCGGCAAGACCGCGCGTTATTACCTCGCGCGAACCGAGAGCGAGACGGTCGATCTGCCCCCCAATCCGCTCACGGGCCGTTCCGAGCACGTCGAATATCGCTGGATGGAATTCCGCAACGCGCGGCGGTTGGCCTCGCCGCGCCTGAAGCCCGTGGTCGACTGGGCCGCCGGGGTGGTGAAATCCAGCGGCAAGCCGAGCTGACAAAGGTGCCCGTAGGCCGGGATGACCCCGCACTCGATGCGGGGGTTCCCGGCGTCCGCCGACCTACGGGACGCGGCCGCGCTGCCCACCGGCCAGGAAATCGGCGACGTTCGCGACCACTTCATCCAGGGCGCGCTGGCGGGCTTCGCGCGCTGCCCAGGCGATGTGCGGCGTGACGATGAGGTTGGGGATATCGCCCGCCAGCAGAGGGTTGCCGCCGACCGGCGGTTCCTCGCTCAGCACGTCGATGCCGGCGCCGCCAATCGCACGCGCGCGCAGGGCATCCGCAAGGGCCCGCTCATCGACCAATGCGCCCCGCGCCGTGTTGATGAGCACCGCATCCGATCGCATGCGCCGCAGCTCGGCGGCGCCGATCAGCCGCGCCGTCTCGGGCGTGAGCGGACAGTGCAGGCTCAAAATGTCCGCGCGCCCGAGCAGCTCGTCGAACGCCATGCGTCCCGCGCGCAGCGGGGCGCCACGCCGCTCGGCTATGAGCACTTCGAGCCCGAAGGCCGGCGCCGCGCGCGCAACGCCCTGCCCCAGCTCTCCGAAGCCGACGATACCGAGCGTCTTGCCGACCAGCTCGCGAATGGGGTAGTCGAGCAGGCAGAACTGCGGGCTCTCGCGCCATGCTCCTTCCTGAAGCAACCTCTGGTATCCGGCCAGATGATGCGTCAGCGCGAGAATGAGCGCGTAGACATGCTGCACGACGGAGGCCGTGCAGTACCCACGGATGTTGCACACGGCCACGCCCCGCTCGCGCGCGGCGCCCAGATCGACGTTGTTCGTGCCGGTTGCGACGAGCGCGACGAGCCGCAGGTTCCGCGCGGCCGCGATCGCCGCGGCGTCGATGCGGATCTTGTTCGTGATGACGACTTCGGCGCCGGCGATCCGCCCGGGCAGCTCGAGCGCATGGGTCACATCGAAGAGCTCGATGCCAGGCAGAATCGCCTTCAAGGCTGCCACATCGAGGTCACTGCGGCTGACGGTGGCAAAATCGAGAAATACGGCTTTCATGGAAGCGCGAAGGCGGGGTCCACATCCGGGTTTCACGGATCATAGCGAAAACACGGGCACGATCGTTCATCCAACGCCGGCGTGCCGGGGCTTGCCAAATCGACCCGCGCGCCGGACGATGGACGACAGGCGAATCCGCCAACGAACGGGGATATCGCACGCGGAGGGGCGCGTTTTCATTTCCTCGTCAGCCACGTCTGGGGAAACCGCATGACCTTCCTGATGCTGCTTCTGCTGCTCGCTACACCGGCAGTCCTCGCCGCCGATGATGATTTCCGTGACGAGCGCGAGGCGCTCGTGACGGAGATCGAATCCGACGTTCGCGCGACGAGCAGCTATCTCGGCCGCGACGAGCTGGACACGGCAGTGCTCGACTCCATGCGCACCGTGCCGCGCCATCGCTTCGTGCCCGATGACGAGGTCGACGCAGCCTATGAGAACCGGCCGCTGCCGATCGGCCACGGCCAGACGATCTCGCAGCCCTACATCGTCGCCATCATGACCGACCTGCTCGAGCCCGCGCCCGGGCAGCGCATGCTCGAAGTCGGCACGGGCTCCGGGTACCAGGCCGCGGTGCTCGCCGAGATCATTGAATCGGTGCGCACCATCGAGATCATCGAGCCCCTCGGGGAAAGCGCGCGGCGGCGTCTGCAAGAGCTCGGCTACGAAAACGTGGAGGTTCGCATCGGCGACGGCTACTACGGCTGGCCCGAGCACGCGCCCTACGACGGCATCGTCGTCACGGCGGTCGCGAGCCACGTTCCGCCGCCGTTGCTGGAGCAACTCAAACCGGGCGGGCGCATGATCATTCCCGTCGGCAGCCGATTCCTCACGCAACAGCTCGTGCTCGTCGAGAAGAGCGAGGAAGGATCCGTCACGACGCAGCAGATCCTGCCGGTGCAGTTCGTGCCGCTGACCGGCGGGCATGACTGATGATACCTCCGACCGGACTGGCGGACTGAAGTCCGCCCTGCGGCGTGCCTGGTAGGGCCGGATTCATCCGGCTATCGCCTCGCGGAATCGAGTTCGCCCTGCAATATGCCTCGTAAGGACCGAACCGAACCCCGCTTGCCGCTGCTGTCCCTGGCGCTCGTCTCCGCGGCGGGTCTCGCCTACGAGATCCTGCTCATGCGGCTGTTCTCGATCATCCAGTGGCATCATTTCGCCTACATGATCCTGAGCCTCGCGCTGCTCGGCTTCGGCGCGAGCGGCACGGCCCTGAGCCTGTTCGGCCGAGGCCTCGGCCGGCGCTACGCAGCATCGTTCGCGATCAATGCGGCGTTGTTCGGCGCTGCATCGGTCGTCTGTTTCGCGCTCGCGCAGAGGGTGCCGTTCAATCCCGAGGAGATGCTGTGGGTGCCGCGTCAGATGCTGCTGCTATCGGCCGTCTACACGCTGCTCGCGATACCGTTCTTCTTCGTCGCCAATGCAGTCGGCCTGACGCTGATGCGGGCGCGAGAGCGCGTCGGCAAGGCTTATGCAGCTGATCTGATCGGCGCCGGACTCGGCAGCCTGGGCGTGGTGCTGCTGCTGTTCGCCGCATTTCCGGACACGGCATTGCGAATGATCGGCGCCCTGGGCGCGCTCGCCGCAGCGCTCGCCTGCGTGGAGCTGCGCTGGCATCCGCGCGCCGGGCCGCTGATCGGCGTGCTGCTCGGGGTGTGTCTGGTCCTCTCGCCGCCAGGCTGGGTAGAGCCGCGCCTTTCGCCCTATAAAGCCATGAGCCAGGCGCTCGAGGTCAGCGGCGCCCGCGTCATCGGGCAGCGCTCGAGCCCGCTCGGCGTGCTCAGCGTCGTCGAAAGCCCGCGTGTTCCGCTGCGCCATGCGCCGGGCCTGAGCCTGAACGCGATGACCGAGCCGCCGCCGCAGCTCGGCGTGTTCACGGACGGCGATGCGATGACGGCGATCACCGCAAGACCTGACAGCCGCGATGAGCAAGCATCCCTGGAATTCCTCGACTACATGACCTCGGCGCTGCCGTACCACCTCGCGCAACCGGAAACCGTGCTCATTCTCGGCGCGGGAGGCGGCATGGATGTCCTGCAAGCATTGAGCGCAGACGCCGACAACGTCGACGCCGTCGAGCTCAATCCGCAGCTCATCGATCTCGTACGGCATGAGCATGCGGACTTTGCCGGCGAGCTTTACGACGCGCCCGGCGTGCGCGTGCATGCTGCGGAAGGGCGCGGATTCGCCGCTTCCACCGGCGATCGCTACGATCTCATTCAGATCGCTGCGCTAGGCTCGTTCGCCGCGTCCTCGGCCGGTCTGTATGCGCTCAGCGAAAGCTATCTGTACACGGTCGAGGCGTTCGACCTGTATCTCGGCCGACTCGCGAAGGGCGGCTACCTGGCGGTTTCGCGCTGGATCAAGCTGCCGCCGCGTGACACGCTGAAGCTGCTCGCAACCGCCGCCGAGGTGCTGCGCGCGCGCGACGCGAATCCCGAACGACAGATCATCCTGATCCGCGGCTGGCAGACCAGCACGCTGCTGATCAAGAATGGCGTCGTCACCGCGCGGGAGATCGCGGCCCTCAAAGAATTCTGCGGCGCCCGGTCCTTCGACACGGCGTGGTATCCGGGCATGCCCGCTTCGGAAGCCAACCGCTTCAATCGTCTGGCCAGCCCCTATTTTTACGATGCGGCGAAGTCTCTGCTGGGCAGCGACGGATCGACGTTCTTCGAGGCTTACAAGTTCGACGTTCGGCCGGCGACGGACGATCAGCCGTACTTCTCCAACTTCTTCAAGTGGTCGACCGTGCCGGAGATCTACGCCTTGCGCGGGCAGGGCGGTCGTGCGCTGCTCGAAGGCGGGTACCTCGTCCTGATCGCCACGCTCGTGCAGGCGCTCGTCGCCGCTTTCGTGCTCATCGTGCTGCCGCTGTTCTTCGCCGGCGGACTGCGCAACAGGCCTGAGCCGGTTTCGCGCTGGCGCGCGCTCGTGTATTTCGGCACGATCGGGCTCGCCTTCCTGTTTCTCGAGATCGTGTTCATCCAGAAGCTCATTCTGCTCCTGCACGATCCCGTCTACGCGGCGGCCGTCGTGCTGAGCACGTTCCTCGTCTTCGCCGGGCTCGGCAGCGCCTGGGCGGGGCGTCGGACGGCACGCAGCCGACGAAATGTCGTGTTTGCTGCGTTGCTGATCGCGCTGTTATGCATCGCGGATCTCCTGGCGATCCGATTCGCCGCCGCGCATCTGGCCGCGCTGCCCGATGCGTTCAGGATCGGCATCGCAGTTGCGGCCATCGCTCCGCTCGCGTTCTGCATGGGTCAGCCGTTCCCGCTCGGACTCGCGCAGCTCGCCCGCGATGCGCCCGCATTCGTGCCCTGGGCGTGGGCGATCAACGGCTCTGCCTCCGTCGTCAGCGCCGTGCTCGCGACGCTGCTCGCGATACACCTGGGGCTGTCGTTCGTCGCGATAGCCGGTCTGGTGTTGTACGGTTTGGCCGCGACAGCCTTTCCAGCCTCGCCCGGCGGGCGCATTTTATAACCAGATAAAAATCATCAGCTTACCGCATGCGGCTGGCCGGCAGCCGGTTGGACTCTTTCTTGCATATACCGCCGGGGACAGACCAGTCGTCACTGACGGCCGCGTAAAGTCAGCAAGAAGGAGAAATCATCATGGGAGTCATCGCCTGGATCATCCTCGGCCTCATTGCGGGGATCATCGCCAAGCTCATCATGCCGGGGAAAGATCCCGGCGGTTTCATCATCACCACCCTGCTCGGCATCGCCGGCGCGCTCATCGGCGGCTTCGTCGCCTCGGCGCTCGGCTGGGGGAGCGTCGACGAGTTCGACATCGGCAGCATCATCATCGCCATTCTCGGCGCGATCCTCCTGCTGTTCCTCTATCGCATGGTGAAACGCAACACCTGAGCCAGGCGCACCCCCTCCCCCTGGGGAGGGGGTCAACCGGTATTCTGCAAGCCCTGCGCGATGCCGTTCACGCTCGCGAGCAGGGCGCCCAGCATCGCATCCTCGCGACTGCCGGCCGCGCGCCAGCGCGCGAGCAGATCGACCTGCAACAGGCTCATCGGGTCCACGTACGGATTACGCAGGCGAATCGCGCGCCGCAACACGGGATCGTCGTCGAGCAGGCGATCGGTGCGCTCGAGCCGCATAACCAGCTCGACCGTTCTCTGATATTCCTCGCGAATGAGCGTGCCGAAGCGACGCAGCTTCGGTTCCACCAGCTCGTCGTAGCGCGCGGCGATGTCCATATCGGCCTTGGCGAGCACCATTTCCAGATCGTCGAACAGCGTGCGCAGGAACGGCCAGCTATCCGTCATTTCGCGGAGCGTTTGCTCTCCGTGCTCGTCGAGCGCTGCGGCCAGTCCGGCGCCGAAGCCGTACCAGCC
>JBOIDB010000084.1:0-9107 GCA_050740235.1 Gammaproteobacteria bacterium
AATAATCACCGTTCATATGCGGCCCGCCGATGCTGTCGGAACGCGAGAACTCGTTCTCGAAATAGTGGCCCCATTCGTGGGCGACGACATGGCGGTCGTACTCGTCGGTGTCGTTGCCGGCGTCGCCGAGGACATAGATCTCGCCGACGCCATTGAAAATTACGTACGAGGAGGTGCCGATGTTGCCCCGCTCGCGGTCGGCCTGTCGTTCCGCAGGTGATGCTCCTTCAGGAGGCACCGGCACGTTGTCCGGGCTCCAGTTGAGCTCGAGCGGCGGAAACTGTGCGTCCGGGTCGGCGGACAGCACGAGGTTGAACGACTGGTATACGGTATCGAGTATCGAGAACGGCGCGGCCGCGCGCACGCCGGTGTAAGACGCCCCGCCCCACCCCGATGGCGCGTGCAGATTCCTGACCGTCGATGTCGTGCCGGAGTTGAACGCGGCGCCGTCCAGCACGTAGAGCGCATCGTCGTTGGTGTTGTCGACGACCGTGAAATCAAACGACGGCGCGCCCGCGCTCAGCAATTGCGCCTTGACACGGATGAAGAGCTGCGTGCTGGCCGGCACGGTAAGCGAATAGTTGCCTTGGGCGTCGGTTTCGGTGCTGGCGAGCACCGTCGCGCCGGCACCGGCCCCGATGGCTTCCACGACGGCACCCCTCACCGGCGCCTGCACGGTCGAGGCGTAGTCGAGCCCGTTGGTGAAGTCGTTATGGGGGACCTGGTCGAACGTGATCCGGCCGGAGACGGTCGCTTCTCCATTGCCGCCGGGCGGCGGTGAATTGCCGCCGCCGCCGCCGCCGCTGCCGCCGCCGCAACCCGCGAGCAGCAGCGCGGTGAAGCACACCGACCAGAAGCTTGCTCTCATGCGCCCTCGTTTCCGTCCCCTGCGCGCGGCAGTCGGCCGACCTGCCTCCCGTGCCTCCCGGCGCGCGAGCGCGCCACCGGGTGACGCCATTCTGCCCGGAAGCCGCCCCGAGCGAAACCGATTGCGTCACAAACAGACGACAGGTTGCCGACCGCAGATAGCAGACCGGGACGGAGGCGGGCCGTCTTGCTCCGTTCTGAAATCTGCCATCCGGCGTCTGAAGGTTCTCAGACCAGTGCCGCCTGTTCCTTCAGCTCCAGTATGTGCCGCTCCCAGTAGCGCGGCTCGCCGAACCAGGGGAATGCGCGCGGAAAAGCCGGATCGTGCCAGCGACGGGCCAGCCAGGCCGCATAGTGCATCATGCGCAAGGTCCGCAGCGGCTCGATGAGCGTCCGCTCCCGGTCGTCGAAGTCGTGGAAATCCCCGTAACCCGCGAGCAGGTCGTCGAGCGCCGCGGCCATCTCGCTCTCGTCGCCCGACACGAGCATCCAAAGATCCTGGATGGCCGGCCCCATGCGGCAGTCGTCGAGGTCGACGATGTGCGCGCCCATGTCCGTCCACAGAATGTTGCCCGGATGGCAGTCCCCATGCAGCCGGATGAGCCGCAGCGGGGACACGACTGCGAAACGGGCCTCGACCCGTTGCAGCAGGTCCGCGGTCAGCGTGCGATAGGCCGGCTCCAGGTCCGGCGGCAGGAAGCGCTCGCCGAGCAGCCAATCGCGTGACGCCTTGCCGAAAGTGTCGACATCCAGCGCAGGACGATGCCGGAACTTCGCCGTCGCCCCGACGGCGTGCAGCCGCCCGATGAAGCGTCCCATGAGCAGCCGCGCGTCGCGCGAGCGAAGCTCCGGCCACCGCCCGCCGCGGCGCGGGTAGATCGCGAACAGAAAGCCGGCGTATTCGTGCAGGGTCTCACCACCGTAATGTGTGGGCGGCACGACCGGTATCTCGCGCTCGGCCAGCTCCCGCGCGAACGCATGCTCCTCGAGTATCGACTCGCGCGACCAGCGGCCGGGCCGATAGAACTTGACGACCAGCGGATCGGCCTCTTCGATGCCGACCTGATAGACGCGGTTCTCGTAGCTGTTCAGCGCAAGCGACGTGCCGTCACAGCGAAGCCCGGTGCTTTCCACGGCATCCAGGATGGTTTCGGGACTCAGGTTCTGATACGGCGGCGCCGGCGATGCCGGGCGCTGATCGGTGGATGGCATCGTCGCATCAGACCGCAAAAGCGCGACTGTGTAAAATGCGCGTGATGAGCAGCCCACCCGTACTCGTCACCGGCGGCGCCGGATACATCGGCAGCCACGTCGTGCGCCAGCTCGGCGAGGCCGGGATTCCGGCGATCGTGCTCGACAATCTTTCGACCGGCTTTCCGGATGCGGTCGTTCATGGCGAGCTCGTCGTCGGCGAATCCGGCGACCGCGCGCTCGTCAGCGGCCTGCTTGCCAGGCACGGCATACGCACGGTGCTGCACTTCGCCGCGCACACGATCGTGCCGGAATCCGTGGCAAAGCCGCTCAAGTACTACGGCAACAACACCTGCTCCACGCGCAATCTGCTGGAGTGCTGCTCGGATGCCGGGGTCGAGGCGTTCATCTTTTCCTCGACCGCCGCCGTGTACGGCATTCCGCCTGAAGGCTTCGCCGGGGAAGACAGCGCCCTCGCTCCGATCAATCCCTACGGCACGTCCAAGCTCATGAGCGAGTGGATGCTGCGCGATCTCGCCGCGGTCACGAAGCTTCGATACGTCATCCTGCGGTACTTCAATGTCGCAGGCTCCGACCCGGGCGGACGCATCGGCCAGTCCACCGAGAATGCGACCTTGCTGACGAAGGTGGCCTGCGAAGCGGCGGTCGGCAAACGCTCGCACGTGTCGATCTTCGGCACCGACTACCCGACGGCGGACGGCACCGGCGTGCGCGATTACATTCACGTCGAAGACCTCGCGTCGGCCCATCTCGCGGCGATGACTCATCTGCGCGACGGCGGCGAGTCCACGCTGCTCAACTGCGGCTACGGGCATGGCTACAGCGTGCGCGAAGTGCTCGATGCCGTGGAACGCGCCAACGGCAGCGCGCTCGACATCCGGGAGGAGCCGCGCCGCGCCGGCGATCCCCCGACGCTGGTCGCCCGTTCGGAGCTGATCCGCACGACGCTCGGCTGGCACCCGAAATATGACGATCTGGACTTCATCGTGCGGACTTCGCTGGATTGGGAGCGAAAGCTGAAGGAGCGAAAGCCGCCGTAAACGTGGCATGATCTGCAGCCTGCCCCGCGGGAGGAGGGGTTGGGGGGAACGGAAAGTTGCTAACATTCACCCATGCGGATCGCGCGCCCCAAGTCCCTGTTCGGCCTCATTCTGATCGGCTTTGCGCTGGTCGCCGTGCCGCTCCTGGCGGGCGTCATCTGGGCGTCCGTCTACATGGACAGGCTCGCCGAACGCAGCGAGGCCCTGATCGTGCACGGTGTGCAGGCGACGCGCGCCAGCCGGCTGATCGTCGAGCAGATCACGTCGCTGGAGCGTAATGCGGGGTACTACGAGGTACTCAACAATCCCGAGCACCTCTCGGCCTACGTGGCCAAACATGCCGAGCTCGAGGACACCATCGGCGTGCTGGCCGGCTTGCTGCCGGATGCGGCCGTGACCGAGAGCCTCACGCAGCTTCGCCGCACGAGCCAAGGCATCCTCACGGACCTGCGCAACGGCACCACGACGCCGGAGGCCATTCCGGACCGGTTCCGCGCCCTTTCCGCCCATGCAGCTGTGATCGCCGCCGCCAGCAACCGGCTCATCGATTCCGAACTCGGCATGCTCCAGTCGAGCGCGCGCCGCGCGCAGCGCGGGCTCGCGTGGCTGTCGACCGCCCTGCTGCCGGGCACGCTCGCGCTGGTACTGGTCTTCACGCTGCTCGTCGCTCGGCCGATCCGGCAGATCGACCGCGCGATCAGCGAGCTGGGCAAAGGCACGTTCTCACGGCCGCTGTCCGTCAGCGGACCGCACGACCTCGAGCAACTGGGCCGTCAGCTAGAGTGGCTGCGGGTCAGGCTGCTCGAGCTGGCGCAGGAGAAGAACAAATTCCTCCGGCAGATGTCGCACGAGCTGAAGACGCCGCTCGCGAACATCCGTGAGGGCACCGAGCTGCTCATGGACGGCGCGGTCGGCGAGCTCGCCGGCGACCAGCGCGAAGTGACCGGCATCCTGCGCGACAACGGGCTCAAGCTGCAACAGCTCATCGAAAACCTGCTCGCGTTCAGCGCCTGGCAGTCGAAGACCGCCGAGCTCGAGCTGGATACCGTCGAGCTTCGCCCGCTGATCCAGCAGGTCGTCCGGCATCACCGGCTGGCGCTCGTCAGCAGCCGCGTCCGCCTCGATATGAGAATCGAGGACATCGTCATGTACGCGGACGGGGAAAAGTTGCACAGCGTCATGGACAATCTGATCTCGAACGCCACGAAATTCACGCCCGCTGGCGGCACGATTCATATCCGCGCGTCGACGCAGGGCGAACACGTGCTCATCGACGTGGCGGATACCGGCCCGGGCGTGCCCGACGAAGACCGCGGGCGCATTTTCGAGGCCTTCTATCAGGGCAAGCTGCCACAGGGGGGCCACGTCGGCGGCACCGGCATCGGTCTTTCCGTGGTCCTGGAGTGCGTCCGCGCTCACGGCGGCAGCATCGAGCTGATCGACGGCGAGCACGCCGGCGCTCATTTCCGGGTGCGCATGCCGCGCGAGCAGGCCCGCGTGCCGCGCCCGGTGGCCGTCAATGCGTAGACGTTCGGCATTGGGCGCAGTGGAGGGCCGACTGAAGTCGGCCCTACAGTTGGCCCTGCATTCGGCGCTGCAGTCGGTCCTGCTGCTTGCGAGCGTCGCGGTCGCCGCCTGCACGGCGACGTCGGGCTCGGCGCCGGTCGACGAAACGCCGCCCGAGCCGGCCGGCGTGAGCATCTACCTGGACGATCTGCGCGAGCTGAGCAGCGGCGACCCCGCCGTCACGGCGGAAATCATCGCGCGCGCGCGCGAAGCCTACGAAGATGCGGCAACCACCACAAATCGCCTGCGCCTCGCTCTCGTGCTCGGGCAGCCCGGGCATCCCACGACCGATGCGCTCGAGGCGCAGGGCATGCTGATCGAGCTGCTCGCCACGCCGGAATCGCTGCTGCCGGACGAACGGGCGCTCGCGACCATTCACCTGCAGGAAATCGAAGAGCGCCTGATCCTCGAAGCCGAGAACCGGCGCCTGCACGCGCGGATAGCCGAAGCCGCCAATCAGCGCGATGCGGAAACCGAGCAACGCCTGCGCAACGCGCTGGACGAGAACCGGCGCCTTCGCGAAGCGCTCGACGAAGCGGAATCGAAGCTCGAGGCGGTCACCTCCATCGAACGCTCGATCCGCGATCGCGGCCAGAACAACGACCAGAACGGGAACGGCGGCAACGGCGAGGCGACGCCTTGAGCGATATCACCCGGCCGCGCGCGCGAATCCTGCTCGTCGACGACGATCCCGGCCTGCTCCGGCTGCTGAGCATCCGTCTGCGGGCGGAAAACTATGAGGTGGAAGCCGTGGAGAGCGCGCAGGCGGCGCTCGATGCGGGGGTCCGCTTCCGGCCCGACCTCGTCATCAGCGACCTGCGCATGGATCAGATGGACGGCATCGGACTGCTCAAGGAGCTGCAGCGGCGCTGGCCGAGCCTGCGCGTCCTGCTGATCACGGCGCACGGCACCATTCCCGACGCGGTCGAGGCCACGCAGCTCGGCGCATTCGGCTTCCTGACCAAGCCGATCGAGAAGGAAACCCTGCTGAGTCAAGTCGAGCGGGCGCTGAAAGTCTCCGGCCTGCCGCATTCGGACGAGAGCTGGAGGGCGGAGATCATCACGCGCAGCCCGCTCATGCTCGAGCGGCTCGCGCAGGCGAAGATGGTGGCGGAGTCCGACGCGCGCGTGCTGCTGACCGGCGAGAGCGGCACCGGCAAGGAACTGCTGGCGCGCGCGATCCACCTGGCGAGCCCGCGGCGCGACCGGCCGTTCGTCGCCATCAATTGCAGCGCCATGGCGGAGAACCTGCTCGAGTCCGAGCTGTTCGGCCACGAGAAAGGCGCGTTCACCGGGGCGACGCGCAGTCACGAAGGGCTCTTCAAGGCGGCGGAAGGCGGCAGCCTGCTGCTCGACGAGATCGGCGACATGCCGATGCGATTGCAGGTCAAGCTGTTGCGCGTGCTGCAGGAATCGCAGGTGCGCCCGGTCGGTAGTACCCACGCCGTGCCGGTCGATGTGCGCGTGATTTCAGCGACGCATCGCGACCTGGGCGAGATGATGGCCGCGAACGAATTCCGCGAAGACCTCTATTATCGCCTGAACGTCGTGCACATCGAGATCCCTACGCTCGACGAGCGCCGCGAGGACATTCCGCTGCTGGTCGCGCATTTTCTCGACCTGCTGGCGAGCGAATCCGACGGCGGGCGCAAGGTCTACGCCCCCGAGGCGGTGGAGCTGCTGGTGGCCGCCGAGTGGCCCGGCAACGTACGGCAGCTCTACAACGTCGTGCGGCAGAATGTCGCGCTTTCGCGCACGCCCATCATCAGCGCGGAGCTCGTGCAGAAATCGCTCGGCGGCAAACTCGGCAAGCTGCCCTCGTTCGCCGAGGCACGCGACGAGTTCACACGCAATTATCTGTCGCAGATCCTGCAAATCACCGCCGGCAACGTGAGCCGGGCGGCGCGCCTCGCCAAGCGCAATCGCACGGACTTCTACAAGCTGCTCGCCCGGCACAACCTCAACCCGGACAGCTTCAAGGGCGCGTGAAGTCGTTGCTGGGCCCGGCTTCGCCGGGTCTGCCCGCGTCGTTCCGGCGGAAGCCGAATCCAGTAGAACAAATTATTGCTGGACCCCGCTTCGCCGGGGCGATTTACAACTGGGTCCCGGCTTTCGCCGGGATGACGTTCTTTCGCCGGGATGACGGCGCGTTCGCCGGGTCTGCCCTCGTCGTTCCGGCGGAAGCCGGAATCCAGTAGAACAAATTATTGCTGGACCCGGCTTCGCCGGGGCGATTTATAACCGGGTCCCGGCTTTCGCCGGGATGACGGAAATTGTCTTACTGGGTCCCGGCTTTCGCCGGGATGACGGGGCCGCGCGCCGTGACGCACGTCACATTTTCGTCCTCCGCATACCGGCCGCACTTGCCAAACGCGTGGCTTTTGCGGCATATTCGGGCCACTGCGAAAGGCAAACCCACCGAAAGGTGGGGGCGCAAAGCCACCGGTCTAAGGGCGTGGACCTAAGATAGCGGGGTTGCCAGAAGAGCGGGCCGCGATCCGCGGCCCCTTCGGCCTTCCGGGCCGGCTCCTCCAGCTTCCTCACCTTCCCGCGACCCCGGCTCCGACGGCTTGCAGCAGCTGCCGGCACGAGCCGGCACACAGTCGACGGGTTCGTCTCGGACGTCCCGTCTCGAGAAAGGCAAACCCATCGAAAGATGGGGACGCAAAGCTTCCGGTCTACGGGCCTCCGGGCCTAGGACAGCGGGGTTGCCACACTGATGCAGCGCACAGTCACGATCCTTCCAGAGCGGTCACCGGCCCGCCGGTCCGGACGCAGTGCGCAGTTTCGCGGCACTCCCCTGTCAGGAAGCCATCCTCGAGTCGACCTCCGAGCCGAATCCCCTGCCATCACGACCTGCTGGGTCCGACAGAGGGGAAGCCGGCCAATGAACGAACAGCTCGCACGGAAGATCGCCAGGGGTTTCGCGGTCCTTTGCGCAGTCGCGGCGCTGTCAGCCTGCAACGATGACAGGCGCTTCGAGACATCGATAGCGGCCGCGCGGGACGCATTACCAGCCACGTCGAAGCGAACCGTGGCCGTGGTGCAGAACACGCGCTTCGACTTCAAGCCGGAGGTCGGCAATCGGGACGGCGCGGAGCTTCGCTTCTCGGTCACGGGCAAGCCGGACTGGACGACGTTCCGGCAGCGGACCGGGCGCCTGTCCGGCACGCCGACGGAAGCCGAGATCGGTATGACCTGGCCGGTGGAGATATCAGTCATCAATGGACCTCAAATGCGGAAAGTGGCGGCATTCGAGATCAAGGTGGTCGCTTACGGCACCGAGCAGGTGACGCTCGTCTGGCAGCCACCGTCGTCGAATGAGGACGGCACGCCGCTGACCGATCTGGCGGGCACGCGAATCTACTGGGGCACCATCAAGGGCGAATTCCCCAACGTGATCGACGTCGACAACCCCGGCGTGTCGAACTACGTCGTCGACAACCTGGTGCCGAACACGTACTACTTCGCCACCACGGCTTACAACTCTGCCGGCATGGAGAGCGAGCTGTCCAACCTCGCCAGCACGACGATTCGCTGATTTGCGACAGCCTGCGGGGTTGCGATCGCGTCCTGACTTCTGTTAAGTAGCGTTTTCGCGGCAGGCTGATCAAGCGCCTCGAGCGGGTTACGGCAACACGCCAGAGGGGGGGTGACCCGCCTGCCTATCATCGAACGGGCCATTAGTCCGTCGTCGCGGCTTCGTCCCGCGCCGGCAGACCGGCCCCTTTGCGATGGGGGAGGCAAGGACCTTGAGCGCGATCACGCCCTCGCGAGGATATGCACTTCTGCTGATGACTCTGGCCGCCGCGGGTTGCAACGAAGGCGGCTCTTCCATGCCGGCCATGAACGCCGGCGTCAACTCGACTCCCGCCCTCACCGGCTCGCCGCCGACTGTCGCGAGCACGGGATCCCGATACAGCTTCAAGCCGATCGCGCACGACGCCGACGGCGATGCCCTCACCTGGTCGATCCGCAACAAGCCGGCCTGGGCCGGCTTCGATGCGAAGACCGGCGAATTGTCCGGCACGCCGACGGAAAGCAACGTGGGCATGAGCCACGGAGTGGAGATCAGCGTCTCGGACGGCTATGCGACGACGGCTCTCCCGGCCTTCAGCATCGAGGTCGCCTACGTCGAAACCAAGAGCGTGACGCTCAGCTGGGTGCCGCCGACCGCCGCCGCCGACGGGTCGCCGCTGTTCGACCTGGCGGGTTTTCGCATCTACTACGGCAACAGCAGCGGCGAGTTTCCGTTCGTCATCGAGGTCGACAATCCGGGGCTGACGTCGTTCGTCATCGAGAACCTCGCGCCGGGCACCTACTATTTCGCCACGACGGCCGTTGACGGCTCGGGGGCGGAAAGCAGCCTGTCCGAGGTCGTCGAGATCACGATCTGACGCGGGTTGTGCCGGAAACGCGCTG
>JBOIDB010000085.1:0-6623 GCA_050740235.1 Gammaproteobacteria bacterium
GGCCAACTCGAGAACCCGTTCCGGTTTCTGCGCAATCAGCTTGCATTGCGCTTCCCGGCGGCGATGCGCGTCGGGAAGGACGGCGCGCCATGAAGGTTCTCGTCCTGGCGCCGGAGCCCTGGTTCGAAGAACGCGGCACGCCGATTGCGGTGGACCTGGTCCTGCGCGCGCTCGTCGAGAACGGGCACGATGTCGAGTTGCTGACGTTTCACCTCGGCAAGGACGCGCCGACGCTGCCGCCGGATCACATCCACCGCATCCGGCCCTGGTTCCGGATCGAGCATGTGCCGCCCGGTCTCTCGCTGCGCAAGGTCGTCTGCGACGTGTTCATGTTCGCCCGCTTCGTCTCGCTCATGTTCCGGCGGCGATACGACGTCGTGCACGCCGTCGAGGAAGCTTCGTTCATGGCGATGATCGTCTGCCCGCTGACTTCCACGCCGTACGTGGTCGACATGGACTCGTCCATGACCACGCAGATCGTCGACAAGTATCCGCGACTGCGCATTCTGCGCCGCGTCCTCATGTTTCTCGAGTCCATACCGATGCGTTTCGCGGCCGTCGTGGCGCCGATGTGCGACGTGCTGGCCGACGAGATTCGCCGCTACAGCCCACGGCGCGTGGTCGTGCTCAAGGACGTCTCGCTGCGCAACGAGCTGTCGGACGGCTCGCGCGCGGAGAACCTGCGTGAGACGCTGGGCATCACGGGCCGCATGGTGATGTACAACGGTAACCTCGAGAGCTATCAGGGCATCGATCTGCTGCTCGAGAGCTTCAAGCGAGTCTGCCGCCACGCCGACGATGTCGATCTGGTCGTCATCGGCGGCACGCAGGACGATATCGAGCGCTACCGGGAGGAAGCGCGCGAGATGGGCATTTCCCAGTACGTGCATTTCGTCGGTCCGCGGCCGGTTCGCCAGCTCGACGGCTACCTGAGGCAGGCGGATCTCCTGGTCTCGCCGCGCGTGCAGGGCGTCAACACACCCATGAAGATTTTCAGTTATCTGCATTCCGGCGTCGCGGTGCTCGCCACGCGCCTGCCGACCCACACGCAGGTGATCACGCCGCGCGTTGCAGCCCTCGCCGAGCCCAATGGCCGCAGTTTCGGCCTCGCCATGCTCGATCTGCTCGACAATCCGGCATGGCGCCGCCGGCTCGCAGTGAATGCCCGCCGCCTGATCGAACGGGAGCACAGCTATTCGGCGTTCAAGAAGAAGATCGGCGGCATCTATTCGCGGCAGCTCAAGGCCGCCTAGGAATCATCCTATCGTCATCCGGCGGAAGCCGCCCGGCTGTGTCCCGTCGTCCCGGCGAAAGCCGCCACCTCTCGTCGTCCCGGCGAAAGCCGGGATCCAGTAAAAACAAGTCCAGGTTGCGGCGTCAAGGAACCTCAACGAGACGGATAGAGGCCCACGCTGCGGAACACATGGCATCACATATACCCGCGCTCGCGCAGCCAGGCGATCTGCTTTCTCAGGCCGCTTTCGAGGCCGGTTTGCGGCTCGTAGCCGAGCAGTCGCCGCGCCTTCTCGTTCGAGAACGAGCGGTGCTTGGTGAAGAACGCGACGCGCCGCGGATGCAGCGGAGGCTCGAGACGCAGGGCGCCGAAGAGCTTCGCGCAAGCGACGCTGGCCTGGTAAACCGGCCAGAGCGGCACGCGGAAACCCGGCCTGCGAACCCCGAGGACGTTCGCCACGATGCGTGCGAACTCGTTCAGGCTGTAGCTTCTCGGGCCGCCGATGATGAACGTCTCGCCGACCGCTTCGTCCTTCTCGGCAGCGAGAAGCATGCCCTGCACGAGATCGTCGACATAGACGAAATGCACGTGTGCTTCCCCCGCGCCGACCATTACGAAACGGCCGCGGCTGATCGGGCGGATGAACTTCATGAAGCGAGTTTCGCCTGGACCGTATACCGAGCAGGGCCGCAGGATAGTGCAGGGCAATCCAAGCTCCCGGCACAATGCTTCGACGAGCTGTTCGCCCTCGAGCTTGGTGAGCTGGTAATCGTCCTCGGGCCTCATGGCCGCCGTCTCGTCAGCGACCTCGACCTGCAGGCCGCCGTGCACGTCGATGGTGCTCAAGTGAACGAAGCGGCGGACGCCGGCCGCGCTGGATTCGCGCAGCAGTTGCCGCGTGGCATCCACGTGGACCTCCCGCATTTCCCGGCGCGTGAGCCGAAAGCTGCGGTAGACGGCCGCTGCGTGAAAGACGGTGTCCACGCCCTGCACGGCCTTCCGGCAATCGGCGCCGTCGAGCAGATCGCCGGCCAGGATCTCGATGCCGGCATCGGCGGGCTCGAATGTCGTTCCGCCGGCGCGGACGAAAGCCCTGACCACTGCCCCGAGACGATGCAGCTCGGCGACGAGCTGCCGCCCGATGAAGCCGGCAGCGCCGGTCACCAGCGCCTTGCGTCCGTTCCAGAACTCACGCATAAGTAAATAGTAACAACTGGGACAGGGCAGCACGCTGGATACCGACCCGGAAAGGAACGCGCCGATATTCTTCATCGGACCGCCGCGTTCCGGCACCTCGCTGATCAGCCGGATCGTCGGCAGCCATCCCGCGATCGCCGTGCCGTACGAGTCCCATTTCTACAATACGTTTGCGCCCTGGATCAGGCACTACGGCGATCTCGGTGAACGCAGGAACCGCGAACGTCTGCTGCGCGACGCGTTGCAGACGGCGATGATCCGCGACTGGAGGCCGCGCGTCGACCGGCACGCCGCCATGGCGCGCATCGAATCGAACGGGCGCTTCGACCTGCACGGCGTATTCGCCGGAATCATGGAAACCTGGTGTGCCGCTCAAGGCAAGCGGCGTTGGGGCGAAAAGACGCCGGCCCACGTGTTTTTCGCCGACCGGATTCTAGAGGGATTCTCCCATGCCCGATTCATTTGCATCGTGCGGGATGGTCGCGATGCCGCGCTCTCCTGGATGCGCGCGCAATTCGGGCCGATGCACGTCTATCCGGCGGCGACGCGATGGGTGGCTTTTCTCGCCGCGGCCCGGAAGCTCAGGGATCGGCTCGGCGCGACCCGATTCCTGCAAGTGCGCTATGAAGATCTCGTCGACAGCCCCGAGGCGATTACGCGGCAGGTCTGCCGTTTCGTGGGCGAGGATTACGTAGGGGAAATGCTCGCGTTTCACCGCTCGGAAGGACGTTATCCGACCGACGCGCAGAACGAGGAGAATCTTGCCCGCCCGGTGCTGGAGAACAATACGGGGAAATGGCAGCGTGCGCTGTCGTCACGCGAGCTGCGCATCTTCGAGGCCGTGGCCGGGCGCGAGCTGCAAGCGAACGGATACCCGCGTGCGATGCCGCATGCCGCGATGACGCGCGCCGAACGTCTGCGCTGCGCGTATCTCGAGCACCCGCCGCGCAAACTGCTCGGCATGGCGAGGAACTTTCGCGGCCAGCTGGACGGTTTGATCCGCGTTTTGCTCTATCTGCGGTTGCGGGCGGGGCTTTGATGTTTACTCCCGTCGTCCCGGCACGATATTTACGGCCGTCGCCCCGGCGAAAGAACGACGGGGTGAAATCAGGCTTTGCCGGGATGACCACGCCGGAACGACGGATGGTTCAAGCGATCGGATCCAGATGCCGCTCGAACTCCGTGCCGGCGAGCGCCGCCGCCAGCTCGTCGTAATTCTCGACCATCGCGCGCAGGCTGGTGGGATTGAGCTTGACGAGGTCGCTGGAAACGTTTGCAGGCCCGAGCTCGAGCAGCTCGCCCACGGCATCCCACGCTTCACGGGAAAGCGTGCCGCTGCCGAACATGCGCTCGTAGACCAGCTCGATCTTCCGGTGCCGGGAAACCAGCGCGTCGAAATCCCGATATTGATCGCGCAGCTTGCGCATGGCTGCGATCGCCTTGGGCGGAGATATCCGCGTCGACACTGACGGAACACGCGACGTGACATGTGCCCGCCAGGGCCGATCCTTCGTACCTCGTTTCTTGCGCAGTAGCACCCTCGAGACGTATTGCTTCAACAGATTGTCCCGGCGCAGATGAATGATGCGGATATCGGTGCGATCCCGCAGGTATCGACGCACGGCGCGATTGTCCACCTGGCTGTACATCGCCTTGAAGGCGACGACAGGCGCTTTGGTTGTTTCGAAATAGCGATCCATCAGGGCGACCGGAAACCACGCCCGCGCCGCGGCATAGCGCCAGGCCTTGGCCGCGTACTTGAACCGCAGCAAGGGCTTCGGCACGCGGGTGTGCATGCCGATCAGGAGCTCGTCGCCGCAGACGACGCCAGGATGAGAATCGAGGCATTCGACGAGAAACGTGGAGCCGGTCCTCTGCGATGTGAGGATGATCGCTTGTATTGTCGCTGAACGTGTGTTGGAAGCATCCATGCCGATAGCCGTTGCAATATTGAGATGGGAGTCACTACTGCCTGTGCCCGGCTGCCAGTATACTAAACGCTTCATCCCGACCTGCAGCGGCATTGCGCATCATGGACCTGTCCGTCGTCGTTCCGTTCTACAACGAAGAGGAGAGCATCCGTCCCCTGTACGAAGCGATCTCGCGGGAGATCCGTCCGCTCGGGCTGGATTACGAGATCGTCTTCGTGGACGACGGAAGTCGCGACGACACGTTCGCCGTCGCCGCCGGGATCGCCCACACCGATCCACATCTTCGCGTGATCAAGTTCCGCAGGAATTACGGGCAGACGCCCGCGATGGCGGCCGGCATCGATCATGCGCGGGGCGAGATCGTGGTCACGATGGACGGTGACCTGCAGAACGACCCGGCCGACATTCCGATGTTCATCGACAGGATCCGCGGCGGCTGCGACATCGTCGTGGGCTGGCGATTCGACCGGCAGGACAAGCTGCTGACGCGTAAAGTGCCGTCGCGCATCGCGAACTGGCTGATCGGCAAGGTGACCGGCGTGCCGATCAAGGACAACGGCTGCTCGCTGAAGGCCTATCGGGCGAACGTCATCAAGAACGTCCCGCTGTATTCCGAAATGCATCGCTTCATTCCTGCCATGGCGTCGGTCGCGGGGCCCAGAATCGCCGAGATCAAGGTCCGCCATCATGCTCGCCGCTTCGGCGAATCCAAGTACGGCCTGTCGCGGGTTTACAAGGTGTTGCTCGACTTGCTGACGATCAAGACGATTGCGTCGTTCGCATCACGCCCGCTGCTCTGGTTCACGACACTGGCGCTGCCGTTCCTGGCCATCAGCATCGGCTGCTTCGCGTATATAGTCTTCGAGCTGCTGAGCGGGAGCGAGTTTTCACTGACGTTCGCGGGGATCGGCGTGCTGTGCGGCGCACTCGTGTGCTTTCTCGTGCTGGGCGGCGTGCTGGCGGAGCTGGTTTACAAGACCGGCGACGTCAACATGCACAAGTTCTCCGCCCTGACGGCCAGGATGCTGCTTGCCGAGGACGATGTCCAGCGCGTCGACCGGATCGCGGAGGCATGAGAGAGGCATGAAAGGCGTAAGAGACGTGGCCGTCATCGTCCCGGTCGGGCAGCGGTACGACGATGTCTTCGAGCTGTACCGGGCCTACAAAGCCGCGCTCGAGGAGACCGGACGGAGCTTCGAATTCGTGTACGTGCTCGACGGCAGGCTGGAGCCGGTTTTCAAGCGCCTTCGAGAGCTTCAACAGCAGGGTGAGCGGCTCAAGATCATCCGGCTGGCGAAAATGTTCGGCGAGGCCACGGCACTGACCGCCGGCTTCGAGCATTCGAGCGGCGATATCCTGCTGACATTGCCGGCGTACTACCAGGTCGAGCCATCGGCCATCGCCGGCATGATCGATCGGCTCGACGGCAACGACATGGTGATCGGCCGGCGCTGGCCGCGTTCGGGTTCGCGCTTCGAATCGGCGCGCCGCCGTCTTTTCCACTGGCTGATCAGGTCCGTGACCGGCATCCGCTACCGCGACCTCGGATGCGGCGTTCGGGCGTTCCGGCGCAAGATCGCGGACGAAGTGCCGATATACGGCGACCAGCATCGTTTTCTGCCCGTGATCGCCAATCGCTGGGGCTTCCGCATCCTCGAGCTCGACGTGCCCCAGTCGCCGAAGGACCAGTTCCGCGGCGGTTACCGCTTCCGCGAGTACCTGCACCGGGCGCTGGACATTTTCACCGTCTTCTTTCTCGTCAGGTTTACGAAGAAGCCGCTGCGGTTCTTCGGCATGGTCGGGAGCATCACTTCACTGGTCGGCGGCGTGCTGGTCTTCATCATGGTGATCCAGCGGATGTTCTTCGACATGGCGCTCGGCAACCGGCCGGCCTTGTTGCTGAGCTCCCTGCTGGTCGTGCTGGGCGTGCAGATATTCGCGCTGGGCCTGCTCGGCGAGCTGATCATCTTCACGCACGCGCGCAGCATCAAGGAATATACGGTCGAGCTGATCGTCAACGAGGAAGCGCAACCGGAGCGCCCCACCGCCGTCGCCGAACGCGCCGTGTAAAGAACCGCTCGCTTATCCCGGCTCACATGGCTTCGTGCCGACACCGTAGGCCGGAATAAGCGCTCAGCGCGTTTCCGGCACAACCCGCGTCAGATCGTGATCTCGACGACCTCGGACAGGCTGCTTTCCGCCCCCGAGCCGTCAACGGCCGTCGTGGCGAAATAGTAGGTGCCCGGCGCGAGGTTCTCGAT
>JBOIDB010000086.1:0-35799 GCA_050740235.1 Gammaproteobacteria bacterium
GATCCACAGCGTGCGCAACACCAGCGACATGGCCGCGCGCGCGCTGTCGATCTCCATGCCGACCTCGGTCGCGACGGTCGTCCCGGCGCGACCGAGCGCGCCGCGGCCGACGCAGGCCAGTACCTCGTCGTTCCTTTCGAAAAACCGTTCCGCGCAATCCTGGTAATAGCCGCGCCAGTCCGCGACGGCTTCCTCGAAACTCCCGGCCAGTGCGTAGCCGGCCGCCAGCAGGCGCGCGGGCAGCCAGGCCGCGACCCCGTGCACGTTCTGCACGGCATTCGCCCAAAGCGCCGAATCGGCGGCGCGCGGCCCCTGGTCGCGCAGCTCGCGCAGCACGCGCCGCCGCATCAGGTCGATGACGCGAAACGCCCACGCGCCGACCGGGCCGAGCAGCATGAACCAGAGAATGACGCCGAACAGCCGGTTGTTTGCCTGTACGAAAATCGCATCCTCGGTGGCACGCATTCGCTCGATGCGCGACGGCGGCGGATCGCCTTCGATGAGCCCGCGCAGGACGCGGGCGGTCTTGTCATCCTCGCCGCGCTCGAGCGCCAGGCAGTACTCATCCACTTCGTCCTCGAGATCGCGCGGCCCGAGCGAGAAGAACAGCACGACGACGGCGAAAGCGAGGTACACGAGCCCGAGCAGGAGATCCTCGAAGGCGAGCACCAGGAGCAACACCGGCAGCACGGGCAAGGCGATCAGCAGGGACACCGCGAGGAACGCCGGCACGGCCTTGCGCCCGCCGAAATTTTTCGTCCCCCATTCGAAGTAGCGGTCGATCCAGTGCGGTTCGCGCACGTGCAACAGATTCGCCGCGAAGCGTTCCCCCAGGAGAGCCAGTGCGAGCGCGATCAGCTTCATGCGATCTCCTGCAGCATTCGATGCAGCCGCGCCCAGTCGAACGCCGGGCCCGGATCGGTCTTGCGCCCCGGCGAGATGTCGCTGTGCCCGGCGATGCGCTGCACCGACAGGGAAGGATAGGCGCTCACGAGTGCCGCAACAACTTCCGCCAGCCGCGTGTACTGCGCATCCGTGTAGGCCAGGTCGTCGACGCCCTCGAGCTCGATGCCGACGCCGAAATCGTTGCAACGCTCGCGGCCGGCATACGAGGAAGGCCCCGCATGCCAGGCCCGGCAGTGGAACGGCACGTACTGCACGACCTCTCCGTCGCGGCGAATGAGCACGTGGCTCGAGACCTTGAGCCCGGCGATTTCGCGAAAATAGGGATGCGCATCGACGTCCAGCCGATTGAGGAACAGCCGGTCGATCCACGGACCGCCGAACTCGCCGGGCGGCAGGCTGATGTTGTGCACGACGATGAGCTCGGGCTCGCACGGGCGATCGTCGCAGTTCGGGGATACCACGCGCCGCGCGCCGGCGAGCCAGCCCGTGCGCACGTCTATGTCCACGCGAGTCAACGCCACGCCTTCCGTCCGCGTGCCTTGCAGCGTCGCACGCGCCACCGGTTTTGCGCTAGGCTCGTCGCCATATGGGGCCCCGGACACCGGCTGCGGCCGGATTCGATGCGGACAGGGACAGGAACGCGGAAATCGTAGCACGCGATCTCGGCGTCGTCTGGCATCCCTGCACGCAGATGAAAGATCACGAGTGGATGCCGCTCGTGCCGATCCGCCGCGGGCGCGGGGTCTGGCTCGAGGACTTCGCAGGCCGGCGCTATCTCGACGCCATCAGCTCCTGGTGGGTGAACCTGTTCGGTCATGCGAATCCCCGCATCAACGCCGCGCTCGCCGCACAGGCAGGCGAGCTCGAGCACGTGCTGCTGGCCGGCTTCAGCCACGAGCCGGTGGTGCGGCTCTCCGAGCGCCTGCGCGAGCTGGCGCCGCCCGGCCTGACGCGATGCTTCTACGCGGACAACGGCTCCTCGGCCATCGAGGTGGCGCTCAAGATGAGCTTCCATTACTGGCTGAACCGCGGCCGGCCCGCCCGGAAACGCTTCGTCACCCTGTCCAACAGCTATCACGGCGAAACGCTCGGCGCGCTGGCCGTCGGCAACGTCGAGCTGTACAAGCGCACGTATGCGCCGCTGCTCATGGAGACGATCACCGTGCCCTCGCCCGATTGCTTCGAGCGCGAGTCCGGCGAGACCTGGGAGGAGCACACGCGCCGCAAGTTCGAATTCATGGCGGACGCGCTCGATCGACACGCCGGCGAAGTCTGCGCGGTCGTCGTCGAGCCGCTCGTGCAGTGCGCCGGCCAGATGCGCATGTATCACCCCGTCTATCTCGAATTGCTGCGCGAAGCCTGCGATCGCCGTGACATTCACTTGATCGCGGACGAGATCGCGGTCGGTTTCGGCCGCACGGGCACGATGTTCGCCTGCGAGCACGCGGGCGTGAGCCCGGATTTCCTCTGCCTGTCGAAAGGGCTGACCGGCGGCTATCTGCCGCTCAGCGTCGTCATGACGCGCGAGGCTGTGTACGAGGCGTTTTACGACGATTACGTCAAGCTCTCGGCTTTCCTGCACTCGCACAGCTATACGGGCAATCCGCTCGGTTGCACCGCCGCGCTCGCAACGCTGGACATCTTCGCGGAAGACAATGTCATCGCGCGCAACCGATCGCTCGCGCGCCGCATGACCGACGCCGCCGCGCCGCTTGCCGATCATCCTCACGTCGCCGAAGTCCGCCAACACGGCATGATCCTCGCGATCGAGCTGGTGCGCGACAAGGCGGCGCGAGTGCCTTACGCGTGGCAGGAGCGCCGCGGGCTCGGGATCTATCGGCACGCCCTCGAGCGGGGCGTCCTGCTGCGGCCGCTCGGCAACGTCGTGTACTTCATGCCGCCGTACGTCATAGAGCCGGAGCAAATCGAGCTCATGGCGCGGGTTGCCGCCGAAGGCATCGAGCTGGCAACGTGCGACTGAGGCGCGTATTCGTCGGGGAGCCGATCGCGGGGCGCGCCGAGCTCACCCTGAGCGGCGCAGCCGCGCGCCATGCCGGCGCGGTACTGCGCCTCGTGCCGGGCGATGAGCTGCGCGTCTTCGACGGCCGCGGCGGCGAGTATTCGGCAACTGTGCGAGGGTCGGGCAAGGGGCAGCTACGCCTGGCAGTCGGGGAATTCTACGGCGAAGCATTCGATGCCCCGCTGCCGATGACGCTGTGGCAGGGTATCGCGCGCGGCGAACGCATGGACTTCACGGTACAGAAAGCGACGGAGCTCGGCGTGGAGGCGATCGCGCCGGTGCTCATGCGGCGCAGCGTGGTGCGACTCACTGGCGAGCGTGTCGTGCGCCGTCGCCGTCACTGGCAGGCGCTGGCGGCGAGCGCCGCCGAGCAGTGCGGACGTACGCGAGTGCCCCGGATCGACGAACCGATAACGCTCGAAGAGTTGCTGCGTTCGCAGCGCGCCGGCGGCCTGCGTCTGCTGCTCGACCCGGACGCGGCCGCCTCCCTCGCCAGCCTGCGCGAAGAGAATGCGTCAGGCCTTACGCTGCTCGCGGGACCGGAAGGCGGACTCGATGATGCGGAACGGCGCAGGGCCGTCGAAGGAGGGTTTCGTCCCGTAAGCCTCGGTCCGCGCGTGCTGCGCACCGAGACCGCGGCTATCGTGGCATTGAGCCTCGCTCAGGCGCTGTGGGGCGATTTGCGCTAGCCAGGACCGTGGTGAGTGGTTCCGGATCAACCCGTTCGGTCTGAGTCGCTCCCCGATACTCGCTTGGTCAGACCGAACGGGTTGATCCGGACCGTGCCCATCGCGAGATTTCCGCCGATCGTCGTCAGCTCACCAGCTCGTGCTGCAGCATCTGCTCGACGCGCTCGAGGTCGGGTATCAGCGGGTATTCGCTGTTGAGCTTCGGCTGGGCGATGACCGGGCTGTCGTCCGGCCATTCACGATCGGAGGTGTCGAGCGCGTCGGCGTTAACGCGCAGGAGCTGGGGGAAACCTTGCGTCAGCACGCCGTAGTAGCCGCCTTCGAGACCGCCGCCGATCGCGAAGAAAACGACGATGCGCGTGCGGCTGCCGGCTTCCGGCTGGGTACGCCCGCAGGCGCCCTCGAACGAAATGACCGGCAGCATGCGCCCGCTCCAGTTCACGGTGCCGAGCAGCCAGGCGGCCGAGCCGGGCCGCGGCACGGGGCGGCTGAAGCCGATTACCTCGGCGACGCACGCTCGCGGCACGATCAGCCGCTCTTCGGCCAGCGGAACGAGCAAAGCGTAAAGCTCCTGAACCTGGTCCTGTGTTCCTTCCGTCATGCCGACTCCCGCTGCTCGAGGTTGACCAGAGGCTCGATGGCGTCGAGCAGCTGGCTCTCCTGGTAGGGCTTGCCGAGGTAATCGTTGACGCCCAGCTCGATGGCGCGCGCGCGATGCTTGTCGCTGACGCGCGAGGTGATCATGATGATCGGCACGTCCTTGAGGCGCTCGTCGTTGCGTACGTGCGAGGCCAGCTCGTAGCCGTCCATGCGCGGCATCTCGATATCGAGCAGGATCACGTCGGGCTTGTGGTCCTGCATGATGGACACCGCATCGATGCCGTCCTTGGCGGTGATGACGCGCATGCCGTTGCGCTCGAGCAGCCGCTGGGTCACGCGGCGCACCGTGATCGAATCGTCGACGACCAGCGCGAACGTACGCCGGTCCTCTTTGTCGCGCGGCTCGAAGTCCTCGAAATAAGGCGCCGGGCGCACTTCGCGGACCAGCACGCCCGCGTCGATGATGATGACGATGCTGCCGTCGCCGAGAATGGTAGCGCCGGTGATGCCCTTTATGCCGGCGATCTGCGGGCCGACCGGCTTGACGACGATTTCCTGGCTGCCGAGCATTTCGTCCGTGATGAGGGCCGTCGAGTGATCGCCGGCGCGCACCAGGATCACCGACATGTACGTGTCTTCCTCCGGGAGCGCCGAAGGCTGGCCGTCGAGATACAGGCCGAGGTGCTGGAACCGGTATTTCTGACCCCCGTAGGTATAGCTCGGCACCTGCTCGGCCAGATGCTTCTCGACGGCGCTGCGTTTCAGACGCGCAACGCCTTCGACGGTCGGCAGCGGCAGCGCGAAGCGCTCCCCGGCCAGGCGCACGACCAGTGCCTGGCTGATAGCCAGCATGAACGGCAGGCGAATGGTGAAGGTGGTGCCCTCGCCCGGCTGCGATGCGATGCGCAGCGAGCCGCCGAGCTTCTGCACTTCGTTGGCGACGATTTCCATGCCCACGCCGCGGCCGGCCGCCTGCGTCAGCTCGTCCGCCGTGCTGAAGCCGGCCTTGAGGATCAGCTCCATCGCGGTCTCGTCCGACATGCGCTGATTCGGCTGGATGAGCCCCTGCTCGACGGCCCGCTGCTTGATGCGCGCGACGTCGAGCCCGGCGCCGTCGTCGGTGACTTCGATCACCATCTCCGAGCCTTCGCGATGCAGGCGGATGCGGATGCGGCCCGTGTCGGGCTTGCCCTGCCGTTGCCCCGGCGCCTCGATGCCGTGAATGACGGCGTTGCGCAGCATGTGCTCGAGCGGCGGCAGCATGCGCTCGGTCACCTGGCGATCGAGCTCGCCCGTCGCGCCTTCGAGCATCAGGTCGGCTCGCTTGCCGGTCTCCTTCGCGGCCAGTCGAACGATGCGGTTCAGGCGCTGCGCGTGCCGGTAGAATGGCACCATGCGCGTGCGCATGAGGCCGTTCTGGAGCTCGGTCGTGACGCGACCCTGCTGCACCAGTAAGCCGTCCGCCTCGGTGGTGAGGTTCTCGAGCAGATCGCGGATGCTGCCCACGTCGCTCACCGACTCGGCCAGCGCGCGCGAGAGCTGCTGGATGGTCGAGTAACGGTCGAGCTCGAGCGGATCGAAATCGCGGCGGAAAGTCGAATCGTCCTGGTGGCGGTGCAGGATTTGCGCCTCGGTCTCTCCTTCCAGGGCGCGCAGCTGATCGCGCAGACGGGTTACCGTGCGCGTCAGCTCGGCGAGATTGAACTCGATGGAGTTGTGCTGCTGCTGCAGCCGCGAGCGGAAGATGCTGATCTCGCCGGCATTGTTCAGCAGATCCTCGAGCAGATCGGCGTCGACCCGCGCGAATTCCTGCCGGTCGTAACCGGCCTCCTTGCGCGGCGGTGCCGCCGCCGGCGGCCCTTCCTCCGCCCAGTCCGTGGCCGCGCCGACTGCTTCCACGGGCATCGGCGGCGGAAACGGCACCGCGTCGGCAAGCTCCTCTTCCTCCACGGCCGTGACGGGCCCTTCATCGGCGGCAGCGGTCACTTCTTCGTCGGCCGCCACTTCAGCTTTCACGCCGGTTTTCGCGGCGGGCGCAGCAGAAGGCTCGGCTTCGACCGCCGGCTCCTCTTCGTGCAGACGCCGGATGAGGTCGGCCGGCACTGCGGGCAACGCTCCACTCGCCGCGGCGTCGCGCATGCGGTGCAACTCATCGATGCTGTGTTGCAGCAGGTGCATCCGGGACGCGGTCAGCTCCACCCGTCCCTCGTCGATGCCGCCGAGCACGGTTTCCAGCTCGTGACTCAGGTCGCCTATCGCAGCGATGCCGGCCATGCGCGCGCCGCCCTTGAGCGTGTGGAGCTGCCGCAGCAGGGCGCCGATCTGCGTTGCCGCATCCTGCCCGCCGGCGAGCTCGGCCATGGCGGCGTCGGCGGCATTGAGCAGCTCGGTCGCTTCCTCACTGAAAATCGCGGCAATCTCGGGATCGAAGGCCACTTCGGCGTCGCCCGCATCGGCGTCGGCGCTATCCGCGGCCCCATGCACCATTTCCTCGGTCATGAGTGCCGCCGCGGGTGCCGACGCCGCGAATGCCGCGCCTTCATGCGCTTCGGGCGGCGCCGGCTCGGCCTTGACACCGGACGCCCGGGCGGCGCCGTCGTCGCCAGGCTCCGGCCCCTCGCGCAGGCTGAAGATCTCTTCCTCCGGCTCAACGGCATCTGCGCCGGGTTCTTCGCCGATCCCGATCGCCGATTCGTCATCACGGTCCGCCGCCAGCTCCGTCGCGAACCGCGGCGGCTCGTCGATGGCGCTGCCGGTGACCAGCTCGACCACGTCCTCCCGCATATCCGTGGCATCGTCGCGTCCGAACGGCACACGCTGCGCGAGCTGAGCGTCGAACTCCGCTGCGAGGCTCCCGATGCGCTCGATGAGCAGCGAGTTGTCCCGGGCCGGGTCCGGTCTGGAGTCGAGCGTCTCCAGCACGTGCTCGACCGCTTCCACGACACCGGCGCAAGTTTCGAGATCGCGATGATCGAACCGGCCGCCGTTCTCGTAGAGGTTGCGCACATAAGCGATCCACGGGCCGGCCACGGTGGCGGCGCGCGTGACACCGGCCATGTTCGCGCTGCCGCTCAATGTGTGACAGGCCCGGTAGATCGCCTCGTTCAGCGGATACGGCGGATCGAGCGGGCTGCAATCGTCGAGAAACTTGCGGATAACGCCGAGATGCTCGCCGGCCTCCTTGGTGAAGATCTCTCGCAATACCGGATCCATCGGCTCGCTGTCCGACTCGGCAACCACTTCGTCCCCGACCTCTTCCGGTGCCGCGGCCTCAGGCCTGGCAGCGGGTGTGGCCGACGCGACGGGCGCTACCGCCTCCGGCGGGCGTTCCATCAGCGCCCGGGCTTCGGTGACCAGCCCTTCGATATCGGCGTCGGGCGCAGTGCCCGCTTCGAGATGCTCGACCAGCTGCGGCAGCGCTGCGACCGCCCGCTGCATGAGGTTCGTGAGCCGCGGGCTGCGCTCGAGCGTGCCGCTGATCACGCGGTTCAGCAGATCCTCGATCGACCAGGCGAACGCGCCGATGAGCTGCGCGCCGACCATGCGGCCGCTGCCCTTGAGGGTATGGAACGAACGCCGCAGCGTCGCCAGCGCGTCGGCATCGCCGGGCGACTCCATCCAGGCCGGAAACTGGCGTTGAATCGAAGCGATCTCCTCGCGCGCCTCTTCGATGAACAGCTCGATGAGCTCCGCATCCGGCTGTTGCCCGTCGAAGGTCGAGATGGCCGGCATCGTGCTCGTCACCTGGATGACCCGCGTGGCGTCGGCATCGAACCGCCGGCTTTCGGCCACCTCGCGGCTCGATTCCAGCTTCACGGTGCGCGCGTAGCCCGGCGAATCCGCGGCCGCGGTGAAGTCGACTTCCGCGGGCTTCTGCTCGAGGGTCTCGATGCAGGACTCGGCGTTGTCGAGCATGTACCAGGGATCGCTGCGGCCCGACTGGATGGTCTCCATGTAGTACTCGATGCTGACGATGGCATCGGCCATCAGATCGAGCTTGACCTGCGCCAGCGGGCGCCGTCCCGGCCGCAGGCTGTCCTTGATGAAAGCGCCGATCCGCTCCACCAGCTCGACTGCGCGCGTCTTGTTGAGCATCAGCAAGCCGGCCATGATGCCGCGCAGCAGCGCGGGCACGCCTTCCAGCACCTGCGCGTCGGAGGGGTTATCGATCGACTGCGAGATCGCTTCCTTGACTCGCGCGAGGTTCACGATGCACTCGCGGATAACCGCTTCGGTGACCTGCCGGAACTCCAGCGCGCGCACCGTGTCGCCTTCCTCACCGCGCGTTTCGGCGTCCGCGTCTGTCGGCACGATCAGGCGCATGAGCTGACCATCGAGCTCGTCCTCGACCCTCAACAGGGTCGAAGCCATCTTTACCAGCGTGGCATCGTCGGCCGGCGCCGCGTTGGCGACGATCTCCTGCAGCTGCGCGATCTCGACCTGCACATGGCCGCGCAGATCGCCGAGGCCGAGGACGCCGAGCGTGTCGCTGATTTTTTTCAGCATGTCGAGCTGCGGCGCCAGATCGTCGGCCTGTCCCATGCCAGTGCGAACGTAGATGTCGAGCACGTCCTTGACGCGCGTGAGGTCCTCCTTGATGGCCGCCGCCACGGTTTGCATGAGCTTGATGCTCGGCGCCGACAGGCTCTCGCGCTCGAGCTCGACCTGCTCATCGGCCGGCAGCAGCTCAGCGAGGCTGAACGACGCGCCGATCGCCGCCACGCGCGGTCCCGACGAGGTAGCGCGTCCGACGTAATACAGCAGGTTGTTGAGCAGCTCTATGGCCGGATCGGCGATGAAGGCATTCTCGCCATAATCGATCAGGCGTTTGATCTGCAGGTCGGCCTGTCCGAGCAGCCGCTTGATGGCGACGCTGGTGTCGAGGCCTCCTTCGCGGAGCGCCTCGAGCACGCCGCCGATGACCCACCAGAGCTGATACACCGGGTCGGTGCGCGCCGCCCGCTCCAGGACCTCGGCCGCGCGCGCCATCTTGGCGAGATTCGAATCCGGCCGCTCGCCGCGGATCCAGCCGAGCAGCCCGCGCTCGAAGCTCAATCGCACGCGCCGGCCGACTTTTCCGACCTCGATATCGAGGAATGCGGCCTTGCGCTCGCTGACGCTGGCGGTGCTGTCGGGCGTCAGATTGAGCAGCAGCAGCGTGCCTTCCGACAGCAGCGGGTGCCGGCGCGACGCGCGCAGGTCGTTCAGCAGCGGCAGAAGCACCAGCGCGAGATCGCGGCCGCCGCCCTGGATGCGTTCCACGTACATGGGCAACTGCACCATGCCGCGAGTCAGCGCGTCGACGGCGTCGTTGCGCTCCTCCGGCGCCTCCTCGTTCTCCTGGAGAAAGCGACAGACGTGCTCCATCTCTTCGGCGAGCAATGCCGCGCCATACACTTCGGCGAGACGCAGCGCGCCCTGCGCGAGGTGCAGGTGCGCGGCGCAGGTCTCGAGCGCCTCGGCGTGCGGCCGGTCGGTATAGGCTTCGAGCACCTGGCGCGCATCGGCCAGCGTGTCGCCGAGCGGCTTGCTGATCAGGTGCAGTGGATGCCCGACGATATCGTTCATGCCAACCGCGCCGAAATAGATGGTGATCGCGAGCCCGCGCGCTGCGCGGTTGCCTGCGCTCGGCGTATCGAAGTGATCCCGTATATCAACGCGTGACGTGCGCCCACAACAGGATTAGCAGCCTCGATTTCCACGGCTCCCCTCAGGCCGGCGCGCTGTCCCGCTCGGCGGCCGTGCCGCTGAGCGCCTCGCTGTCGCCGTCCATATCCTCCTCCTCCGTGGCCGGAGGCCGCCGGCCGGTGGTGCGGGGCGCCGCCACGGGCACAGGACCGGCCTCCTGGATGACGGTCGTGCCGGTCTGCTCCGAAAGCGTGAAGCCTGCAACGGACGTGCGCAGCTGCGTCGCCAGCTCCGCGAGCTTGCTGATCGAGCTCGAAGCCGCGCTCGTGCTCTCGGCCGTCTGGGCGCTGATCTCACTGAGCACGTTCATGTTGCGCGTGAAATCTGCGGCCTGCGTCGATTGCTGGCGCGCGCTCGAGGAAATGTTCTGCACGAGGCTGGCGATCTGGTTCGACACCTGCTCGATCTCCTCGAGGGCGGCGCCGGCGTTCTCCGCGAGCAGCGCCCCGCCGACCACGTCGGTCGTGCTGCGCTCCATCGAGACAACGGCCTCGTTGGTGTCGGACTGAATCGTGCGCACCAGCACTTCGATCTGCTTGGTGGCGTTCGCCGAACGTTCGGCAAGCCGTTGTACCTCATCGGCTACCACGGCGAAGCCGCGGCCCGACTCGCCGGCCATCGAGGCCTGGATCGATGCATTGAGCGCGAGCACGTTGGTCTGCTCGGCGATGTCGTTGATGAGCTCGACGATGTTGCCGATCTCCTGCGAGCTTTCGCCCAGCCGCTTGATGCGCTTGGAGGTTTCCTGAATCGTCTCGCGGATCGTGTTCATGCCGTCGATCGTGCGCCGCACGGCATCGCCACCCTTGTGCGCGATATTGACCGAGTGGCGCGCCACATCGGACGACCGCTCGGCGTTGCCGGACACTTCCTCGATGGACTTGGCCATCTGGGTCACCGACTCGGTCGCCGCCGAAACCTGCCGCGACTGCGTCTCGCTGGCCTCGGCCAGATGGGAGGCAGTGGCTTCCGTCTGCCGCGCCGCGGCGTCCAGCATGAGCGCCGACTCCTGAATCGTGGCCACGAGCTCGCGTAACGCCTCGATGGCGTAGTTGATCGAATCGGCGATGGCGCCGGTGATGTCTTCGGTCACGGTCGCTTGCACGGTCAGGTCGCCATCGGCCAGGCTGCCGAGCTCGTCGAGCAGGCGCAGAATCGCGGCCTGGTTCGCTTCGTTCTGACGCGTCTGGAATTCCGCCGCCCTGCGCATGTCCTTGGCCGAGAAGTAGACCCCGATCATCGCCAGCAGCACCAGCAACGCCGCACCGAGCAGCGCCAGCGGCGCGAGCGGGCCGTACAGGAAGCTCTCCTCGCCGGCCAGCCCGGCCTCCATGACCCGCTGCAGTCCGGCATAACGCTCGTCGCCGGCCGCGCTCAGCAGCCGGACGGCCTGGTGCCCGTCGATGAGCGCATCGGTTGCCGCAATGCCGTCGCGAATTTCTTCGCTGGCCTGACGGTACAAGGCTTCGATGCGCGGCAGGACCTCCAGCGCCGCAGGCCCGGTGACGGCGTCTATGCCGAGCTCGTTCTCCCCGCCGGTCAGGCCGCGTATCACCTGGCCGATGAACGCTTCGTCCCCCGTGAGCCGTTCGACGCTCAGTTCCGGATTGCCGACGCCGTGGGTCAATGAATGCATGTCCTGCGGTATGCGCTGGCCGGTCAACTCGAACTGCTCGATGTGCGGGCCGAGCTCCTGCAGGCGTGCGGCCTCGAGGCGGCCGGCAAAGCTGCCGAACTCGGTCAGGAGCTGTTGCATGAGCTCCGACAGGCGTGCGGCGGACTGATGGGCGACCAGAACCGGATCCCGGAGATCCAGCACGACGCCGATGTCTTCCTCGAAGGCGGACCACGCGGCCTCGTCGAGCTCGGGCAGCCGGCCGGGGGGCGGCAGAATGCCGCCGGCGGCCGCCCTGCGCCGCGCCAGATCCTCGCGCGTCGCCGCCAGATCACTGCGCGAGGCGGCCAGCGCGTCGAAGGCCTGCTCGTCGCCGTTCATGGCTGCGGCCGCCTGCTGGGGAATCGTTTGCGAGAGCAGCGTCAGGCGCGCGAGCTCCCGTTGCGCGGTGGCATGGCCGGCGCGAGCGCTGCCGGTCAGGTAGACGAGCGCCGCGGTGGCCGCCAGGAGCAACAACAGCAGCCCGGCCAGCAAAGGCAGCGTTCTGACAGCTTTCGATTTTTCAGCCATGGCCGATCACCTGAAAATAACTTGCGCAGGATTCGAACTCATACCGCGGCGGCCTGTAGAAACTGCGGGCTTTCGACGAGGTGCTGCAGGCTGAACACGGGCCAGGATTCTCCTTCGCGCCGGTAGGCACCCTCGATGAACTTCTCGCACCGGATGATCGTGGGCGGCCACGCATCGGTGTGCTCGTGGTCCTGGAAACGCCGGAAGCCGAACACCTCGTCCACCACGAGTCCGGCCGGAATCTCACGGTTATTGACGGTGAGGACGCGCGTGTTGCGCTCCGCCTCGACCGGCCCGCCGCCGAGGAACAGCTTGAGGTCGAGCAGCGGCAGCAGGTGCCCGCGCACGTTGGCGAGCCCCACGACCCAGGACTTCGCGCCGGGCACGCGCGTCACCTGATCGGGAAACGGCAGCACCTCGCGCACGTCGCGGCGGGCCGCCAGGAACCGCTCGCCGCCCAGCCGGAAGCCGACGCCCACCCATTCGCGCTCCACGCCCGCGGCGCGTTCCTGTCCCGCAACCGCCGCGCGCGCGCGACGCTCCAGTTCCGTGAGCAGAGCGAACGGCTGCCCCCGGAGATCGTGAATGCTGCCCGCGCCAGCCATCAATGCGCCAGAACCGCCTGCGCCTTCTCGACGAGCACCTGCTCGGAGACCGGCTTGACCAGATAGTCCACGGCGCCCTGCCGCATGCCCCAGATACGATCGGTCTCCTGACCTTTCGTGGTGACCATGACGATCGGAATCGATGCGGTGCGCGGGTCGCTGGAAAGCTTGCGCGTCGCCTGGAACCCGTTCACGCCGGGCATGACGACGTCCATGAAGATGAGATCGGGCTTCCTTTGCCGGGCGATGGCGATGCCCTCGTCCCCGTCGGCGGCTGCGGCGGTCTCGAAGCCATGCTTCTCGAGCGCCTTCTGCATGACGTGCACTTCGGTCGGCGAGTCGTCGACGATCAGAATCAAGGCCATGGCAATGCTCTCCTCATGGGGCCTCGAGCCCTCAGCGGCTCGCTACGTGGCTTTCGATCGCACCTAGCAGCTCGTCCCTCGTGAACGGCTTGGTCAGATATTGCTCGGAGCCGACGATCCGGCCGCGCGCGCGATCGAACAGACCGTCCTTGCTCGAAAGCATGATGACCGGCGTCTGCCGGAACACCTTGTTGTGCTTGATCAGGGAACAGGTCTGGTAGCCGTCGAGGCGCGGCATCATGATATCGACGAAGACGATGTCGGGCTGGTGATCGGCGATCTTCGACAAGGCGTCGAAGCCGTCGATGGCGGTGAATACCTCACAGCCTTCTTTCGACAACAGCGTTTCCGCGGTCCGGCGGATCGTCTTGCTGTCGTCAATGACCAGAATCTTCAGCCCGTTCAGCCCCTGCCGATTCGTCATCCCCACCTCCCGGGTCGCGACGTAACCCGCGTCGCCAGCCGTGTTGTGACGCCCGCAGCCGGCGACGCATCCGGCGCCTCGCACAGCATCGATCAACGGTGCCTTTTAACACATTGCCGGATACGCTGCCATGCGCCGCCGCACGCTTTTTCCGGGCTTGCCGGTCGCCGGGCCAATCGCCGATCCTGCAAGCGGTTCCGCGGCTTGTGGCGCTGCGAACAATTACCGGGCTCTTGTATTATGTCCGCCCCGTCCCGGCCTTCCCTCGAAGGAGTCGCAGCATGCAGCAGAACGGCCTGCGCCTCGGCGTCGTGATGGACCCGATCGAGGCCATCAAGCCGGTCAAAGACAGCACCTTCGCGATGCTGCTCGAAGCGCAATCGCGCGGCTGGACACTTTTCTACCTCCTGCAGTCCGACCTGCGCGTGCGCGATGGCGAGGCATTCGGGCACGTGCGTCCGCTGGCCGTGAAAGACCATCCCAAGACCTGGTTCGTGCTCGAGTCCGGCCAGGATCTGCCGCTCGGGGATCTCGACGTAATCCTGATGCGCAAGGATCCGCCGTTCGATATGGAATACATCTATACGACGTATCTTCTCGAGCGCGCCGAGGAAGCCGGCGCACTCGTGATCAACAGACCGGCGGCGCTGCGGGACATCAACGAGAAGGTATCGATTGCCCGGTTCGCCCAATGCTCACCGCCGACCCTGATCGCGCGCGACGCCGGAGCGATGCGGGCGTTTCTCGCCGAGCACGGCCGCATCGTCGTCAAGCCGCTGGACGGCATGGGCGGGCGCTCGATTTTCGTCATCGCCGAAGGCGACGGCAACCGCAACGTGATCCTGGAAACGCTGACCGATTCGGGGCGGCGTTTCGCCATGGCGCAGGCTTACCTGCCCGAGATCGCCAGCGGGGGCGACAAGCGAATCCTGCTCATCGACGGCGAGCCCGTGCCCTATGCGCTCGCGCGCATTCCCGCCGAGGGCGAGCACCGCGGCAATCTGGTCATGGGCGCGCGCGGCGAGGGCCGCGAGCTGACCGAGCGCGACCGCTGGATCTGCACGCAGGTCGGGCCTGCGCTCGAGCAGGAGGGCGTGCTGTTCGCCGGAATCGACGTCATCGGCGATTATCTGACGGAAATCAATATCACGAGCCCGACGGGCATCCGCGAGATCGATCGCGCTTTCTCGATCAATGTCAGCGCCCGGATCATGGACGCCATCGAGGCACGTCTTGCCCGCTGAACGACCACGGACACGGGTCCCTCGTCCCAACCGCTCCCGGTTGGGGACACGTCATGGGCGCCTCGCCGCTTTCAGCCTCGCCATTGCGGTGACCGCGTGCTCGCCGCGCGACGAGGTGGCACGCTTCGAGTTCCTCGCGTTCGGCACGCTCGTCGATGTCGATATCTATGGCGTCGACCGCGATGCGGCGAGCCGCGCCGCGGCCGACATCGAATCGTATTTTCATCGTCTGCATCGCGCCTGGGATCCCTGGGGCGAAGGCGAGCTCGGCGCGATCAATCGCGCGTTCGCCCGCGGCGAGCCGGCCCGCATCGACGCCGATCTCGCCGGCCTGCTCGGCGAAGCCGCCGCCTTGTCGCGCACGAGCGGCGGGCTGTTCGACCCGACACTCGGCCGTCTGGTCAGGCTGTGGGGGTTTGCGGACGACCGCCAGGCTCCGGTTGCGCCGCCGGATGCGGCGCAAGTCGACGCGCTGCTCTCCGGAGGCCTCGGCATGGCGCAAATCCGCATCGACGACGGCGCCATCGCCAGCAGCGATCGCGACATTGCGCTCGATCTCGGCGGCTTCGCGAAGGGCGTCGCGGTGGATCGCGCCATTGCGCGGCTGCGCGCGCGCGGCGTAAGGAACGCGATCATCAACGCGGGCGGCGATCTGCGCGTCATCGGCCGGCACGGCGATCGCCCCTGGCGGATCGGCATCCGTCATCCGCGCGGTGATGGAGTCATCGCCGAGCTCGACGTGCACGATGGCGAATGCTTGTTCACATCGGGCGACTACGAGCGTTACTTCGACTATCGCGGCCGTCGCTACCACCATATCCTCGATCCGCGCACCGGCGAGCCGGCCGCGAATGCGATGTCCGTGACCGTGCTGCACCGGGACGCGGCGCGCGCCGATGCGGCCGCGACCGCGCTGTTCGTCGCCGGAGCCGGCGCCTGGCGCGACGTTGCCGAGTCGCTCGGGATATCGCACGTGATGCTGGTCGGCGCGGACGGGCGCATCGAGATGAGTCCGGCGATGCGCGAGCGGCTGCATTTGCTCGTGCCGGAGCTGCCCGGCGAGCCGCCGCGCATGGAGGCCACGCGGTGAAGCGTCTGACGCGCGGAGATATCGCCGTGCTGGCGGTCGCGGCACTTGCAGTAGGGGCGTCCTATGCACTGTTCTGGCGGAGCGGCGGTGACGGCGGCTACGCGCTCGTGCGCAGCGACGGCGAGACCGTCGCGCGGTTCGCGCTGACCGGCGAACGCTCCGTGGAGGTGCCGGGAAGGCTCGGGCCGAGCGTGCTCGAAATCGAGCCGGGCCGCATCCGTTTCGCGGCCTCGCCGTGCCGGCGCAAGATCTGCGTGCATGCGGGGTGGCAGCACGCCGGCGGCGCCACGGTCGCCTGCCTGCCGAACGGTCTGAGCCTCGAAATCGTCGGCGTCGAGCGCATGTATGACAGCATCAACTTCTGACCGGCTGATCGCCGGATTCGCCGGCCTCGCGATTGCCATTCACCTGCTTGAGGCCGCCTTTCCCAGCCCGTTGCCGGGGGTCAAGCCGGGACTGGCCAATGTCGTCACGCTGGTCGTGCTGCTGCGCTACGGCTGGGCCGCGGCCGCATGGGTGGCCGCGCTACGCGTGCTCGCGGGCAGCCTCCTGCTCGGCAGCCTCATGAGCCCCGGTTTCTTCCTGAGCGCCAGCGGCGCCGCCGCAGCGCTGCTCGCGCTTTGGGCCGGCGTGCATCTTCCGGGCAAAGGGCTGTCGGCGATCGGGCTGGGCGTGCTGGCCGCGATGGCGCACATGGCCGCACAGATCGTCGTCGCATTCTTCCTGTTCATCGGACATCCGGCGATCCTCAACCTCGTGCCGCCGCTCATGACCGCGGCGCTCGTGTTCGGCCTGGTGAGCGGTATAATCGCGTCCACCGTGCTGGACATTCTCGACCGGCAGCCGTCCCCGACATGATCACGCCCGCGCATCCGGCCGCTGCCAGTCGCGACCGTTTCGTCACCACGTTCTTTCTCGCGGCGCTGTTCCACGGCATCGTCATCATGGGCGTCTCATTCTCGAATGCGTTACCGCCACCGGCTGCCGCGCAGGCGTTCGAGGTATTGCTGGTGCGCGGTCCCGCGCGCGAGAAACGCGCCGACGAAGCGGATTATCTGGCGCAGTTCGCGCAGGACGGCGCCGGCAACACGCAGGAGACGGTCAACGCGACGAGCGCGCCGCATGAACCGACACCCTTCGTTCAGCAGGGCGCGACGGACGGCAACGCGCTCGAGAATGCCCTGCCGGGGCGCGAGAGCGCCGCTGCCGACCTTGTCGTGAGCCGATCTTCCAATCAGCCCGCCGTCGCCAATCTGCCCGATCCCACCGATCGGCCCGCCGAGCAGGCCGCCGTCGCGCGCGAGCTGCGCCTCAGCGACGCGGCGCTGGCGACGGCCGCGGATCCAGAGGACGTTACGCGCATTCGCGGCGAGAGCTCGCGCGAGCTCGTCATTGCCGGTCGAACGAAGCAGTCGAATCTCGCGCCCTATCTGGTGCGCTGGAAAAACAAGGTCGAGCAGATCGGCACGCTCAATTTTCCCGACCGGGCGCGCCGGGAGCGCCTGTCCGGCAGTCCCACGCTCGAAGTCGTGATTCGCGCCGACGGCACGCTCGATGCCATTGTCGTGCGCCGCTCGTCGGGCGAGAAGCTGCTCGACCAGGCCGCGCTGCGCATTCTGCGCCTCGCCGCGCCCTTCGAGCCGTTCCCGGAGGACATCCGCCGGGACTACGACCTGCTGCGTTTCGTCTACGAATGGCAGTTCATCGGCGGCGAAGTGCGCGATTCAGCGGTGCGCATCTCGGAAGACGGGAATTAGCGCGGCGAATCTGCGATCAGGGATGGGCGGATGGCCCGGTTGCGGACGACCCGCCGGCCCGCGACTCACAACGCCCTCGCGATGTCTTTTTACCGCATCGGATTCGGTACACTAGCGGACATGGCCAACGGCGAGTTCCTCGGCAACCAGCTCCTGATCGCCATGCCGGCGCTCGGCGACCCGAATTTCCACCGCACCGTCACCATCATCTGCGAGCACTCGGCCGAAGGCGCGCTCGGCATCATCCTCAACCGTCCATCGGGCATGTCGCTGGACCAGATTCTCGAGCAGCTCTCGCTGAAAGCGGTGAGCCCGGCGATCGGCGATCAGCCGGTCCTGAGCGGCGGCCCCGTGCAGCAGGAACGGGGCTTCGTGCTGCACGAGCCCGCCGGTGAATGGGACTCGACGCTGGAGGTCTCCGACGAAATCCGGGTCACTACGTCGCGCGACATCCTGAGCGCCATGGCGCTCGGCACGGGGCCGCGGCGCGCGATCGTCGCGCTCGGCTACGCCGGCTGGGAGGCGGGACAGCTGGAAGCGGAGATTCGCGCCAATGCGTGGCTGAGCGCGCCCGCATCCAGCGAGATCGTCTTCGAGCTGCCCTTCGAGCAGCGCTGGGCGGCGGCAACGAATCTGCTCGGTATCGATCCCGCGCGCTTGAGCGGCCAGGCCGGCCACGCATGAGCGCGGCGGCAAGCCAGCATTCCATTCGAGCACCTGAGCCTCTCCCTTCGATACCCGCCACTCGCGGGGCGCTGCGGCATGAGCACTAACGTGCTCGCCTTCGATTACGGATCGCGACGCATCGGCGTGGCCGTCGGCGAACGCTCGACGCGGAGCAGCTCGCCGCTCGGCACGGTTCCGGTCACGCGCGCGGGGCCGGACTGGAAGGCGATCGAGCGATTGCTGCGCGACTGGGAGCCGGGCCTGCTGCTGGTCGGCGTGCCGCGCTCGCCGAACGATGGCAGCGAGGGCACGTTCGCCCCGGATGCGCGCCGCTTCGCCGAGGCGCTCGGCGAACGTTTCGACGTGCCGGTGCAGATCGCCGACGAAACGCTGACCTCGCGCGAGGCGCGGGATTTGCTGCGCGAGGAGCGCCGCAGCGGCCGGCGGACACGGCGTGTCGGACGCGGCGACGTCGATCCGGTCGCGGCGGTGCTGATACTGCGCGGGTGGCTCGACGCGCAGGAAGGCGCCGGTCCCGCATGATCGAGCAATTCAGCGCGGACGGCGCGCTGCGGCACCTGATTACGCTCGAGAGCATGAATCGCGCGCAGCTCGTGGATTTGCTCGATCACGCCGAGACCTACCTTGTAGGCCACGCCCACTACGCGCCGCGCGAGCCGCGGCTGCTCGGGCGCACCGTCGCGTTGCTGTTCTTCGAGCCGAGCACGCGCACGCGCGTGTCCTTTCACCTTGCCGCCACGCGCCTGTCCGCGGACGTCGTCACTGTCGACTCGACGACCTCGTCGCAGGTGAAGGGCGAATCCCTGCTCGATACCGTGCGCACGCTGGAGGCCATGCATACCGACGTGTTCGTGGTGCGCGTCGACGGCCCCGGCATGCCGGCCATGCTGGCCGGGCACATCGGCGCCGGCAAGTCGCTCATCAACGCGGGCGAGGCGCATTGCGGTCATCCGACGCAGGGCCTGCTCGACGCGCTGACGATTCGCCAGCACAAGCCGGACATCGGCGACCTGTGTGTCGCTATCGTCGGCGACATTCTGCATTCGCGCGTGGCGCGCTCGGCGGCGCAGGCGCTCGGCATTCTGGGCGTCGGCGAGCTCCGCCTGGTCGGACCGGAGACGTTGCTGCCGGACGCGGACGAGTTTCCGGGCGCCGAACGCTTCACGGAGCTCGAACCCGGGATCCGCGACGCCGATGTCGTCATGGCGCTGCGCATGCAGCGCGAACGCATGCGAATGGAGGCCGGCATTCCGTCCGACGAGGCTTATTTCAGGCGCTTCGGCCTGACCACCGAACGGCTCCGTGCCGCGCGCCGGGATGTCATCGTCATGCATCCCGGCCCCGTCAACCGGGAAGTCGAAATCGATTCGGCGGTCGCCGACGGCCCGCACTCGGTCATTGCCCGCCAGGTTACCAACGGCGTCGCGGTTCGGATGGCCGTGCTCGCGCGCATCGCGGAAGGCTTGAGTGGCACGCCCTGAACCGGTGATCGCGGCCGCGCGGAAGTCACATCGCGGCGGTATCTTCGTCGAAGATGCCGAGGTGATCCGGCAGAGCGCGCATCCGGGCGATCAGTACATCCTGCGCGTGCAGGCACCGAAATGCGCGGCAGCCGCCCTTCCGGGCACATTCGCTCACATCACCTGCGACCCCGCGGTACCGATGCGCCGGCCGTTGTCGATCATGCGCGTTTCAGCACAGGACGGCTGGGTCGAGTTCCTGTACAAGATCGTCGGCACCGGCCTGCGCCACCTCGGCACGCGGCGGCCCGGCGACCGCCTGAGCCTGATGGGCCCCATCGGGCGGCCGTTCGAGCCGCATCGCGATCGGCCGCGCGCGCTGCTCATCGGCGGCGGCGTCGGTATCCCGCCGATGATCTTCCTGGCCGAGCATCTCAAGGACGACAGCGTGGCGGGCTGGCGGCCGTTGCTGCTCATGGGCTCGGAAATCCCGTTTCCATTCCGCGCGCGGCCATCGAAGATTCTGGTGCCCGGCCTCCCGGACGGCGTCATCGCCGGCATGCCGTTGCTCGATGAGTGGGGCGTGCCGAGCCGGCTCGCGAGCCAGGCGGATTTCCCGGGCTGTCACGCCGGTTACGTCACGGACCTTGCCGGCCTCTGGCTCGAATCCCTCGACGATGCCGCGCGACAGGAGGTCGAGATCTTCGCCTGCGGCCCGACGCCGATGCTCGCGGCATCCGCCGCGCTCGCGCGCCGCTTCCGGCTGCCGTGTCAGGTGTCGCTCGAGGAGTTCATGGCCTGTGCGGTCGGCGGCTGCGCCGGCTGCACCGTGAAGGTGACGACGCCCGATGGCGTCGCAATGAAGCGAGTCTGCGTCGACGGCCCGGTTTTCGACGCCCACAAGATCTTCAAAGCCGGCGCCGACTGACTCACGGCACGGCGTGCCAATGGCCGTGCTCCTCGGACCACTCCATGCCCGAGTCTGTCTGCGGGCCGGTGACGGACATGAGGATGCCGATCAGCCCGGCGGCGAGGACCGCGCCGATGAGCCACGCGAGGGCTTTCTGCCCGCGTGACATGCGCGCTGATTTTCTCAGGCAGCACTGCTTGTACTTGCGGCCGCTGCCGCAGGGGCAGGGTTCGTTGCGCCCTGTTTTCACCGAGCGTTCCCGAGGCGTCGACGGCTAGCCGAAATTGATGCGGGCCTCCAGGTTGGCGCGCGAGTCCGCATTGGCGAGCGCCTGCTCGAGCGAGATGCGGCCATCCAGATAGAGCTTGTGCAGCGAGCGGTCGAAATCCTGCATGCCCTCCTCGTTCGTGCCCTTCAACGCTTCCTTCACGGCGCTGATGTCGCCTTTGAGGATCAGCTCGGAAATATGCGGCGTGTTGAGCATCACTTCGACCGCGGCCACGCGTTTGCCGTCCTTGCCGATGACCAGGCGCTGCGAGATGACGGCGCGCAGATATTGCGACATGTCCATGAGGATCTGCTTGTGCTGATCCTGGGGGAACATGTTGATGATCCGGTCGAGCGTCTCCGGCGCGTTGTTCGAGTGAAGCGTGGCTATTGCCAGGTGGCCTGTGCCGGCCAGCGCGATGGCCGCCTCCATGGTCTCGCGGTCGCGGACCTCGCCGATCAGGATCACGTCCGGCGCCGCGCGCATCGCGCTCTTCAGCGCACGCGCATAGGACTTCGTGTCGAGCCCGACCTCGCGCTGGTTGATGATCGACTTCTTGTTCGGATGCAGGAACTCGATCGGATCCTCGATCATGAGGATGTGATCGGAGCAGTTCTCGTTGCGGTGGTTGATCATGGCGGCGAGCGTGGTCGACTTGCCGTTGCCGCTCGCCCCGACCATCAGAATCAGGCCCCGCTTGAGCATGACCAGCTCTTTCAGCACCTCGGGCATGGCGAGGTCGTCCAGCACGGGCATATCGGAGGTGATGTAGCGCAGCACCATCGCGACGTTGCCGCGCTGGTGGAACACCGCGACGCGAAAGCGACCGAGGCCGGGCTCGGAAATGGCGAAGTCGAGCTCCAGGTCGCGCGAGAACGCCTCGAGCTGCTCCTCGTTCATGAGGCCGATGACCGCCTGCTTGACCATCTTCGGCGTGAGGATGGTGTTGTTCACGGCATGAATGCGGCCGTCGATCTTGATCTTGACCGGCGCGTAGGACGTGAAGAAAAGGTCGGAGGCCTTCTTGTCCACCATCAGCTTGAACAGCGGCTTGGTGTTCATCGCGCTCCCCTCAGAATACCCGGCTCTCGCCTTCCTCGAGGATCGTCAGGGTCTTGCGGCCCTCCTCCTGCTCGCTGAAGTCGCGCTTGCTCTCGAGCTTGATGCGCAGGCGAATCTCGTTCTTCGAGTCGGCGTTCCTCAGCGCCTCGTCGTAGCCGATCTTGCCGTCCTCGTAGAGGTCGAACAACGCCTGGTCGAAGGTCTTCATGCCGAGCCGGTTCGACTTGGCCATGACGTCCTTGATCTTCGCCACCTCACCCTTGTAGATCAGGTCCTCGATGAGCGGCGACTTGAGCATGATCTCCATCGCCGCGATGCGCCCGGTACCGGACTCCCGCGGTATCAGGCGCTGTGAGATGAGCGCGCGGATATTGAGCGACAGGTCCATCAGCAGCTGATGGCGCCGCTCCTCCGGGAAGAAATTGATGATGCGGTCCAGCGCCTGGTTGGCGGTGTTCGCGTGCAGCGTCGCCACGCAAAGGTGCCCGGTCTCGGCGAACTGGATGCCGTATAGCATCGTCTCACGGTCGCGGATCTCGCCGATCATGATCACGTCGGGCGCCTGGCGCAGCGTGTTCTTGAGCGCCGCGTGCCAGGTCTCCGTGTCCACTCCCACTTCGCGCTGGGTCACGACGCAGCCGCGATGCGGATGCACGTATTCGACCGGATCCTCGATGCTGATGATGTGGCCGCGAGAATGCTCGTTGCGATAGCCGATCATCGCCGCCAGAGTGGTCGACTTGCCCGAGCCCGTGCCGCCCACGACGATGCACAGTCCGCGCTTCGTCATGGCGACTTCCTCGAGAATCGGCGGCAGCTCCAGCTCGTCGAAAGTCGGGATCTTCGTGATGATCCGGCGCAGCACGGCGCCGACCTGACCCTGCTGCACGAAGGCGCTGACGCGGAAACGGCCGATGTGCGGCGGCGCGATGGCGAAGTTGCATTCCTTGCTGGCATCGAACTCGCGCGTCTGCTTGTCGTTCATCAGCGCGCGCACCATGAGCGCGCTCTGTTGCGGCGCCAGCGGTTGTTGCATGGCCGGCGCAATGACGCCGTCGATCTTGAACGCCGGTGGAAAGCCGGAAGTGATGAAGAGGTCGGAACCTTCTTTCTCGACCAGGCGCTTCAGGAGGTCCTGGACAAGCTTGATGGCCTGATCGCGTTCCATTTTCTGCTACCTCGCTGTCGGCCGCTACGTTGTAGCGCCCCGACTAAAACGACTCTTTGTTGACGGCCTTGAACCGTGCTTCCTCGCGGCTGATCAGCTTCTTCGCGAGCAACTCCTGCAGGCACTGGTCGAGTGTCTGCATGCCGGACGACTGGCCCGTCTGGATCGCGGAGTACATCTGCGCGATCTTGCCCTCGCGGATCAGGTTGCGTATCGCCGGCGTGCCGATCATGATTTCGTGCGCCGCAATGCGCCCGCCGCCGGTCTTCTTGAGCAGCGTCTGCGAGATCACCGCGCGCAAAGACTCGGACAGCATCGAACGGACCATTTCCTTCTCCGCCGCGGGGAAGACGTCGACCACGCGGTCGATGGTCTTGGCGGCCGAGCTCGTGTGCAGCGTGCCGAAGACCAGGTGGCCGGTCTCCGCGGCAGTCAGCGCGAGGCGTATAGTCTCGAGATCGCGCATCTCGCCGACGAGTATGACGTCGGGGTCTTCACGCAGCGCCGAGCGCAAGGCCTCGTTGAATCCCAGCGTGTCGCGGTGCACTTCGCGCTGATTGATCAGCGAGCGCTTGCTCTCGTGCACGAACTCGATCGGGTCCTCGATCGTGAGGATGTGATCGGGCTTGTTGTCGTTGATGTAGTTGACCATCGCCGCCAGCGTCGTCGACTTGCCGGACCCGGTGGGTCCCGTCACGAGCACGATGCCGCGCGGGTGCATCGAGATATCCTTGAAGATCTTCGGCGCGCCGAGATCGTCGAGCGTGAGGATCTCGGAAGGAATGTTGCGGAAGACCGCACCCGCGCCGCGGTTCTGATTGAAGGCGTTGACGCGAAAGCGCGCGAGCTTCGGGATCTCGAACGAGAAGTCGGTTTCGAAGAACTCCTCGTAATCCTTGCGCTGCTTGTCGTTCATGATGTCGTATATCATCGCGTGCACTTCCTTGTGCGTCAGCGCTGGCATATTGATGCGCTTGATGTCGCCGTCGACGCGAATGATAGGCGGCACGCCGGCGGCCAGGTGCAGATCGGAAGCGCCCTGCTTGACGGAAAAGGTGAGAAGTTGCGCGATGTCAGCAGCCATTCATGACCCCTCAAATCAGTCCGGCCCGTCACGCAGCGGCCGCCGCCGGTCGGGCTGCCGCCCCAGAGTATAGCGGAGCGCGTCGCCGTGGTGCCCGATAATGTCGAGGCCAATCTTAGCGCCGTGTGCCAGCGGATCGGGCGGGCGTGCCGGGACGCCGGACGCGATCCGGGCGATGTGCGTATTATTGCCGTCAGCAAGCAACAGTCCGTGATGGCCATCACATCTGCGCTCGATGCCGGTCAAAGGGAGTTCGGCGAGAGCTTCCTCCAGGAAGCTCTCGGGAAGATGTCGGCGCTGCCGCGCCGCGATGCGATCTGGCATTTCATCGGCGCAGTGCAGTCGAACAAAACGCGCGGCGTCGCCGAACGATTCCAGTGGGTGCACGCGCTCGACCGATTGAAGATCGCGAAGCGTCTCGCCAGCAAGCGCCCGTCTCACGCCGGGCCGCTCGACGTCTGCATCCAGGTCCGGCTTGGCCGGGAACCCGGCAAGGCAGGCGTGTTGCCGGCGGAAGTGCAGGCCTTTGCAACGGAGGTGGCAGGGCTCGACCGGCTGAGGCTGCGCGGTCTGATGTGCATACCACCACCGGAACGCGACGAAGGACGGCAACGAGCGCACTTCCGGCGACTCCGCGAGATGCAGGAATCGCTCATCTCGGCCGGGCATTCGCTCGACACGCTGTCCATGGGCATGTCGGGAGATTTCGAGGCGGCTGTGCGCGAGGGCGCGACGATCGTGAGGATCGGCACGGCGATCTTCGGTCCGCGGACCTGAACGGCGCCACGGCCGATCGTGCTATTTTAGTGAGCGCCGGTTCCGCATCGCCGACAGAGCAGAAGACGCATGAGCGCCGCGCTATTCATCGTAAAGACCCTTTTCGATCTGTACATCATCACTTTCCTGCTGCGTTTCGCCATGCAGTGGGTGCGGGCGGATTTCCGCAATCCTCTCTCCCAGTTCATCATGCGGGTCACCAATCCGATCGTCGTCCCGTTGCGTCGCATCGTGCCGAGCTGGGGCGGCCTGGATCTTGCGACTCTGGTTGCCGGCGTGCTCCTCGAGTTGCTCGCCACCCTGGTGATTCTCTGGATGACGCCGGGCGGCTTTCCCTCCATCGGCCCGCTGCTCTACTGGGTCCTGCTGCGACTCATCGTCACGACGCTGAGGCTCTACTTCTTCCTTATTCTCGTCTACGTCATCCTGAGCTGGGTCAGTCCGGGCGCCTACAGCCCGGTGACGCAGGTGCTCGCAAGTCTGACCGAGCCCGTGCTGCGTCCCGTCCGTCGTATCGTTCCACCGATCGGCGGCATCGACCTGTCGCCGCTGTTCGTGCTGATCGGCTTGCAGGCATTGATCATGCTGATACCGCTGCCGTTCACCCTCGCCTGAAATACGGCAGTCACGGGGGAATCCCATGAAGATCACGAAGACATCGATCCGCCTTGCCGGTATTCGACGGTTGGCGCCGCTCGTGTTTGCGGCGATGGTCGGCGCGGGTTGCAGCTCCGGTGACGAGCCGGCCATGGAACGCAGCGCCCCGGCACAGACGCTCGCCGAGAACTTCAAGGATTTCGGCGACTACGTGGTGCACTTCAATGCCATTTCCACGGATCAGCTGCCGGCCGAGGTCGCGCGCACCTATGACATCGAGCGCAGCCAGAACAGGGCGATGCTCAATATCGCCATCCTCCGCAAGGCCGAAGGCACGCTCGGCGAATCGGTGCCGGGGCGGGTCGAGGCGCGCGCCTCCAACCTCACCGGGCAGCTCAAGACGGTCAAGCTGCGCCGGATCGACGAGGGCGAGGCCATCTATTACATCGCCGAGATGCCGGTCTCGAACGGCGAGACTCTGATCTTCGACGTCGAAGTCTCGCCCGAGGACGAGACGACCCGCTTCTCGTTTCGCTTCCAGCAGACTTTCTACACGACCTGAAGCGCCGCATCGCCGATTGCGCGACGCTCCGTCGCGCCGATCATGGTTTCTGGATTCCGGCGTTCGCAGCGGCCGGAGAAGGGTATTTATAGCGTTTTGTGCCTTACGCGCCATGCGCCATTGTGGTATTTTGCCGCGCGTGTTCTTTACGGGCGCGGCAATCCGCGTCCGCCACTCGAGAATCAGCACAGGAGATCTGAGCCAATGGCAGCGAAAAAGAAGGTCCCCACGGCGGCAGGCAAGCCGCCGAGCAAGTCGGAAATTTTCGGCAGCGTCGCCGACGACACCGGCCTCACTCGCAAGGAAGTCGGCGCCGTGTTCGACTCGCTGACCAAGCAGATGAAAAGAAGCCTCGGCGGGCGCGGGGGATCGGGCATGTTCAACTTGCCGGGCTTGATGAAGATCAAGGTCGTGCGGAAGCCGGCGACCAAGGCTCGCCAGGGCATCAATCCGTTCACCGGCGAACAGATGATGTTCAAGGCCAAGCCGGCCCGCAGGACGGTCAAGGTCACGGCGCTCAAGGGCTTGAAAGATATGGTTTAATCAGGGACCAGGCATCAGAAACAGGTAACAGCAAGAAATCCCGCTCTTGCTGTTACCTGGCGCCTGTTACCTGTCGACCGATTCGAGCGAGGCGTGCCGGATGCGGGCCTGCTCGATGTTCGGAACGTAGAGCAGATCGCCTATCTTGCGCATCAGCGCCTCCTCGTGCCTGTCGATGCGACGATCGGCGAGCGCGACCTCCCAGAGCATCTCCAGCAATCTCGATTTTTCCGCCTCACGCAGTCGTTGGTGCAGCACGTGGGTGAATTCGTGCAGCGAAGCCGAGGCGTCGGTTTTCTCCGCGGCGAGCTCGAGCAGCGCGCGAGTTTCGGCGTCGTCCAGCCGGAAGCGCGCCTGCAGCAGATCGAAGATCCTGCGGCGCTCGACGCCGCCTGCTTCGAAGTCGGCGCGGGCCATCTCCACCAGGAGCGCAGCTGTCGCCAGCTCCAGCCCGTGGGCGCGCGCATCCTCCGCATTCGCGGGCGATTCACCGAACAGGGATTCGAGCAGGTTCCGGAACGATTCAAGCATCGGGTCTCTCTCCACCGAGATTCGCGACCAGGGTTTCCTTGAGCTCGATCAGCCGGCCGTGGAAGAAATGGCCGACCCCTTCGAGCACGATCAGTTGCGGGCCCGGCGCGAGGCCGTTCACCCATTCGACGACCGCCTCGCAATCGACGATTTCGTCGTTCGCGCCCTGCACGATCAGCCAGGGACATTGCGGCTGGCGGCCGGCGGACACGTCGAACCGCTCCACCGGCGGCGCGATGGTCACGAGTTGCGCGATGCCGGAATCGAGGGCCACGCGCCACGCGATGATGGCGCCGAACGAAAATCCCGCCATCCAGATCGCGGCATCGGGCCATCGGCGGCGCGCCCAGTCGACGACGGCAAGCGCGTCTTCCGTCTCGCCGGTCAATTCGCCGTAGCTGCCTTCGCTGCTCCCGACACCGCGATAGTTGAAGCGCAGCGCCGGCAGGCCGAGCTGGTTGAACGCGCGCGCCAGCGTGTGCACGACCTTGTTGCGCATCGTGCCCTGATGCTGCGGATGGGGATGGCAGACGACGGCCACAGCAGCCGGCGCCCCGCGATCCGGCCCGTCCAGCAATGCCTCCAGGCGTCCGGCCGGCCCATCGATCGCAAGCGCCTTGGCGGCCTTCGAGCGTTTCAATGTCTTCTCCATCAATCGCACCGTAGCGGCATGGCGCCGCCCGCGTAAAGCCCCCGGGTGACGCCGCTGCCCGGTCTCGCCGGCTCGGCTAAAATAGTCGGCCTGCCGGTCCCACACCACCGATTCCGGATTACCCCTGCGAGATGCCCATGAACCCGACGATCGAGCGCGAAAACCGCTACTCCGCACACAACTATCATCCCCTGCCGGTCGTGCTGGTCAGAGGCGAAGGCGCCTATGTCTGGGACGATGCCGGCAAACGTTACCTGGACATGATGAGCGCCTATTCGGCCGTCAGTCACGGGCACGCGCATCCGCGGCTCGTCAAGGCGCTGGCGGACCAGGCCGCGCGTCTCGGCATCGTCTCCCGCGCGTTCCATTCGGATCGTCTCGCGCCGTTCCTGGAGCGCGCCTGCGAACTGACGGGGCAGGACAAGGCGCTGCCGATGAATACCGGGGCCGAAGCGGTCGAGACCGCGATGAAAGCCGCGCGCAAATGGGCTTATGACGTCAAAGGCGTGACGCCGGGTAAGGCCGGTATCATCGCTGCCGAGGGCAATTTCCACGGGCGCACCATCGCCATCGTCGGCATGTCCTCGGATCCGCAATATCGAAAAGGATTCGGGCCGTTCCCGCCCGGCCTGAATCTCATTCCGTACGCTGACGCCAAGGCCCTCGAAGCGGCGATCGAGCCGGATACGGCCGCCTTTCTCGTCGAGCCGATCCAGGGCGAGGGCGGCATCGTCGTGCCCCCGCCCGGCTATCTCGCCGAATGCGAGGAGATCTGCCGGCGCCATCGCGTGCTCTTGATCTGCGACGAGATCCAGACCGGTCTCGGCCGCACGGGCAAGCTGCTTGCTTGCGAGCACGAGGGCGTCAAGCCCGATGCCCTCGTCCTGGGCAAGGCGCTCGGCGGCGGGCTCCTGCCGGTTTCGCTGTTTCTCGCCCGCCGGGAAATCATGGATGTCTTCGAGCCCGGCAATCACGGCAGCACCTTCGGCGGCAACCCCCTCGCCGCGGCGGTAGGACTCGAGGCGCTCAACGTGCTGGTGGAGGAAAGGCTGGCGGAACGAAGCGCGGAGTCGGGCCGCTACTTCAAGGCGGCGCTCGAGCGGCTCGCGAGCCCGTTGGTCGTCGAAGTGCGCGGCAAGGGTCTGTTCATCGGCATCGAGATCGATCCGGCGCGCGCATCGGCGCGGGTCGTCTGCGAGCGGCTGATGGAGCGCGGATTGCTGAGCAAGGAAACGCACCAGACGGTCGTGCGCCTGGCGCCGCCCCTTGCCATTGCCCGCGAGCAGCTCGACTGGGCCGTCGAGCAGATCGGCGCCACGCTGGCCGAGCTGGAGAAGCCATCGGAGCGGACGACTCGGACGGCGGGAATCGCGTAACCGCCGCTTTCCACGATCCGCCGTCTGTTGTCGCGAATGCTTCTGTCAGATTGGCATCGGCCGGCCGTCGATGAGCCGCAGCAGACCGCGCACATGCCGGTAGATGTACCAGACCCATGCGAGGAAAATAACGACCCAGCCGACCAGGACGAGGATCAGGATGCCGCCGATGATGAACCAGAGGATGGCCCACCAGAACGACCGTATCATCCACGTGTGATGAGTCCCCAGGTCGGGTCCGGACTCGCCGCGCTTGAGATAGTTGATGATGAGGGCGATCAGGCTCGGCACCGCGGCGACCGCGCCGAAGAGGTGCAGCACGTACGAGATGAGCACGAGCATGCGCTGATCTTGAATTTCCGTCGCCATGGGTGAGAACCTGTCGGCAAGCTCGGCCGGCGCGAATCCTAGCAGGTTGTTGAAAAAGCCGTCCATGGCTTTTTCAACTTTGCGATCCGAAAAGTGTGATTTTCGGATCGCAAGCATTTTCAAGAACTTGCAGTTCCTGAAAATGGCGATGCATCCCTGCATCGCCCAGCAGGCTGGCGAAAAACAGAGTTCTTCACCAGCCTGCTAACATGCCCTTCTTCCGGAACGGAGTCTGTCATGCATCTCAGAATCGAAGGGATCGACGACAACGGCCCGATCCCGGGCAGGTTCGCCTTCGGCGTGCCCGACGCGAAAGCGCACATCCATCTCGGCGATAACCGCAATCCGAAGCTTGCATGGGAGGACGTGCCCGATCGGGCGAGCTCGCTGGTGCTGATCTGCGTCGATCCCGATGTGCCCTCCAAAGGTGACGACGCCAATCAGGAAGGCCGCGTGATACCGGCAGACCTGCCGCGCGTGGATTTTTTCCATTGGGTCATGGTGGACCTCGCGCCCGAATCGGGCAGCATCCGGGAAGCCGCCTGCTCCGACGGCGTCACGCCGCGCGGCAAGAGCGAACCGTCGGGCCCGAGAGGCAGCCGGCAAGGCCTCAACGACTACACCAGGTGGTTCAAGGGCGATGCCGAAATGAGCGGGCTGTATTTCGGCTACGACGGGCCCTGCCCGCCCTGGAACGACAGCATCGTTCACCATTATCATTTCGTGCTTTACGCGACCGATCTCGAGCGCTGCCCTGTCGACGGGGACTTCACCGGTGAGGCGGTCATGGACGCGATAGAAGGGCACGTGCTGACCGAGGCGCGCGTGGTCGGCACCTATACCTTGAACCCGGACCTGTAGGGCCGAATTCACTCGACCGAACGCCCGCACCGCGGAGATAACAACATGTTGATCATCGGCCGTGAATTGTCGGTAACGGTGGCAGTAGCCGCCATGATCGGTGGCTGGTCGGTGTCCGCCATTGCCGCCGAGCCGGGCGCCGACCATCCGCTGGTCGGCCGTTTCGAGAGCGCAAAGATGACCGGCTACGAGCAGAAGGCATTCGACGAATACCCGCTGATCGTGCGCCAGGTCACCCGTTACGGCGGCATCGAGAAAAATCTGGATGCGACTCAATCCGTCGAAGGCAGGCTGACGCGCATCACCTACCAGGCGCCCAAAGAGCACAGTACGCTGGAAGTGTTTCGCGCCTATCGCGACGCGTTGGCCGGCAACGGGTTCGAGTCTCTGTTCGAATGCGCCGATCATGCCTGTGGCGGGCGCAACTTCAACCACGCCAGTCCCGGCTATCGCGCTGCTTACCGGAGCTTCGGCGAGAACGACGACGAACAGCGTTACCTGGCGGCACGACTGACGCGGCCGCAAGGGGACGTGTTCGCGGCCGTGCACACCGTCCGAAACACCACGGCCGGAGGTCCCACTGCGGGCCTGATCTATACCCAGGTCGACGTGGTGGAAATCCAGGCGCAGACCAGCAAGGTCGTCGTGATCGAAGCCGCGGAGATGGCGAGCCGGATCGAGGCCGATGGCAAAGTGGCGCTCTACGGCCTCTACTTCGAAACCGACGAGGCAGTCATCAAGGCCGAATCCGGGCCGACGCTGGATGAGATCGGCAAGCTCCTGAAGGACAATCCGGACCTCGAGCTGCTCGTCGTCGGCCATACGGACAATCAGGGCACTCTTGAATACAACATCGATCTGTCCCGGCGCCGTGCGGCGTCGGTGACCGATTCGCTGGTCGAAGACCACGAGATCGACGCCGCACGCCTGTTGCCGTGGGGCGTGGGCTTCGCCGCGCCGGTCGCCAGCAACGCCACGGAGAACGGCCGCGCAAGCAACCGGCGAGTGGAGCTGGTGAGGCGTTAGCCGGCGGCATCCGGGATGGACGGAGCTAGGTTCCGGAATCCCCGTTCGCGGCTTCCTGCGCCGGCACCGTGAAGTCGACGACTTCGATGTGGGTGCTCGGCGCGCCTTCCCTCGGGGCCGCATACCGTCGCTGTCGCACGATCGCTCGAGCTTCCTCTTCGTAGACCCCGGCCGGCGCCGCCCCGAGCACGTCGACCCGCTCGACCGTGCCGTCGGGTGCGAGCTTGACCTCGAGCTGCACGAAGCCGGACACCTGCCGCTGCGGCAGGACGACGCGCGGAATCTCGTCGGGCGAGGGCCGCGGCGGCGCGACGCGCTCGTCATCGCCGAACAGCCGGGCCAGGTCGAGGCGCTCGCGCGCCGAGAGCAGGCGGATCTCCTCGAAATCCAGGGGCCGTTCCTCCTCGTCGAATACGCCCCAGGCATACATGCCCGCGAGGAACAGGACTGCGACCACCCCCGACGCGAGGACCGCGGAGCCCAGGAACCGGATGATCACGCGTCGCAACGGCACCGGCTTACTCGCGCTTGAAGACTTCGCCTTCCTTCATCACGAAAGCCACATTCTCGAGCACGCTCACGTCCGCGAGCGGGTCGCCGCGCACTGCCACGATGTCCGCGAGCTTGCCGGCCTCGATGGCGCCGACGCGCTCGTCGATGCCGAGGAAGGCTGCGGCGGCCGAGGTTGCCGCCTGAATCGCCTCCATCGGGGGCATGCCGCCTTCCACCAGATAGGCGAACTCCTGCGCATTCTCGCCGTGCGGTGACACGCCGGTATCGGTGCCGAATATGATCTTCACGCCGGCGCGGTATGCTTTCTCGTAGGTTTGCTGGATCTGTGGGCCGATGGCTGCGGCCTTCGGACGCACGATCTCCGGAAAGTAGCCGTCGATCTCCGCCTTCCCGGCCACGAAGCGGCCCGCGCTGATGGTCGGCACATAGAAGGTGCCGTGCTCCTTCATGAGCTCGATCGCCTCATCGTCCATGTACGTGCCGTGCTCGATCGACGCGACGCCGGCGCGGATCGCGCGCTTCATGCCCTCCGCCCCGTGCGCGTGGGCGGCGACCTGGAAGCCGTAATCGGCGGCCGCCTTCACGATCGCGCGGATCTCCTCCTCCATGAACTGCGGGTTCTGGCCGCTTTTGGCCAGGCTCAGCACCCCGCCCGTGGCCGTGATCTTGATGAGATCCGCACCCTCCTTGTAGCGCTCCCGTACGGCCTTCACCGCCTCCCAGGGACCGTTCGCGACCCCGCGCTTCGGTCCGGGGTCGCCGCGGATGACCGGCGCCCAGCCGTTCGTCGGATCGGCATGACCGCCGGTCGTGCCGATCGACTTTCCGGCGGTGAAGATGCGCGGACCCGGCAGCTTGCCGTCATTGATCGCGTCGCGCAGTGCTACGGTGACATTGTACGAATCGCCGAGATTGCGCACGGTCGTGAACCCCGCCATGAGCGTTTTCCTGGCGTTGACGACCGCCTGCAGCGCGAAGTCCGCTTCGCTGAGCTGGAAGCGATCGATGTATCCGCCCTGGCGATGCTCCGAGGCCAGATGCACGTGCATGTCCATGAGGCCCGGCAGAACCGTATAGGCCGTGAGATCGATGACTTCGTCGTCGTCGCCCGGCTCGCGGTAGCCGCGTTGCACGGCAGTGATGCGTTCGCCTTCGACGACGATCGTGCGTTCGCTCGCCGCGCCGTCGTCGAGCCCGTCGATGAGTCGCCCCGCATGGATCAGCGTCGCCGCCCCGGCGGGCGCCGCGACGCAGGCCGCCGAGGACAGCAACGCCGTTCCGAGCCTCAGCGACAGACGAACACGCGCCATCGGGCTACGCAGAGTAGCGTGCCCCCGAGCAAGTCCACACCGAACGAGTGTCATCAGGATTAGACCCGACCACATGATACAGTCCTTTTTTATGTTTCAAGATGACCAGATACAGGTCACTTTACAACAAGAGAAGGTGGGTATATAGAAAGCCGAATCTTCGCCACATTTTCGAAGGACCAGGATGAGATTGAAACCTATTAGGTTACGAGGGACGTCATCATGAGCACTCGACAACAATCCAAAGTATTAGGGCGTGCGATGGCAACTGCAGTCGGAGTCCTTCTCTTCATATTGGTGAATTCGGGCGCCTATGCGGCATGTACGAGAAGACTGCCGTATTGTGAAGATTGCCTGTTTGGTGGTGCTAAAGCAGCGCGTGGTGTTGTCGCGTCATACTGTAATTACTGCTATTACTATTGCTTCGCTCCGTTGCAAGGCGACGCCGAGGAGATGGCTCAGGCGCTTGGTGGTCGGCCCTATGCTTATGCTGAAGACGGCGTTCTGCTCGTGCAAGATGAAGCACAATCGCCGGAGGCTTCGAAAACCGGGATAGATTTTGATCCAGCCCTGTTGAGCGAAATAGCCAAAACTCATCCCGCTGCTGCGATAGTACTTTATCATTTTCATCCGTCACATCGCGATCCTCTGCTGAACCTGCTGATGGGCATGTGGACCAATGGCTCCGGAACGCCCACAGCCAGCACTGTAGAACTGATTATTAACGGTGCGGATGAAAGGCTTATAGAGGATTCTCTGACACCGATCGAGCCCGGAATGTACCATCGCATAAAATGGGAAGGAGCAGAAACTGCGAAGAATACCGTCCGTGTCACGTTTGTTTCGGAATTGTTACCGGCATCGGATGTCGATATCGACTCAGAGGGATTGGTCACACATCCTAGGACGGTGGTCCTGGTATCGAAGGTCAATCCGCGCATAATCTCGGTGACTCATGTGCCAAGCACTGACAACTGAACACAGTTGGACGACAACGCGTATCGTCCCTTTTCTCTTTCTAATCTACAGCGCGAGCACGTTTGCCAGCGATGACAAGTCGATTGAAGAACTCAGTCTAAAAGTGCTCCACGACTATACCATCTCGGCGTTACAGCAAGATGCTACAGCCATGGTGCGCGATTGGCACCCGAAACTCCTGGCTGCTGCGGGTGGCCGGACGAATGCCATCTCAGCAACGGCCAGCATGTTCAAAGCGGCTTCCGACATGCATGCGACGCCAGACCGAATCGCAATCGGGACACCGACGATATACCGGGATGCTGCCAATGTACTCGTATTATTTCCGGCGCGGCTTATATCGAAAGGCTTTCCCGCTGAGATTGAAACACCACACGTTTACGCTGTGTCCAGCGAAGATGGGGGAACGAATTGGTTTTTGATTGATGTCGGATGTATCGACGAAACTTGGGTGAGAAGCGTATTTCCTCGATTTCCTTCGAAGGAATTTGTTCGCATTGAGACAGCACCGTTTGAGACCCGTTTGATTGTGACCAAATCAGGGACTTCTAAGAATTCTGGACCCAACAATCGGATTGACTAACGTTCTACAGACATCTGAACTTTGCCAAGCTGTTGGTAACTGCATTCGACTGCGATGATGCGGTCGCGTTCGTTGACAATCGCGCGTTAGCGCGCCGCATCGTCGCAATAACCTCTTGATCTTCTCCCGGGATTCGGTCTAGCCGGGGAGATCCATCATACGAGTAGCTTTTCTGGCCTAGTCAGTTGGTGGCCCAGTGACCGTACCCCTGATTCCGGGCTGAGAATGTTCCGCCTGCTCATGCGCGCTTACTCGACTCCCAGCAGCTCGACGTCGAAAACCAGTGTCGCGCCCGGCGGGATCACTTCGCCCGCACCGCGTTCACCGTAACCGAGCTCCGGCGGAATGATCAGCCGTCGCTCGCCGCCGACCTGCATGCCGGCCACACCCTGGTCCCAGCCCGCGATCACGCGACCGCCGCCGAGTGGGAAGCGGAACGGCGTGCCCCTATCGCGGGAGCTGTCGAATTTGTCACCCTTGCCGTCCGGCGCATCGGGATCGTAGAGCCAGCCGGTGTAATGCACGACGGCGGTCTGGCCCACGGAAATGGCATCGCCCGTGCCGGGCTCGAGTTCGGTAATCATCAGCTCATCGATCTCCTGTGGCTGTGGGGTTGCGGCCGCATCCGTTTCCGGTCGGGAATCGCCGGATGGCGCCGAGGCCGGCTCGGCGGCTTGCTGTTGATCGGTCGGCTCGTCGCCGGCCGGCGTGCAGGCGGCGCTCAGCAGGAGCGCCAGCGCTCCGAGCGTAGATATGAATCGGTCCATATGGACTCCGGGGTGCCAGCGGAACGCGCATGATACATGCTGGGCGGCGCCGGGCGAATGCGCGGTGCGGTATCGGGACGTGATTCACCGGAAGGGGCCGCATGTCCCATCTGTCTCGATTCGCTCCCCGATACTCGCTCGG
>JBOIDB010000087.1:0-13952 GCA_050740235.1 Gammaproteobacteria bacterium
ATGGTCGGACCGCACGCGATCTTCGACGAGGCGATGCTGGACGTGCCGAAGATCGACGCCGCGTTCGAAGCGCAGCAGACCGATGACGAGTGGCGCATCGAGGTCAAGCGGCGCGGTGAGATCACGAGCATTACCTACCCGTACAATCCGCTCGATGCGGTCGGCTGGCACGGCACGCTGCTGCCGGTGCGCATCAACTGGCGCGATCTGCGCCCGCTCATGAGCCATCGCTATCATCTGCCGCCGTCCGCGCACACGACGTTTCTGGCCGGCAGGTTCGTGATCTGCACGTTCGTGCCGCGCCCGTTCGAATCTGACGAGGGCGCCCTCAAGGTGCCGTTCTTCCACAACAACGACGACTTCGACGAAGTCATCTTCTATCACCGCGGCGAGTTCTTCTCCCGTGACAACATCCATCCCGGGATGATCACCCTGCATCCCTGCGGCTTCACGCACGGACCGCATCCGAAGGCGTTGAAGAACATGCTGCGCCAGTCGGCGCCCGGCACGAACGAGGTGGCCGTCATGATGGACAGCCGGGATGCGCTGGAGATCGGCGACAGCGCCGGCGCAATCGAGTGGACCGGATACGTCGACTCCTGGAAAGCGTGAACGAATGCGCCTCTACTCGTACTGGCGCAGCTCCTCGGCTTATCGCGTACGCATCGCGCTGAATCTCAAGGGTCTCGACTACGAGCTCGTGCCGGTGCACCTGCTGCGCGACGGCGGCGAACAGCTCCAGGCCGATCATCTCGAACGCAATCCGCAGGGCATGGTGCCGGTTCTCGAGCACGGAGCCAGAAGCTTCACCCAGTCGCTGGCCATCATCGAATACCTGGAGGAGGTTTCGCCCGAGCCGCCGCTGTTGCCGGCCGTTCCGGAGGAGCGCGCCCGCGTGCGCGCTCTCGCGTACCTGATCGCGGACGACATTCAGCCGATCAACAATCTGCGCGTGCTCAAGTATCTCAAGCACGAGCTCGGCGTCGATGACGCGGCGCGCAACGACTGGTACGTGCACTGGACCCTGACGGGACTCGCTGCATTCGAAAAGCTGCTTACCTCGAACGCCCCGAGCGGAAAGTTCTGCCACGGCGCTTCGCCGGGGCTGGCGGATGTCTGCCTGGTGCCCCAGGTCTACAACGCCGAGCGTTACCGATGCGACCTCGCACCCTACCCGAAGATTCGCCGCATCACGCAGCATTGCCGCGCGCTCGAAGCGTTTTCACGCGCCGCGCCGGAGAACCAGCTCGACGCCGAATGAAAATGGGGACATTTCTGATTTCCCCTTGCGAATCAGGAATGTCCCCATTTTCATGATTGCGGTATCGTAGTCGGCAAAGAACGGGGAGACCGTTTTGTCCGACGTCCTCGCGTCCGGCTGGTTCTGGTGGCTGTTCCTGGCCCTGGTGCTGCTCGTGCTGCTTTACCTGCGCGTGCCGCGGTTCGTCGGGCTGCTGGTCGGCCTCGCGCTGCTGATTCCTTTCACGCTGTATGCAGCAACGGCCTGGGTCGCAAAGGTCATCGTCTGGCTGGTCTTTCTAGCCACCGCTGCCATCCTGCTGTTGCCCGCCGTGCGAAGGGCGCTGCTCTCCGATCGCGCGTTGCGCGCTTACAGGGATCACTTGCCACCGCTCTCCGGGACCGAGCGCGATGCGCTCGAAGCGGGCAGCGCCTGGTGGGAGCGCGCGTTCTTCAGCGGAAGGCCGGCATGGGGACGGCTGCTGAAAGTATCCCTGCCGGAGTTGACGCCGGCCGAGCGCGAATTCCTCGCCGGGCCCGTCGAGACGCTGTGCGGCATGCTCGACGATTACGCCATCAATCGTGCGGGCGATCTGCCGGAGCGCGTGTGGAACTGCCTGCGGCAGGAGCGGTTTTTCGGTCTCGTCATACCGCCCGAGCATGGCGGCCTGGGTTTCAGCGCACAGGGCTTGTCGGCGGTCGTGCAGAAGATCGCGACTCAGAGCATCGCAGCGGCCGTAGTCGTGATGCTGCCGAATTCGGCCGGTCCCGCCCGTCTCATCCTGCGCTACGGAACACAGGAGCAGAAACACCGTCATCTCCCGCGGCTGGCCGCGGGCGTGGAAATTCCCTGTCTGGCGCTCACCGGACCGGAGTCGGGCAGCGATGCCGCCTCGATGCCCGATTGCGGCGTCGTCTGCCGCAGCGACGGCAGCGAAGGTGTGCTCGGCATCCGTCTCGATTTTGACAAGCGCTACATTACGCTGGCGCCGATAGCGACGTTGCTGGTCGTCGCGTTCAAAGCCTACGACCCCGACGGCCTGCTGGGCGGCGCCGGCAAGCGCGGCATCACGCTCGCGCTCGTGCCCGCCGATGCGCCCGGCGTCGAGCGCGGCGCTCGCCATGATCCGATGGGGGTCGGTTTTCCCAACGGGCCGGTGCGCGGCCACGGCGTTTTCGTTCCGATGGAGGACGTGATCGGCGGTGCCGAAGGCGTCGGCCATGGCTGGCGCATGCTCGTCGAGACGCTGATCGACGGCCGCGCCGTCTCGCTGCCGACGCTCAGCACGGCGGCGGCGAAGGTCGCAAGCCGCGCGACGGGCGCGTATGCGCGCATCCGCTATCAGTTCAGGTCGCCGATCGGCCGATTCGAGGGCGTGCAGGCGCCGCTCGCGCGCATCGCCGGGCAGACCTGGGTGCTCGATGCCCTGCGCCGACTGATGCTGCTGGCGCTGGCATCCGGGCACCAGCCGACGGTTGCCGCAGCCGTAGCCAAGTACAACTCGACGGCCCGATGCCGGGACGTCCTGACCGACGCCATGGACATCCACGCCGGCGCCGGCGTCAGCCTCGGCCCGCGCAACCTGATCGGCGAGTACGCCAAATTCCCCTGGCTTGGCGCAACCGTCGAGGGCGCGAACCTCCTGACGCGCAGCCTGATCATTTACGGCCAGGGCGTGCTGCGCGGCCATCGTTATCTGCACGACGAGATTCAGGCAATGGCGCAGCCGGATGCGGCGCAAGCTTTCGACCGCGTATTCGTCAAGCACACAGGCTTCGTGATAAGCAACGCCGTGCGCACGATCGCGCTCGGCCTCACGGCCGGCCTCGTCGCCAGAACGCCGGCGCGGCTGTGGAGCCTGCGGCGTTACTTCCGCGGCCTGTCGCGCATGAGCGCAGCGTTCGCGTTCGTCACCGACGTGCTGTTGCTCGAGCTTCGACACGATTTCAAGTCGCACGGGCGGATTTCCGGTCGCATGGCCGACGTTCTCGGCGAACTGTTCATCGCCGCGGCGGTCGCCAAGCGCTTTCACGACGACGGGCGCGACGAGCGCGATCGGCCGTTGGTGGAATGGGCGTTTCAACAGGGACTTTTTCGCATGCAGGACGCTCTGGAAGGCGTGACCGCGAACCTGCCGCGTCCCTGGCTCGGCCGGCTGCTGCGCCGGTGCATTTTCCCGTACGGCCGGCCGTTTCGTCCGCCGTCGGACAAGCTGGAAAGCGCACTGGCCGGCATGCTGCTCGTGCCCTGCGCCGAACGGGAGCGGCTGACCGCGGGGCTTTGCGTGCCATCGAACGGCAAGCTCGCGGCGCTCGAAGAAGCCATGCAGAAAGTCATTGATGTCGAGCCGCTCGAACGGAAATTGCGCAGCGGCGCCGAGCACGAGCTCGTCGGCAGCGTGCCGCTCGAGCAGCGGCTCGGGCACGCTGTCGCGGCGCGGATCCTCACGGAAGACGAAGCGGAGCAATTGCGCGCTGCAGAGGCCGCGCGCCTCGATGCATTGCGCGTCGACGAGTTCGACGCGCGCAGACCCGAAGCCCGGCCGGCCGGCTGACGCCGGCGAGCCTCGCCGCCGTCTCGGCGCGGCTGCCTCAGCCCTGTTCGTTGAGAGACGAGAGCTTGCGGAGCCCCTCTATCGTCGCGGCATCGAGCGGAACGACGACTGTCGTGTAGCTTTCGATGCAGTCGAGAATGGCTTCGCGGGGACCTTCGCGCCATTCGTCGCTGCCGTAAAAGGCGTCCTCGCTCGTCCGACGTTCGTCGTTGTCCGCGTACGCGCGCATCAGGAAATACGAATCGGCATCGTGCGTCGAGGGACCGTACGCAATCACTTCGATCTGCCATTGTTGCAGCAACGGCAGGGCCTCCTCTACGAAGAGCCGGTGAAACCGCTCCCTCGTGCCGGGCTTCAGGTTGTACGAGCGGATTTCCACGATCCGATCGGCGTGATGCTGCGCGCCTTCCTCGTTTGCCGTCACGGCGTTTTCCCCGGGCATGATAAAAAGCGGCAGGCCGACGCAGCAAAGCACCATGGCACGGGTTCGTCTCACCGTCGGCAGCTCCGCTCAGTCCTCATCCTCGGGCAATGGCAGTGACGCCTGTCCAAGCACGTATTTCCAACCGTCCGGCGTGCGTATGTATGTATCGCTGAACCACAGCTTGCGATCGAATGCTTCCCCGTCATGAACGCCCTTCACCCACAATCTCGCGGTCACGACAGCCGTGTCGTTCCATACGCGCACGGCCTGGGTGCCCTCGTCTTCGTCCTGCCGCTCGTACTGGTAGGCGCCGGAGCGGGCCGATTCCAGAAGGTCCTCTCGCGTGAAAGTCTTGCCGTTGCCGAGAACGAGCACGAAGTCTTCGTGCAGGATGCGGCCCATGGTGGCGGCATCGTTGCGCTTGACGGCCGCCTGATACTGCGTGTCCAGCGCCGCAACGGCTTCCTTGTCTTCCTCGACCGATGCCTGCCCGAGGCCGGGAATAAGCGTCATGATGGCTGCTGCGTTCGTGACGACACGCCGGAACATTGTTTTCTCCCTTCGATATTGGGTTGAGCAGGACCAGAGCGATACCTGTTCATTTCCGAGGGAATGCTACAACGGGCGACCCACTGTGACTGGCCGTTTTCGGACGCGACCGCCGGCTCGATCCATCGCGCGGATGAGGCGTCGGGCATGAGCTCGAGCCCGGGAGGGGTGAAAACGCGTATCAGTCATCGGGATCGTGGACCGGAATGCTGATCCCTTCGACACACCAGACCGTCGGGCTGTTCAGTGAATCGCGGCCTACTGCGCTGCGACGAATTCTACGAAATGTTCGCGCAGGGCCTCGCGGATTGCACAGGCGGACAGGGGACCGAGCCATAAGAACAGAAAACGCAACAATCGCCTGGCCTGGGACGAAGCGAGGCGCCGCAACCGCCGCAGTCGTGAAAGTAAATGCACGTATCCGCCGGCATCGATTCGATCGACACGTGCCCGCACTCGGGGCAGGTCAACCGACAAGTCGTGCCCGGCGTGGTGGCGTCCATGTCTATTCCGCGGTCGATGCCGTTGGCGTCGGGGGAAGCTCGGCAAGCAGTCGATGCACTTCCCCGGCAAACACCTCGCTGTCCAGGAACGGAAATTCCTCGCTGTCCTGAAGGGCCCAAAGCTGATGCATCAGCAGGCGGGGCCGCGGCGGGCCGTCAGGGCCCCAGGTCGCTTCCGGGCCGTAGAGCAGCCAGACATCCCATGCATAAACAAGCTCATCGCCGCGCATGAGCCCGACGGATTTCCCGAGCTGGCGGCCGAAGGCGCCGGACGCGTTCCAGTAGTGCTTCACGTGCGGGTTCTGCAGCAACTTCATTGATGGCGCGACGTCTCCTTCGGTTGCGCCGATAACCGGCAAGTGAACGACGAAGGTCTGCAGGCGCGGATCGTCCGTCGCGGCCAGCAGATCCTCGTTCATGTCGTCCATGCCGCGCAGACAGCCGGGACAAACGGGATCGACCACGAACAGCAGCCGGACCGAGCCCTTGCTGCGATTGAAGTCCCTCCGCAACTGGCTGCCCTGGTCGTCAAGCATTGAATAAGTCGCGGCGGAGCCTGCCGGGTGACCGCCGTCGGTGCGCGTGCAGGCGGGGAGGGTAATCAGGGCGGCAGTGCCCCAGAGTGCGGCGATCCATTTGTACATGAAGCGACTCAAGACCGGACCAAAGGCATCAGCGCGACAACCGTGAGACCGGCGAGGAGGAATGCCGTGATCCACACGAGCCACCGCAGCGGCCGGCCGTTCCTGGTCTCGCAGGTATCGGCACAGGCCGCGGGCCGGCGATAGGCCAACCAGAAAGCAACGGCCAGCAGCAGGATCGAGCCGGCCAGCGCGTAGGGCATCAGGAAAGCCAGACGTGCGAGCGCGACGGCGCCAGTCACGCCTAGCAAGGCGACCGCCCAAGGCACGCCGCAGCACGCGCCGACCGCTGCCGAGAACGTGCCGAGCCCTACAGCGCCACTCGCCGCACCGATCGCGCCTTTACGGCCTGCCATCGAATTCGACCTCCTGGAACTTCGGGCGATAGCATGGGGTCGGTAGTACGGTACGGAGTCAAGCGATGCCTCATTCCTACACGATCGGCGCTCTCGCTGCGGCAGCGGGCGTCCATATCGAGACCATCCGGTACTATCAGCGGCGCGGATTGATTCCCGAGCCGCCCCGCCCGATCGGAAGCGTGCGCCGCTATTCCGATGAGGATGCCGAACGCTTGCGCTTCATCAAGCGGGCACAAACGGTCGGATTCACGCTGGCGGAGATTCAGACGCTGCTGAGCCTGCGCGCGGACACATCCTGTCACGCGACGCGCGAGCTCGCTGCAGCGAAGCTCCGATTCGTGGATACCCGCATCCGGGAGCTGCGTCATTTACGGCGCGAGCTCGCCGGGTGGATCGCCGCCTGCGACGCGAATTCCGAAGATACCACCTGCCCGGTGATCAACCGCCTCGACTCGTAGTCGCCCGCGCGAAGCTCTCTCGCACCGCGCGACGGCTGACGGTCTGTGCGGCGGCGCTTGCATACGCCGCGCTGGGCGCCTTTACTTATCATCAGGCGCTGGCGGGAAATCCTGCTTTCTCATAGCTTGCGACGGATGCGACCATGAAAAAACCGAACAGCCGGCCTGCTGCTCAATTTCGCCGGGCCACGCCGGCGGATGCCCGCCAGCTCGCGGAGTTCATCGATATGGCGGGCGAAGGGCTGCCGCGCTGGTTCTGGCGACAGGCCGCGCGGCTGCCCGAGGACGAGTGGACCGTCGGCGAGGCGCGCGCCCGGCGTGAGACAGGCGGTTTCTCGTATCGCAATGCGATGCTGCGCATCGCGGACGGCCGGCCGGTAGCGATGTTGCTGGCTTACCGGATAGAGCCGCAGGAGATCGACTACGCAACCTTGCCCGAGCCGGCCAGACCGCTCGAGCGGCTCGAGCAGAAGGCCGCGGGCAGTTTCTACGTCAATGGGCTCGCCGCGTTGCCGGAATGCCGCGGAAAAGGCTACGGCACTGAGCTGCTGGAGCTCGCGCGTCATATCGCTGCAGAACGCAGTTGCGGGCTGCTCAGTATTCAGGTTTTTGCTTCGAACGACGGCGCGCGGCGTTTGTACGAGCGCGCAGGGTACGTGGAAGTGGCGCGCGAGCCGATGCCGAGGATTCCGGGCCTGCCGGAATTCGGCGCGTCGATCCTGATGATGCGGCTGGCCGACGGCGGCACGTAACCCGAACTAGCGGTGTCGTATCGAAAGAGCCGCTCGTCGAAATCGTCTCCGGGCCGCGCCGAAACAGCGGGCGGTGAGGGATGGAATGACGGCGGCCACTGCGTCATGGCAGATGCGGGCGCGCCAGATACCCCCGCGACTGCATCTCCTCCAGCCTGCTGAGGGTGCGTCGATATTCGAAGCCGAGCCGCTCGCCCTGATAAAGCCCGGCCGCCTGCGCGGCGGCCGACACGATCAGCTTGACGTTGCGGTCGTAGAATTCGTCGACCATCGTGATGAAACGCCGCGCCTCGTTGTCGCGCGACGCGTCCAGCAGCGGGATGTTCGACACGAGCACGGTCTGGAAACATCGCGCTATCTCGATGTAATCGGCCGGTCCTCGCGGCCCACCGCACAGGTCCGCGAACTCGAACCAGACGACACCGTCGGCGCGGCGGCGCGCCGGAATCGCGCGGCCTTCGATCTCCAGCGCGTGATCGCGCTTGCCCGGTTCCGGCGCGATGCGCTCGAACGCGTCCTCGAGCCCGGCGTCGGCCAGCTCGTCGAGCGGGGCGTGGTAGATCTCGGCTTTCTCCAGCACGCGCAAACGGTAATCCTCCGTGCCGCCGAGCTGCAGCGTCGTCGTGTTGGCTTTTATGGCGGCGATCGCGGGCAGAAATCGCTGGCGCTGCAGGCCGTCCTTGTAAAGTGAATCCGGCGGCAGGTTCGAGGTGGCGACGAGCGTGACCCGGCGCCGGAAGAGCCCTTCGAACAGATTGCCGAGCAGCATCGCGTCGGCGATATCGGAGACGTGGAACTCGTCGAAGCAGATAACGCTGGTTTCCGCGGCAATGCGCGCCGCGACCGCCTCCAGCGGATCCGCCTGGTCCTCGAGCCGGGCGAGGTCGTGATGCACGGCCTGCATGAAACGGTGGAAGTGGCGGCGGCGCTTGTCGTGGAACGGCAGGCAGTCGAAGAACTGGTCCATGAGCCAGGTCTTGCCCCGTCCGACACTGCCCCACAGATAGAGCCCGCGCACGGGCGTGAAGCGGGCGATGCCCATGCGCCGCGCGAGACGCCCGAGCCTTTCGCGTAACGGCTTGCGCGCGATCAAGGCGTCGAACACGCGTTGCAGCTCTTCGACCGCGGCGGCTTGGGCCGGATCGGCGGCAAAGCCGGATCGTTGAACGGCGAGGGCGTACCGCTCGCGCGGCGACATGACGGTCAGAATTCAACCTCGAAGCAATGACCGGCTGAAGCCGGCGCTACAGGAAGAGATGGCCGGTCAAACGACTCTACAGCGTCATCTCCGGTACCTTTTTCGGCAAGATCAGCTTGCCGGCGGTCTTTTTTTCGATCTCTCCGACACTGACGCCGGGAGCGCGCTCGACGAGATGGAACGCGCTGTCGTGGATCTCCAGGTACGCGAGGTCGGTCACGACCCGCTTGATACAGCCGGCGCCGGTCAAAGGCAGCGTGCATTTCTCCAGCAGCTTCGATGCGCCGTCCTTGCCCGCGTGCATCATCATCACGACGATGTTCTCGGCCCCGGCGACGAGGTCCATGGCGCCGCCCATGCCCTTCACGAGCTTTCCCGGCACCATCCAGGAGGCGATGTTGCCCTCCTGGTCCACTTCGAAGGCGCCGAGCACGGTCAGGTTCACGTGCGCGCCGCGGATCATCGCGAAGCTGTCCGCCGAATTGAAGTAGGCCGCGCCCGTCACCGCGGTGACGGTCTGCTTTCCCGCATTGATGAGATCCGGATCGACTTCCTCCTCGGTCGGGAAGCGGCCCATGCCGAGCAGCCCGTTCTCGGATTGCAGCATCACGCTGACGCCTTCCGGAATGTGGTTGGCGACCAGCGTCGGCATGCCGATTCCCAGGTTCACGTAGTAGCCGTCCTTGAGCTCGTGCGCGATGCGGCGGGCCATCTGGTTGCGATCGAGCGCCATGCCCTATGCCTTCGCAGCCGGTTGATGGAGGGTGCGCTGCTCGATGCGCTTCTCGAAGGTACCCTCTATCACCCGATTGACAAAGATGCCCGGCGTATGGATGAAGTTCGGATCGAGCTGGCCGGGCTCGACGATTTCCTCGACCTCCGCGACCGTGACCTTGCCGGCCGTCGCGATCATCGGATTGAAATTCATCGCCGTCTTGCGATAGATCAGGTTGCCCATCGTGTCGGCTTTCCAGGCCCTGACCAGCGAGAAATCCGCGGTCAGCGAAGGCTCGAGCACATAATGCCGTCCGTCGATTTCGCGCGACTCCTTGCCCTCGGCGACTTTCGTGCCGAATCCCGTCGCGGTGAAGAATGCCGGAATGCCAGCGCCGCCGGCGCGGATCTTCTCGGCGAGCGTGCCCTGCGGCGTCAGGATCACTTCCATTTCGCCGGACATGAAGAGTTGCTCGAAGAGCCGGTTCTCGCCGACATAGGACGCAATCATCGTCTTGATCTGGCGTTGCTCCAGCCAGAGGCCGAGCCCGAAGCCGTCCACGCCCGCATTATTGGAGATGCAGGTCAGCCCGGTCACGCCCATGTCGCGCACGCGGCCGATGAGCCCCTCCGGGATGCCGCAGAGGCCGAAGCCGCCGACCATGACGGTCATGCCGTCCTCGAGCCCCTCGAGCGCTGCTTCGTAGGAATCGACGACTTTGTAAAAACCGGACATAGACAATTCCAGGGAAATACCTGAAAACTTCGCTGACATGCGTAGGCCGGGACAACCCCGCACTTGATGCGGGAGTTCCCGGCGGAAAATGCCGGCAACAGCCTGCGGCCCCCGGATCGCAGTCCGGGGCAGGCTTATGCCGGCCTACGATGGTCAGAGGCTGTCGTGACAACCCGTGACGAAGCCGAAGTTTATCAGAGCCCCTGATAATTCGGGCCCGACCCGCCCTCCGGCGTCACCCAGTTGATGATCTCGTAGGGATCCTTGATGTCGCAGGCCTTGCAGTGCACGCAGTTCGCCGAGTTGATCTGCAGCCGCTTGCCCGCCGCGCCGTCGTCGACCATTTCGTAGACCGCGGCCGGGCAGAAGCGCGTGCAGGGATTGCCGTATTCCTCCGTGCAACGCGAAGTGCAGATATCGGGCTCGAGAATCTGCAGATGATTCGGCTGATTCTCGTCATGCGAGGTGGCCGCGAAATAAACCGAAGCGAGCCGGTCGCGCGGCGGCAGCTCTCGTGCCGGCCACTGGCGATCCGGCGATTCGTACTCGGCCAGCTTCTCGAGATTCGACCAGTCGGTGTGATTCTTCAGCGTCCACGGCAGCTTGCCGAGCGTGACGGTCTCGAGCGCCGCATTGGCGAGGCCGGGCCAAAGCCCCCAGCGGAAGCCGGGCCGGATGTTGCGCACCTTGCGTAGCTCGGCGCCGGCCGGCGAAGCGCGGAACCTCTCGTCGAACCCCGCGCTTTCGCCGCGCTCGACGATGTGCTCGGCGGCCAGCATGCCCGAACGCAGTGCGAGATGGATGCCCTTGATCTTGGGCACGTTGAGCGTCACGCCCGCTTCGCCGGCGAGGATCGCGCCCGGCATGTCGCGCCGCGGCGCGCTCTGATGGCCGCCTTCCGTGACGCAACGCGCGCCGCCGGAGATGATTTCGCCGCCTTCGAGCAGCGGCCGCACGGCCGGATGATGCTTGAACTGCTGGAATGCCTCGAACGGCCGGAACTCCGGATCCTCGTAGTCGAGACCGATGACGAAGCCGACATAGAGCTGATCGTTGTCGAGGTGATAGACGAAGCTGCCGCCGTAGGTGCGATTGTCGAGCGGCCAGCCGATCGTGTGCTGCACGAGGCCGGGCTCCACGCGTCCCGGCGGCAGCTGCCAGAGTTCCTTGAGGCCGAGCCCGTAGGTCGTTCCGCTGCGGCCTTGCTGCAGATCGAAGCGTTCGATGAGCGCCTTTGACAGGCTGCCGCGGCAGCCTTCGGCGAGCACCGTCACGCCGGCGTGAATGTCCACGCCGGGAGCGAAATTCGGCCCCTCGGAACCGTCCTTCTCGCGGCCCATGTCGCCCGTGCCGACGCCGACCACGGTGCCTGCATCGTCGAACAGCGCGCGCGCCGCCGCGAAGCCCGGAAAAACATCAGCGCCGAGCTGCTCGGCCTGCGCGCCGAGCCAGCGGCAGAGCTGCCCTTGCGAGAGGATAAAATTGCCGCGATTGTTCATCTGCGGCGGCGTCGGCAGCCGCACGCGCCGTTTCGCTGTCAGGAACAGGAACTCGTCGCGCTTCGCCGGCACGCAGATGTCGGGCTTGTCGTCGCGCCATGCCGGCAGCAATCCGTCGAGCGCGTCCGGTTGCATCACGGCGCCGGACAACGCATGCGCGCCGATCTCGGCCGCCTTCTCGAGCACGCACACCGGGCGTTCCGGATCGAGCTGCCGGAGCCGGATGGCGCACGCGAGGCCTGCCGGCCCGGCACCGACGACGGCCACGTCGTACTGCATGACTTCGCGTTCGGTCATGCGGGCATTCTAGTGGAAAATGCGGACATTCCTGATTTCGCGACGCTAAGGAACCTCTGAATAATTCGTCGCACCGGCGGAAGCCGGTGTCCAGGTTCTTGAAAAACACTGGATTCCGGCTTTCGCCGGAACGACGAAACTGCAATAGATCAGACCTTCCCTAAATCGGGAACGCTTCCAGTTCATTCAATGTGCGGAGTCGTCGATCAGGGCGCTTCGGCCTCGATCATCGCGGGAACGCCGGCGAGCTGATCCTCGATCGCGTCGAGATCGCCGACGATGACGACGACCATCTCGTCGGTTTCCAGTTGCCGCCGCGCCGCTTCGCTGATCTCCTGCGGCGTGACGGCATGGATGTTGCTCAGGTAATTCGTCAGAAAGCTCTCGTCGAGGCGATGCAGGTCCAGGAAGGCCATCTGGCCGATGAGTCCGCCGCGGGTGGCATTGCCGAGCACGAAAATCCCGGTCCGATAGCTCTTGATGCCGTCCAGCTCTTCTTTCGACGGCGGCTCGGACTGCAGCCGCTCTATCTCGGCAAAAATCTCATCGAGCGCGGGCCCGGTAACGTCGGTCGTGACGTCGGCGGACAGCAGCCAGTTGGCATCCCGGTAGTGCGTCGAGATCGCGCTGCCCGGCGAATACGCGTACCCCTTGTCTTCGCGGATGTTTCGCGTAATGCGGGAAGCGAACGAACCTCCGAGCAGCGTGTTCATGACCACCATCGGAATGTAGGCCTCCTCCGACGGGTCGACGACGCGCTGACCGAGGAAGATCGTCGATTGTGGCGCGCCTTCGCGTTCGAGGAACGCGATCCGCTTGCCGCTCTGCGGAGGCGGCAGGTTGATAAAAGGCTCGGGGCCGGCTTCCCAGTCGGAGAACGCTGCGCGAATCGCCTCGCGCATCGCGTCCTCGTCGAACTTGCCTGCGATATAGACGTGCGTGCGGCGCGCGCCGAAATTCTGCTCGTAGTAGCGCCGCACGTCCTCGATCGAGTAGGACGCCAGTTGCTCTTCGCTGGGGAAAACCCTGCCGTAAGTGTGCTCGCCGTAGAGCAGGCGCATAAACGCCTCGCTGGCCAGGGCCTGCGGCTGCGAGCGCGCGACGCTCAGATTGCGCAGGAAATTGGCCCGGATGCGCTCGAGCTCGGACTCGGGGAAGAGCGGATTGCGCACCACGTCGGCCAGCAGCCCGACGGCGCGCGGCCCGAACTCCGAGAGCACGTCCGAGGTGATCGAAGTCTGCTCGACGCCGACGGCCAGGCTGACGCTGCCGCCCATGTCCGCCGCTTCGATCGCCATTTCGTTGGCGCTGCGCGTCGTGGTTCCTTCCTTCATCAGCTCGCCGCTCAGGTCGGCGAGCCATGTGTCCTCGCCCTCGTTGAGATTGCCGGTGCGCACGAAGACGCTGACGGCGACCTTCGGTACGTCGCCGAACTGCACGAGCGTGGCCTCGAGCCCGTTGTCGAGGCGCAAGGTTTTCTTCTGCGGCAGGTCGAACTCTTTGGGCTCGCCGCCGGGCGGCGGGGTTTCCTGCGCCGACCCGATCGACGGCAGCAGCGCGAACAAGCCGATCAGGACTATCAGGAAGCGGCCTTTGCTGCGCATGTTCACTCCTTCGATCCGGCGTCGGCCGCCTGCGGGGGTTCCGGCAGCAGCGTGAGCACGGTGCGGTTGCCCGGCCGCAGGTATTCCTCGGCGGTGGCGCGAATCAGCTCCGGCGTGACCTCGCGGAACTCTTCCTCCAGGCGGTTGATGAGATCCGGATCGTCGTCGAAGAGCGCGAAGGATGCGAGCAGGTCCATGAGCCCGAAGCGGGTCGACGACCCGACCAGCGAATAGAAGCCGGAGCGCATCTTCACCAGCGCGCGCTCGAGTTCGGCGTCACTGACGCCGTTGGCTCGCAGATCCTCGACGATCTCGTCGACGGCCGCCATGATCGTCGACGGATCGTGCTCTGTGTCGTGCAGCAGCGCCGCGGTCCACAGCATCGGCCCTTCATAATCGAACATGCTGCCGAGCATGTTGATGC
>JBOIDB010000088.1:0-6455 GCA_050740235.1 Gammaproteobacteria bacterium
CGACGTCGTTCTCGAGGATAGTGCCCGCTTCGTAGAAACCGGCGGGAAACTCGATATCGCCGTCGTTGTCGGCATCCGTGCACGTCGTGCCCGCCCCGCCGCCCGGCGCGAACACGTCGGAGTCGCCATCGAGATCGATGTCCTGACCTGGGCTCAGGTTGGTATCCTGAATCAGCGATACCGAAGGCGATGCTGCCAAGAATCCGCCGTCGGTAACGAAGTTCAGCTCGTTGATGAAGTCGAACGCGCCGATGGCACCGGGCGGCGTCAGCATACCGCCACGCAGATCCTCCACCGCCGTGATGTTCATCTCGATGAAGGACGTGCGAATCTCCGTCCACTGATCCATCGAGGTCTGGAGCTCGTCGCGGGTCACGTTGACGGGAATGTCCGGCGCCGGGCTGAACGAGTTCGGCGGGGTATTGTCGAGCGTGTAGTTGACGGGGATGCACCGGGCATCCCATTTGATCGGAATCAGCAGGCCATCGACCGCGCCCGGGACGGTGACGTTCATTTCCGTGATATCGACCGTGTCCAGGCTGCCGCCGGCCTGCGCCGGCGCGACGAACAAAGCGCTTGCCGCAATGAGGGCGCCCGAAATGAAATGCTTTCCGGTTTTCATTGTTCGGTCCCCCCCTTGCTTTCGTCCGCGCGCACGAGATCCTTGATCCGGCGTTTGAACGTGGCGAGATCGACGGCATCGGCGCTGAGGCCGCGCGTCGGTGAGGCCAGCGTGCGACCGAATGCATCGCGCACGACCGAGTATTTGCCCTGAGAGAATCCCACGATCTGATAGCCGTTTTGCACCGGCGCGTCGCGTTCGAGGAACAGCACCACGTCGTCGCGCGGCATCACGACCGGAGCGTCCGGGTAGGTAACGGCGATCGGCACGGGACGGCTCGCGTCCACGCCGCCGGGCAGCACCAGCGTCAACTCCGTGCGAACATCACCCTTGAGCGATTCGGAAACATCGATCGTGGCCAGGGTGACCAGGCTTCGATCGACCCAAATGCTTCGAACGGAAGTACAGGTACCGATCACGATATCCGTCGCTTGCGCAGCCAACTGCTCGGTGGACATCTTGACCAGGGTGGTGGCCTGCAGGACGGCGGGAAGCAGGGACGCAAGCAGCAGCCACGGGGTGAGGCGTTTGAGCGCATCCATCGGGAATCCTCCTTTTTTTGTTGGTAGTCCTGATGACGCCCCGCTGACTGTAGACGAAGCTCGGCGATTTCGCCATATGGTCAGAGATGGACGCGACGCGAAAGAGTTGTGGATCCCGGCTTTCGCCGGGAAGACGGAGGGCGGCGAATGTCTCCCTCTTGACTTGCTAGACCGTTCGAGTGGCGACCGAAGGGGAGATCGCCGCGGCCCGGCGCGCCGGGCCGTACACGGCCAGCAACCCCAGCGCCCATAACCCCGCGATACCCACCGGCACATAGATCGGGTCGAGCTTCTCCAGCGAATAGGCGGTCACGAGCCAGTAATTGAGCGCGAAGGCGAGCGCCGTGCCGGCGATGACGCCGCCGGTCGTGATCAGCCAGTTCTCGACCATGAAGTAGCGGACGATGTCCCTGCGGCGCGCGCCGATGGCGCGACGCGTGCCGATCTGCTTCGTGCGCTGGCGCACCGCGAAGCTCGCCAGCCCGACGATGCCGAGCGCCGTGACCACGACCATGAGCACGATGACTGCGCCAAGCAGCACGGCCATGCCGCGGTCGCTCGCGTAGCTCGAAGCCTTGATGTTCTCGAGCGTGTCCAGCTCGCGGACGATGCGCCGGTCGTTGACTTTCGCGAGCGTCTGCTCGACCAGGGGCATGATCCGGTCGCGCTCGCCCGGCTCGGTGCGGATCATGTACCAGGCGGACGTTTCCCCCACCGGGATTCGCGGCACGAGCATCACGTTCTCGAGCTTCTCATAGCCCACCCAGGCGCCGTGCATCCGCTCGATGATGCCGATGACGCTGATCGGATGGTCGAGCCCGTCGTAAACGGTGGCGCCGAGCGCCTTGCCGTCGGGAAACAGCTCGTCCGCCATGGCACGCGTGATCATGATCGCCTCGGGCGGCACCGCGAAGTTTTCCGGGTACATGATGTCCTCGGGACGGAAGTCTCTGCCCGCCTCGATCTCGACGCCGAGCGTTTCAACGGCCCGGTCGTTGACGAAGTACTGAACGCCGTCGACCGTCGGCGCATCGGCGCCGGGCTCCGCCTTGAGCGAGGTGCCCCAGCCGCTGCCGGACAGCGGCACGTGCTGCGAGGACGTCGCCGCGATCACGCCGGGAATCGCCTGCATGGCCTCCAGGTCCTCGCGGATGGACTCCCGCAGATTGAAGTCATCGCCGAGCCCGGTGCTCGCCACAGCGATGATGTTTTCCTCGTCCATGCCCGTGGAACGGGACATGTGCTCGATGCGTTCGTTGATGATGAAAACGGCGTTGACCAGCACCGCCAGGGTCAGGGCGATCTGCACGGCGATCAATGCCGGACCGAGCTTGTTGCGCAGCATGGCGCTCAGGATGGGGCCGAATTCCATGACCGTGTCCTTACTTATCTATTGCAGCCGCAGATACGCGGCCGGCGGCACCCGGCACACGCGCCAGGCGGGATAAAGACCAGCCAGCACCGTCGCAACGACGGCGCTGACGATGGCGATCGCGGCGAGCGTCAGGTCGAGCTCGACGAGGTCGTCATAGCCTTCGTACAGCGCTCGCACGCCCTTGAGCGAGAGCCAGGCGAGCCCGAGGCCGAGAATGCCGCCCGCGACGCCGATCGTGCCCACCTCGACGAGCTGCTGGCGGAACACGCTGTTGCGCTTCGCCCCGAGCGCCCGGCGCAGCCCGATTTGCGCGGCCTTGCCGAAGAGCTTGGCGAGCAGCAGGCCGACGGTATTGAACAGGCACACGCCGAGGAAGAGGAACGAAAGCCCGACCAGCACCTTGTTGTCGTCCTGCACGACGCCGCGCAGATCGAGCCACTCGTCCACGGGAGTGAGCCAGTTGTTGAGCGGCCGCTCGAAGCGCCCGAGGGCTTTCTGGCTGGTGACGTACCCGTCGAGAAAGCTTTGATAGCGGTCCCGCTGTTCCGCGCTTTCGAGCTCGACCCAGTACTGCCACCAGATGCATTCCGAGCCCGTGAGATCCTGAAAATCCTTCAGCTCCTCGTCCTTCCAGCAATTGGTGTTGCCGCTGGAAAACATCTCGAGCTCGCGCCCGACGCCGAGCGGCACGAAAACCTGCTCGGATTCGTCGAAGGCGCCGTTGTTCACGTCGTAGAACTTCGGCACGGGATTCCAGTCCTCGGTGATGCCCGCCACCGTGAATGCGCGGTCGTCCATCGTCACCGTGCGGCCGACGCTGTTCTCGCCGCCGAACAGCTCCTCGTTCATGGACTCGCTCAAGACCACCATGAGCTCGCCGTTGTCGTCCGCCTCGTCGCTCCACGGCCCGCCGTGCACGAATCGAAGGTCGAACAGCCCGAAGAAATCGCCGTCCGTGACGCGCGCATCGACCTGGAAGGGCTTGAGCTCCGCGCGCTCCGGCTGCAGGGCGAAGCTGACCTTGTACATCGCGGCATCGCGGGTGGGGATGTCCGATTCGCGCAGCGCCATGGCATCTCGATAAGTCAGCTCGGGCGGCGACCGCTCGGGCTCCTCGTCGTAAAAGGGCTCGACCGGATCCCAGCCGTCGAGCTGCACGGCGTAAAGCCGGTCGCCCTTCCAGGCGATGGGATTCGCCGACATGAGGTAGTAGACCGTCAGCGTGGTCATGAACACGCCAATACCCAAGGCAACCGCGCCGATCATCAGTGCGGTGATGACGGGGGTGGCGCGCAGGCTCAGCAAGGCAAGCCGGACGTAGTAGCGCAACATGCCGGCCTCCGTCAGCGCGCCGCTCCGGCCAGGACGTGGGGCTCCTGAACCGGGTCGGCGATGCGCCCATCGAGCACGTGCACGTTGCGTTTCGCGCGCAGGGCCAGCTCCGGATCGTGCGTGACTATGACGATGGTCGTGCCCCGCTCGTTGATGTCCTCGAGCAGAGCCAGCACCTGTGCCGCCATCCCGGTGTCGAGGTTGCCGGTGGGCTCGTCCGCCAGCAGAAAGCGCGGCTCGCCGGCCAGCGCCCGGGCGATCGCCACCCGCTGCTGCTGGCCGCCGGAGAGCTGCGAGGGATAGTGGGTGCGGCGAGACGCGAGACCGACGAGCTCCAGCGCCGAATCGATGCGCTGCTTGCGCTCGCTCGCGTTGAATCCGCGATAACGCAACGGCACGTCGACGTTGTCGAACACGTCGAGATCGGGAATCAGGTTGAAGCTCTGGAAGATGAAGCCTATCTTCTCGTTGCGCACGAGCGAGCGCTCGTCGTCGCTCAGCGCGCGCACGTCCCGGCCGTCGAGCCGATATTCTCCGCTGCTGAGCTCCTCGAGCAGCCCGGCGACGTTGAGGAAGGTCGTCTTGCCGGAGCCCGACGGGCCGGTCACGGCGACGAACTCGCCCTCGGTCACGCTCAGGCTGAAATCCCGCAGGGCGTGGGTCTCGACCGTGTCGGTGCGGTAGACCCGGCCGACGTGTCGCATTTCGAGCATGATTGACGTCCTCCCCGTGCGATTGGTGTCTGGGGAGTTGGATGCGCTTCGGACCGGTAAGGTTTGTGCGTGGCTCAGCTGAATCGGCCGAACTCGAGAAAGTGGGCCACTTCGGCGGTAACCTCGCGGGAAAACAGCAGGCTCATGTGCGTGAGCGGCAGCACGCGATGGGCCGTAGCATCCGCCAATTGCGTCTCGGCAACCGAGACCGTGCCGTCATGCGGCCCGTCGAACGTCGCGAACAGCCTGCCCAGGCCGACGCCGAGGCTGCCGGCGATGATGCCGGTTTCGTGGCTGCCCGCATGCCAGTCGGGCCGCTCGAGGACCGCTTCCGCCAGACATCTGCCCAGTATCCTGCGCCCCCAGGCATGGTGAGCGAGGCCGTCGGCGGCTTTGCTGCCGGCGACCGGACTGCCGAGCAGCACGCGGCGGCCCTGCGGAAGATCGTCGTGGCGCTCATCCAGCCGCAAAATGACGAGGCCGCCGAGGCTGTGGCCCACGAGATGGACAATGGGCTTCGAAAGTCCGGCGACGAAGGCGTGCAGCGAGCGCGCGTTATCCTCGAGACTCTCGCTCACCGTGCGATAACTGAACTGGCAGACATCAAAGCCGAGGCCCTGCAGGCGGCGGCGCAGGAACAGGGATTCGACGCCGTTGAGCCAAAGGCCGTGCACGAGCACGACGGTCTCCGGCGAGGCGCTCATCCGGAGTCGGCGAGGTCCGGGTTGCGTATGCGAATGCCGAGCTCGTCGAGCTGCGCCGCCGGGACCGCGCCCGGCGCGTTCGTCAGCGGACAACTCGCCGTCTGGGTCTTCGGGAAAGCGATCACGTCGCGGATGCTTTCCGCGCCCGCCATGAGCATGACCAGCCGGTCGAGGCCGAAAGCGATGCCGCCGTGCGGCGGACAACCGTATTTCAGCGCTTCGAGCAGAAAGCCGAATTTCTCCTCTGCCTCGCGCTCCCCGATCCGCAGAATGCGGAACACGGCGGACTGCATCGCGCGGTCGTGGATGCGAATCGAGCCGCCACCGATCTCCGTGCCGTTCAGCACCATGTCGTAGGCGCGTGACATCGCCTCGCCCGGCGCGGCTTCGACCGAGGCGGCATCGTCCACGTTCGGCGAAGTGAACGGGTGATGCAGCGGCGACCAGCGCCGTTCGCGCTCGTCCCATTCGAACATCGGATAATCGACGACCCAGAGCGGCTGCCAGCCTTCGGCGACGAGGCCGCGATCCTCGCCCAGCCTGACGCGCAGCGCGCCGAGCGCATCGTTCACTACGCTCGCGCGATCCGCGCCGAAGAACACGAGATCGCCGGAGCGGGCACTGGTGCGCTCCATGAGCGCGTTGATCGCATCATCGGGCAGGAACTTGAGAATCGGCGACTGCAAGCCCTCCCGGCCGCGTTCCGCATCGTTGATCTTGATGTAGGCCAGACCTTTCGCGCCGTAGCGGCCGACGAATGTCGTGTAGTCGTCGATTTCCCTGCGCGACAGCGCGCCGCCGCCGGGCAGAACGAGCGCCGCGACCCGCCCCGCCGGGTCGTTCGCCGGCCCGGCGAAGACCTTGAAGTCGACCTCGCCCATGAGATCGCCGACCTCGACCAGCCGGAGCGGGATCCTGAGATCAGGCTTGTCGGTGCCGTAACTGTCGAGCGCATCCCGGTAGCGCATGCGCGGAAACGGATCGGCGAGCTCGACTCCGAGCACCTCGCGGAACAGCTCCCGGATCATGGCCTCCATGATCGCCATGATGCCGTCCTCGTCCATGAAGCTGGTCTCGACGTCGAGCTGCGTGAATTCCGGCTGTCGGTCGGCGCGCAAATCCTCGTCGCGGAAACACCGCGCGATCTGGTAGTAGCGATCCATGCCG
>JBOIDB010000089.1:0-30675 GCA_050740235.1 Gammaproteobacteria bacterium
GTTTGGAGCTGCCCGTGATGAAGACGAGTTTTTCCGCCCCGGCCTCGAGCGCTTCCTCGACCGCGTACTGGATCAAGGGCTTGTCGACGACCGGCAGCATCTCCTTGGGGCTCGCCTTCGTCGCCGGCAGAAATCGCGTGCCGCGGCCGGCCACGGGAAAGACCGCCGCGCGAATGGGCTGTTTCAAGTTCCGTTCCCGACTCGCTGTGTGGAGTCGGGATGATACCCGATGCGATCATCCTGCCCTACCCCGTTGCGACGGGTAGTTTGCAGGCCGTTCCCGGCTCGCCCGCCGGCAACGGCCTGCGCCCCCGAATCGGGTTCGGGGCAAGCTTATGCCGGTCCTCGAATCCCGCGGCGGGGAGGGATTTCTCCGCACATTATTTTGTCGCTTTGGCCGGCGGCTCGCTGTTCACGCGGATATTGCCCTTGTTTTCGGCGAGAACCCTGGCGCCGATCCCCTTGACCTTGCCGAGATCCTCGGCGCTGGCGAACGGGCCGTTCTTCGTCCGGTACTCGACGATTGCGCGGGCCTTGGCCATACCGACACCGTCGAGCTCGGCGGCGAGGGTTTCGGCGTCGGCGGAATTGATGTCGACCGGGCCGGTCCAGGCGACGGCGGGCAGCAGCCCGATGATGAGACTAGTGATCAGCGAATGCCTGAATTTCTTCATGTCGATCTCCTGGCGCGTGCGGTGGATGTTCCGCATCGATGCTAGCGATCGGCGAGTGGGAATGAAGTCGCCGAAACTGGGGAGTTACGGCAGATTGGCTGCGAATGGCCGAATGAATTCGGCCCTACAAAGACGTAACCTGGCCGCGTGTGCGCCGGGTCGCCAATTGTAGGGCGGGTTCAACCCGCCTAATACGCACCTGGATCGATCAGGGCCGTGAAATGGAAACGCGTGTTCGGGCGGATCGTGTCCCAGGCCTTGCATCCCGGGCATTGCCAGAACAGCGTCGCGCTCTGGAAACCGCACTGCCGGCACGAGTATCGCGGCGTGCTGTCGGCAAGATTCCGCAGCGCGCGACAGATTCGCGTCAAGGCCGCATCGCCATCCTGATCGTCGCTCGCGATGAACTCGAACGAGCCGTAGATTTCCCTTAGGGTCGTCTGCGACTCGATGTATTCGCGGACGCACTCCGCGGCGACCGGATCGTCGAGCATATCGTTGAGAATCGCGGCATATGCGACCGCGCCCCGAAGCGGTGGATCTGTTTCGATGTAAGCGCGCAGGATCGCCGATAGTTCCTCCGGCCTTTCCAGGGCGGCGAGGCCACGCCGCAGGCGCGACAACACCTCGGGCAGAAAGGTCTTGTCCTCGTTTAGCACCCGGCGGTAAAGGTCGACCGCCAGTTTGTGATCGTCCATGGTCGTGGCGATGTCGCCGCGCATCAGCGCGCCGCGAGTGGTGCGCTCGCGGCCGGATTGGGCTTTCTTGAGATGCTGCCGGGCACCGGGCAGGTCGCCGGCGGCGATCGCCTGGTCCGCCAGCTCGCAATAGTAGTGAGCGATCATCTTCGACTGATCCTGTTTCGGCTGCAGCCGATCGAGCTTCCTCCGAGCGTCGATCGCCTGCTCCCAGTCTTTCTGCAGCTCGAATATGCGCACGAGGTTCTCCAGCGCGGCGGCGCCGTGGGTGCGCGTTTCCGATACCTGCTGGAACAGCGACTCGGCCCGATCGAAGAGGCCGGCGCGCAGGTAGTCTTCGCCGAGCGCGAACAACGCCTGATCGCGGTGCTCGCGCGACAGGTCGGGGCGCGCGATCAGATTCTGGTGAAGTCGTATGGCGCGATCGACCTCTCCACGGCGGCGAAACAGGCTGCCGAGCGCGAAGTGCGTCTCGACGCTTTCGCTGTCGACATCCACCATGCGCATGAATGCTTCGAGCGCTTCGTCGGGCTGTTCCTTGAGCAGATAGTTGAGCCCGGCGAAATAGTCGGCGCTCAAGCCCTGCGATTCCGACCGCTCCTCATCGCGCTCGGTATAGCGCGCGAAAGCCCAGCCGGACGCGGCCGCCAGGATGAACAGCCCTGCCAGCAGGAGGGTCGAATCAGCCGGCATTCGGGTCCAGCGGCAGGCTCCGCAGGTTGCTCACTTCGGACTCCGCGAGCCGCACGGCGCGATTCAGCCGCCGGCGCTGATTGAGCAGGCCGAGGATGTAGCCCGAGCAGCACAGCAGTCCGAACAGCCATCCGGCCGCGAAGCACACGGCGAAGGCAACCGACTTCGAGGTTTCGAAGCTATGGAAAGCGACATCGATGCCGATCGGGCCGGGGTTGAGCCATGCGAACGTGATGGCGATCAGCAGGAATACGACGAGCAGCGCGAGGATGAGAATCGTGCGGAACATGGCCGCAAACCTCCGGGTATCGGAATCAGTGTACACGAACGGCCGGAAACGGCCGCTGCGCCGAACATTCTCGCGTAGGCCGGGATAAGCGGAGCATTCCCGGTATTTTGCCGGAAACGAGCTGCGCTCCCCGGATCGTCTTCCGGGGCATGCTTATTCCGACCTACGGGCGCGCGCCCGCCTTTCCAGGTTCGAACAGCGCGCCGATGATCAGTCCTTGATCGGCAGCTCGCGGCCCTCGTTGGCGCGTTCGCGCAGGTCCTTTCCCGGCTTGAAATGCGGCACGTGCTTGCCCGACAGGGCGACGGCGTCACCGGTCTTCGGATTGCGTCCGAGCCGCGGCGGGCGATAGTGCAGCGAGAAGCTGCCGAAGCCGCGTATCTCGATGCGCTCGCCGTCCGCCAGGGAGTCGCCCATGACGTCGAGCAGGTGCTTGACTGCGAGCTCCACGTCCTTCGACGGCAGGTGCTTCTGCTTGCGGGCGATCGATTCGATGAGTTCTGATTTTGTCATTATTGAACCCGTGTCTCTTTCGCGGCCTGCCCCGGCGGCGACATGCGGGGCGCACCCCGGCTCCGGAATCTCCTCAGCCTTCGTCGGGGCCGGTGATCTTTTCCTTGAGCAGTTCGCCGAGCGACGTGCCGGAAGACGTATCCGTGCGGTAATTCTGCACGGCCTCAGCTTCCTCGTGTGCTTCGCGCGCCTTGATCGACAGGCTCACGATGCGGCTTTTGCGATCCACTCCGATGAACTTCGCGTCGACCTCTTCGCCGGGCTTGAGCACGGTGCGCGCGTCCTCGACCCGATCCCGCGACAGCTCGGAAGCCCGCAACTGCCCTTCGATGCCGCCCGGCAAATCGATGATTGCGCCGCGCGCGTCCACTTCGCGGATGGTGCCCTTGACGATGCTGCCCTTCGGGTGCTCGGCAAGGAAGATGGAGAACGGGTCCTTGTCGAGCTGCTTGATGCCGAGCGAAATGCGTTCGCGCTCGGGGTCGATCGACATGACGGCCGCTTCGACCTCCTCGCCCTTCTGATACTTGCGCACGGCCTCTTCGCCGGGCACGTCCCAGGAAATATCCGACAGGTGCACGAGACCGTCGATGCCGCCGGGCAGGCCGATGAAAATGCCGAAGTCGGTGATCGACTTGATCTGGCCGGACACGCGGTCGCCACGGTTGTAGTTCGCCGCGAACTCGGTCCAGGGATTCGGCTGGCACTGCTTGATGCCGAGCGAGATGCGCCGGCGCTCCTCGTCGATGTCGAGCACCATGACCTCAACTTCGTCGCCGACCTGCACGACCTTTGACGGATTGACGTTCTTGTTCGTCCAGTCCATCTCCGAGACGTGCACGAGACCCTCGACGCCTTCCTCGATCTCAACGAAGCAGCCGTAGTCGGCGAGGTTCGTCACCTTGCCGAACAGGCGGGTGCCAGCGGGATAGCGGCGGGAAATGTCCTTCCACGGGTCGGCGCCGAGCTGCTTGATGCCGAGCGAGACGCGCGTGCGCTCGCGGTCGAACTTGAGGATCTTGACATCGATCTCGTCGCCGACGTTTACGACCTCGGACGGATGCTTGACGCGCTTCCAGGCCATGTCGGTGATGTGCAGCAGCCCGTCGATGCCGCCGAGATCGACGAATGCGCCGTAGTCGGTCAGGTTCTTGACGATGCCCTTGATGACCTTGCCTTCCTGCAGGTTTTCGAGCAGGGCTTCGCGCTCCGCGCTGTATTCCTCCTCGACGACGGCGCGCCGCGACACCACGACGTTGTTGCGTTTGCGATCGAGCTTGATGACCTTGAACTCGAGCGATTTGCCTTCCAGGTAACCAGGATCGCGCACCGGGCGCACGTCGACGAGCGAGCCCGGCAGGAACGCGCGCACGTTCTCGAGCTCGACGGTGAAGCCGCCCTTGACGCGGCCGTTGATGGCGCCGGTCACGACCTCACCCTTCTCGAACGCTTCCTCGAGCCGCGTCCAGGTGCGGGCGCGCTTGGCTTTTTCACGCGACAGGCGCGTCTCGCCGAAGCCGTCCTCGACCGAGTCGAGGGCCACTTCCACCTCGTCGCCGACCTTGACCTCGAGCTCGCCGCGCTCGTTCATGAACTGGTCGACGGGGATGACGGCCTCGGACTTGAGGCCTGCGTTGACGATGACGACGTCGGGACTGACGTCCATGACGTGGGCGGTCAGTATGGCGCCCGGCTTGATTTTCTGGCTGGCAAAACTCTCTTCGAAAAGCTCGGCAAATGACTCAGACATCGGGTTGTTGATCCACGGTCTTCGCGACCGACTCGTTGCGCCGCCGCGGCTATCCGGTGCCGCTGGAGCGGTATGAAAATAAACAGGCCCGGTCCGTCGGGCCCTCTGTGTGCGTGGGCCGCAGCCCACCGGCGCCCGCAGGCGCCATCGTCAATTCGCGGAAAGGCGGTTGCCGGCTGCAAGACGCAGGACTTCCGCGACCGTCTCCTCGATATTCAGCCGCGTCGTGTCCAGAATCTGCGCCCCGGGGGCGGGCTTGAGCGGCGCGACCTGACGTTCCGCATCCCGCCGGTCACGCTCGGCAAGCTCGGCGGAAAGGGCCGCAAGGCTAACATCAATCCCCTTTTCTTTCAACTGCTTATAACGTCTTCGGGCACGCTCTTCGGCGCTTGCCGTGAGGAAAATCTTGAGCTCGGCGCCGGGGAAGACGATCGAGCCCATGTCCCGTCCGTCGGCCACCAACCCGGGCGGCTGTTGAAAGCTGCGCTGCAGCCCGAGCAGGGCCTCGCGGACAGGCGCCAGCGGCGCGATTTGCGACGCCACACTGCCGCAGGCCTCGCTGCGGATCTCTTCGGCGACATCGTGCCCGTCGAGGCGAATGACGTCGCTGCCGTCGGCGGCCTGCGAAAAGGAGACGTCCAGATCGCTCGCCAGGGTCGCCAGGCGGCCGGCGTCATCGATCGCGACGTCGTTGCGCAAAGCCTCGAGTGCCACCAGGCGATACAGCGCGCCGCTGTCGAGCAGATGCCAGCCGAGCCTCCGCGCTACGCGGCGGCTGATCTCGCCCTTTCCGGAGCCTCCCGGTCCGTCGATGGCAATGACCGGACATCTCATGCGTCCATCGCCCGAATATCGATGCCGGCTTCCGTCGCGGCCGTAACGAAACCGGGATACGACGTGGCGACGCAAGATACCCCGCGGATCTCGACCGGCTCCTCGGCGACGGCGCCTGCCACGGCAAACGCCATCGCCACGCGGTGGTCGCCACAGGCATCCACACTGCCGCCTCGCAGATTGCCCCCTTCGATGCGCAGGCCGTCCGGCGTTTCGGTCACGGCGGCGCCCAGCGCGCGCAGGCCGGCGGCCATGGCGGCGATACGGTCGCTTTCCTTGACCCGCAGCTCGCGCGCACCGCTCACGAGCGTCTGTCCGTCGGCGCGGGCGGCGGCAATGAGCAGCACCGGAAGCTCGTCGATCATGGCGGGCACGAGCGCTGGCGGTACCGAAATACCGCGCAGCCGCGCAGGCTTCACGCGGATGTCCGCCACGGGCTCGTTGCCGGCGCGGCGCGGACGCAGCAGGGCGATATCGGCGCCCATCTGGCTCAAGGCCTCGAGCAACCCGGTGCGCGTTCGGTTGACCCCCACGTTCTCGATCTCGAGCGATGGGCCGGCGCCGATGCACGCCGCGACGATAAAGAAAGCCGCGGACGAGAAGTCGCCGGGCACTTCGATGTCGCACGCTTCGAGTGCCTGGCTGCCGTCGATGCAGACTCCGCGCGGGCCGCAGTCGACGCTGCAGCCGAAGGCGCGCAACATGCGTTCGGTGTGATCGCGCGTCGGTGCGGGCTCCTCGATGCAGGTTTCGCCCCGCGCGTTCAAGCCGGCCAGCAAAAGCGCGGACTTGACCTGGGCGCTCGCGACGGGCATGCGGTAGTGAACGCCGGATAGCGCACGCCCGCCGCGAATGAACAGCGGCGCAACGCCGGATGATGTCCGAACGTCGGCGCCCATGCGGCGCAGCGGCTCCGCGACACGTTCCATGGGCCGGCGGCAGAGCGATGCGTCGCCGGCCAGCGTGCAGTCGAAATCCTGTCCCGCGAGGAGACCGGCGAGCAGGCGCATTGCCGTGCCGGAGTTGCCGAGGTCGAGGACGCCGGGCGGCTTGCGAAAGCCGCGCAAGCCGACGCCTTCGATGCTTACGGCCGCGTCTGCAGGTCCTTCGATATTGACACCCAGCGCGCGCAGCGCGTCGCGCGTGGCCAGGCAGTCGGCCGCCTCGAGAAAGCCGTGCACGCGCGTGCTACCCCGCGCCATGGCGCCGAGCATTAGCGCCCGATGCGAAATCGATTTGTCGCCCGGCACGCCCATGCGGCCGCCGATCGCCGGTGACGGTCGCACGCGAAATGACCGGGGACCCTCAAGTTGCGCGTCGTGCGTCGAGAGCACTGCCGTTTCTTGAAACAAGTTGGCGGACTGAAGTCCGCCCTACAACACCTTGCGCAATGCCACCGCCAAGCGCTCGTTCTCTTCGGGCAGTCCGACGCTGATGCGCAGATGATTGGGCAGGCCGTAATTGCCGACCGGCCGCACGATGATCGATTCGCGCAGCAGCGCGTCATAGACGGGCAGCGCCGGGCGACCGAAATCGACGAGCACGAAATTGCCGATCGAGGGCACATAGCCGAGCCCGCAGGTTTCACAGGCCTGCGTGATCTCCTCGAGCCCGCGCTGGTTGAGCTTGCGGGAGCGCTCGATATGCTCTTCATCACCGAGTGCCGCGAGAGCCGCCGCCTGCGCCAGGGAGTTGAGGTTGAACGGCTGGCGCACGCGATTCAACAGGTCGGCGATGCCGGGCGCGGACAGTGAATAACCGGCCCGCGCGCCGGCGAGTCCGAAGATCTTCGAGAAGGTGCGCGTGACGACGAGATTCGGGAAGTCGTCGAGCCAGCGCGTCGTGTCCGGATACTCGGGCTCCTCCACGTAGTGGAAATAGGCTTCGTCGACGACCACCAGCGCGTGCTCCGGCACGCTCTCGACGAAGCGCCGCAATGCATTGCGCGAAACCCAGGTTCCGGTCGGATTGTTCGGATTGGCGATGAAAACGAGCCGCGTGTGGTCGTTGAGCCGCTCGGCCATTGCATCGAGATCGTGGCCGAGCGGGCTCGTCGCATGATCGGGAGGAAACGCGGGCGCCACGCGCGCTCGCGCGCCCGTCGCCTGCACAGCGATCGGGTAGACGGCAAAGGCGTACTCGGAATAGACGGCCTCCGTCTCCGGCGTGAGGAATGCTTCCGCGAGGAGCACGAGGACGTCGTTCGAACCGTTGCCCAGCGTAATGCACGCAGGATCGACGGCATGGTATTCGGCGAGCGCCACCTTGAGATCGAAACCGCCGCCGTCCGGGTAGCGCGCGATCTCCGCGATCTCGCGCTCGATGGCCGCTCGCGCGGCGGCGCCGGGTCCGAGTGGATTCTCGTTGGAGGCCAGCTTGATGATGTTCGACACGCCGTACTCGCGCTCCAGCTCGCTGATCGGCTTGCCGGGCTGATACGGCTGCAGGCCCTTGACGCCCGGGGCGGCGATGGCGAGATACGGATTGCTCATGCGCTGCAAGGCTCCGGCAGGAACGGGTACTGGGGGACGCACTCTACAACGTCCGCACCGAAAGGACACCGTCGATGGCGCGAATGCGGTCCAGCGTTGCCTCCGGCATCGGCATGTCCAGATCGACGAGCGTATAGGCGACCTCGCCGCGCGACTTGTTGATCAGGTCGGCGATGTTCAGCCCCGCGTCGGCCATCGCCGTGGATATCTGGCCGACCATGTTCGGCACGTTGGCGTTGGCGATGGCGATCCGATGCCCGCCGTTGCGCGGCATCTGCGTCTCGGGAAAATTGACTGAGTGGCGGATATTGCCGTTCTCGAGAAACTCCCGGATGTTCTCCACCACCATCACGGCGCAGTTCTGTTCCGCCTCGTGCGTGGACGCGCCGAGGTGCGGCAATGCGATGACTCGCGGATGATCCTTGAGCCTGCGCTCGGGAAAGTCGCAGACATAGCTGCCGAGCTGGCCGCTGTCCAGCGCCTCGGCGACGGCGTTCTCGTCGACGATTCCGTCGCGGGCGAAATTGAGCAGCACCGCGCCTCTGCGCAGCCGCGCGAGGCGCTTCGCGTCGACCAGTCGACGCGTTGCATCGACTAGCGGCACGTGCAGTGTAACGATGTCGGCACGCGCGAACAGCGCCTCGAGGCTGGGCGCCTGCTCGACGCCGGAGGAAAGTTGCCAGGCACGCTGCACGGTGATCTGCGGATCGAAGCCGGCGACGCGCATGCCGAGCGCCAGCGCCGCATTGGCGACCTCGACGCCGATGGCGCCCAGGCCGACCACGCCGAGCGTGCGGCCGGGCAGCTCGAAGCCGACGAAGCGCTTCTTACCGGCCTCGACGGCCCCCGCGAGACTGTCGTCGTTTTCGAGCCGGCGCACGTAGTCCCAGGCCTGGCAGATATTCCGCGCCGCGAGAAACATGCCTGCCACCACGAGCTCCTTCACCGCATTGGCGTTTGCGCCGGGCGCGTTGAAAACCGGCACGCCGCGGCGACTCAGGGGTTCGATCGGAATGTTGTTGACGCCGGCGCCGGCGCGCCCGATTGCCTTGACCGTGGGCGGAATTTCGGCGGTATGCAGATCGGCCGACCGCACCAGGATCGCATCCGGCTCGGCAACGGCCGCTGCAACCTCGTATCGATCGCGCGGCAGGCGCGCAAGGCCCGCCTGCGAAATCTCGTTCAGCGTCAGGATCCTGAAGTGTTGCAGCGTGCCCGGGATCGCTGTCGTGCCGGACTCGGCGCGGCTGACCTCAGCCATGGCGCGCCTCGAAATCTGCCATGAATTCGATCAGCGCATCGATGCCCGCTTCCGGCATCGCGTTGTAGAGGCTCGCGCGCAGGCCGCCGACCGAGCGATGGCCTTTCAGATTGGCCAGTCCCACCGCGGCCGCCTGCTCGAGAAATCGTTCGTCGAGCGCGGGGTCGGCGAGCACGAACGGCACGTTCATGCGCGAGCGGCAGGCGGGATCGACGGGATTCGAATAGAACGACGACCGGTCGATCGCCGCGTAAAGCTTGCCCGCCTTGCGCCTGTTGCGCTCCGCCATCGCCTCGAGACCGCCCTCCCCTTCCAGCCATTCGAAAACCAGTCCGGCGACGTACCACGCGAAGGTGGGCGGCGTATTCAGCATCGAACCCGCCTCGGCGTGCGCCCGGTAGTCGAGCATCGTCGGCGTGCCGGGGCGTGCGTGGCCGAGCAGGTCGCGTCGCGCGATCACGAGCGTCAAGCCGGCGGGACCGATATTCTTCTGCGCGCCGGCATAGATGATGCCGAAGCGCGAAACAGCGATCGGCCGCGAAAGAATGTCCGAGGACATGTCCGCGACCAGCGGCACCTCGCCCGACCGCGGCACGAAATCGAACTGCACGCCGCCGATGGTTTCGTTGGTCGTGTAATGCAAATAGCGAGCGGCGGGATCGAGCTTCCATTCCGCGAGCGGCGGAATGCGCGTGTATCCGCTGTCGCTCGCGTCCGCCGCCAGCCTGGCCTGGCAGAGCCTTTCGCCCTCGGCGTGCGCTTTCTTCGACCAGACGCCGGTGCGCACGTAATCCGCAAGCGATTCCGGCCCGCAGAGATTCAGCGCCACCATTGCAAACTGCAGCGTCGCGCCGCCCTGCAGGAACAGGACGGCATAATCGTCGGGAATCGCGAGCAATGCCCGCAGATCGGCCTCGGCGCGCTCGGCCACGTCCAAAAACGCACTGCCGCGATGGCTGACTTCCATGACTGACATGCCGCTGCCGTCCCAGTCCGGCAGCTCGTCTCGCACGCGCTCCAGCACCGGCAATGGCAATGCGGCGGGACCGGGGCTGAAGTTGAACACCCGATACGGCGTCGAAATCGGGGTCAGACCGAGGTTGCGATGCAAACCACGCATCATCCGATCGGCTCTGTCGAAACCGGGGTCACACTGTCGAAACCGGGGTCAGACCGGGATTTCGATGCAAACCACGCATCATCCGATCGGCGCAGAGAGGCGAAATCGCGGTCTGACCCCGATTTCACCAATTTCACGGACCTCCATTGCGCCGGCCCGGCTCACGCCATCGTTTCCGCTTCGTCGTCGCCGTTCAGGCTTTCGATGCGCTCCAGGCCGACCAGCCGGTCCTCCTCGCCGAGACGGATCAGGCGTACGCCCTGCGTGTTCCGGCCCATGACGGAAATGTCGCTCACCGCCGTGCGCACCAGCGTGCCGTTCGTGCTGATGAGCATGATCTCGTCGTCGTCGCGGACCTGCAACGCGCCGATCGTTCGCCCGTTGCGCCCGCCGGTCTGGATGCCGATCACGCCCTGGCCGCCCCGGCCCTGGAGCGGAAATTCGTCCACGGGCGTGCGCTTGCCGAAACCGTTTTCGGTTGCCGTGAGGATCATGCCTTCGTGGACGATGATGAGCGCGATCAGCTCCTGGCTTTCCGGCAGGCGGATGCCGCGCACGCCGGCCGCACCGCGGCCCATCGTGCGCACGTCGGTTTCCTTGAAGCGGATCACCTTGCCGGCGCTCGACAGCAGCATGATGTCCTGCTGGCCGTCCGTGATCGCGACGTTGACCAGCCGGTCGTCCGGCCGCAGATCGATGGCGATGATGCCGTTGGCGCGCGGCCGCGAAAACGCCGAGAGCGGCGTCTTCTTGACCGTGCCGCGGCTGGTCGCCATGAAAACGCGCGTGCTGGCGTCGAATTCGCGCACCGGCAGCACGGCGTTGATACGCTCGCCCTCGTCGAGCGGCAGCAGATTGACGATCGGCTTGCCGCGCGCCTCGCGGCTGGCCTGCGGCAGATGGTAGACCTTGAGCCAGTAGACCTTGCCACGGCTGGAGAAGCACAGCAGCGTGTCGTGCGTGTTGGCGACGAACAGCTTGTCGATGAAGTCCTCGTCCTTCATGCGCGTCGCCGAGCGGCCGCGGCCGCCGCGTCTCTGCGCCTGATACGCGCTGACCGGCTGCGCCTTCGCGTAGCCGCCATGCGACAGCGTGACGACGACGTCTTCCTCGGGAATCAGATCTTCGATCGTGAGGTCCGAATGGTCCGTCGAGATTTCGGTGCGGCGCGCATCGGCGAACGTCTCGCGTAGTGCAACGAGCTCCTCCCGGATGACACGCATCAGTCGGAGCGGGTCGCCCAGTATTTGCAGTAAACCTTTAATATTATCCAATAATTCTTTGTATTCTGAGAGTATTTTCTCCTGTTCCAGTCCGGTCAGCTTCTGCAGCCGCAGATCGAGGATGGCCTGCGCCTGGATTTCCGAAAGGCGGTACTCACCGCCCTGAAATCCGCTCGCTTCAGGCGCATCTTCCGGGCGGCTCAGGCTGGCGCCGGCGCGCTCGAGCATTTCCGTCACTACGCCGGGGCGCCAGGGGCGCTCGACGAGCGCGGTCTTCGCCTCGGCGGGTGAACGCGATGCCTTGATGAGCGCGACGATCTCGTCGATGTTCGCGAGCGCGACGGCCTGACCTTCGAGCACGTGAGCGCGCTCGCGGGCTTTGCGCAGGTCGAACACCGTACGCCGCGTGACGACCTCCCGGCGGTGGCGGACGAACGCCTCGAGGATCTCCTTGAGGTTCAGGAGCCTCGGCCGGCCGTCGCGCAGGGCGACCATGTTGATGCCGAACACGCTCTGCATCGGCGTGTGCTTGTACAGATTGTTCAGCACCACGTCGGTCACTTCGCCGCGCCGCAGCTCGATGACCATGCGCATGCCGTCCTTGTCCGACTCGTCGCGCAGCTCGCTGATGCCCTCGATTTTCTTTTCCCGGACCAGTTCGGCGATCTTCTCGAGCAGGCGCGCCTTGTTGACCTGGTACGGCAGCTCCGTGACGATGATCGCCTGCTTGCCGCGCTCGTCGATCTGCTCGGTGTGCGTGCGCGCGCGCACGTAGATGCGCCCGCGGCCCGTCTGGTAGGCGCTGTAGATGCCCTGTGCGCCATTGATCACGCCGGCGGTCGGAAAGTCCGGCCCCGGAATGTGCTGCATGAGGTTGGCGATCGAGATTTCCGGCGTGTCGATCACGGCGATGCAGGCGTCGATGACTTCGCCGAGATTGTGCGGCGGAAGGTTGGTCGCCATGCCGACGGCGATACCCGAGGAGCCGTTGACCAGCAGGTTCGGGATGCGCGTCGGCAGCACCGCCGGCTCCGATTCGGTCTCGTCGTAATTCGGGACGAAGTCGACCGTCTGCTTCTCGATGTCCGCCAGCAGCTCGTGCGCGATGCGCGCCATGCGCACCTCGGTATAGCGCATCGCCGCCGGGGCGTCGCCGTCCACCGAGCCGAAATTGCCCTGCCCGTCCACGAGCATGTAGCGCATGGAGAAGTGCTGCGCCATGCGTACGATGGCGTCGTACACGGCCACGTCGCCGTGCGGGTGATATTTGCCGATCACGTCGCCGACGACGCGGGCGGATTTTTTGTAAGGCTTGTTGTAGTCGTTGCCGAGCTCGCGCATGGCATGGAGCACGCGCCGGTGCACCGGCTTCAGCCCGTCACGGACATCCGGCAGCGCCCGCCCCACGATCACGCTCATCGCGTAATCGAGGTACGACTGGCGCATTTCGTCTTCGAGATTGACGTGCAGGATTTCGCGCGCGACTTCTACCATGGACGGTGCAATTTCGGATTTCTTCGGCTCGGGAAATGCGGAAAATCTATCAGCGGGATTTTATCATAGCGGCCTGCTTCGAGCCGCTTTTTCCTGCCCCGCAGAAACGGTCGGTGGTGTAGTATCGGTGCTCCTCACCCGCGACGCTCGAATGGAGCTTTCATGATCGAAAACCTGCCGGAGGGCATGAACTGGAACGTGCTGCTGCCGCTCGCTATCGAGTGGGGTTTGAAGGTGCTGGGCGCCCTGGCCATCCTGCTGATCGGGCGCTGGATTGCAGGCGCCATCTCGCGCAGCGTGCGGCAGCTCGTCTTGCGGAACGATATCGATGCCGCGCTGGCCTCGTTCCTGAGCCGTATTACTTACGCCGTGCTTCTGGTCACGGTCGTCGTGGTGGCGATCGGCACGCTCGGCGTATCGATGGCGTCGGTTCTGGCGATCATGGGGGCGGCCGGACTGGCTGTGGGTCTGGCGCTGCAGGGCTCGCTGTCGAACTTCGCGGCCGGCGTCATGCTGATCCTGTTCCGCCCGTTCAAGGCCGGCGACTACGTCGAGGCGGCGGGCGTGAGCGGCAACGTCGAGGATATCCAGCTCTTCAACACATTGCTGCGCACGCCCGACAATCGCGAGGTCACGGTGCCCAACGCCCAGATCACCGCCGAGCCGATCACGAACTATTCCGCGCGTCCTACGCGCCGCGTGGACATGGTCATCGGCATCAGCTACGACGACGACATCCGCAAGGCGAAAGAGATCATTGAAGCGACGTTGGCAGAAGACGCGCGCGTGCTCACTGACCCGGAACCCCAGATCATGGTGCTGGAGCTCGGCGAAAGCTGCGTGAATATCGCAGTTCGGCCGTGGGTCAAGACCGATGATTACTGGGACTGCCGCGGCGACCTGCTGCACGCGCTGAAAAGCCGGCTCGAGGCCGGCGGCCTCAGCATCCCGTTCCCGCAACGCGATCTGCATCTGTTCGACATGCGGGCGCGCGAGGCCGCGAACGGCTGATGCAACCGGTCGATACGCTGATCGAAGCGCGCTGGGCGGTTCCCGTCGAGCCGCCCGGCTGCGTGCTCGACGATGTGGCGCTCGTCATCGACAAGGGACGCATCCTGGCCCTGCTGCCGCGGCGCGAGGCAGCGCAGCGCTTCGAGCCGCGCGAGCGAATCACGCGCGGCAGCCACGTGCTGATTCCAGGGTTGATCAATGCGCACACGCATGCCGCGATGACGCTGTTGCGCGGGCTGGCCGACGACATGCCGCTCATGGAATGGCTCGAGCGGCACATCTGGCCAGCCGAGGCCCGCTGGGCCGGTCCGGATTTCGTGCGCGACGGCGCGCAGCTCGCGATGGCGGAAATGCTGAGGGGCGGCATCACCTGCTTCAACGACATGTACTTCTTCCCGGATACCGTCGCCGCGGCCGCGCGCGAATGCGGCATGCGCGTTTCGGTCGGGCTGGTCGTCGTGGACTTTCCCAACGCCTGGGCGGCGTCGCCGGCGGAATGCCTGACGCGCGGCCTCGAGGTGCACGATTCGCTCCGCGGGGACCCGCTGGTCAGCACAGTGTTCGCTCCGCATGCGCCCTACACAGTCGATGACGACACCCTGACGAAGATCCGCAGGCTCGCGGACGAGCTCGAGCTCGGCATTCACATGCACGTGCACGAGACGGCCGAAGAGGTGCGCCGCGGGCTGGCACGAGACGGCCGCCGCCCGCTCGCCCGCCTGGAGGCGCTCGGATTGCTTGGACCGGGTCTTCAGGCCGTGCACATGACCCAGCTGGACGACGACGAAATCGGGCGCTGCGCCGCCACCGGCGTTTCCGTCGTGCACTGTCCGGAGTCGAACCTGAAGCTCGCGAGCGGCATCTGTCCGGTGACACGCCTGCTGGAGGCCGGCGTCAACGTGGCACTCGGCACGGACGGCGCGGCCAGCAACAACGATCTGGACATGCTCGGTGAAATGCGCACGGCATCGCTGCTCGCCAAGGGCATGACGGGCGACGCCTGCGCGCTGCCGGCCGGCCAGGCACTGTGGATGGCGACGCTCGGCTCGGCGCGGGCACTGGGACTCGCCGCCGACCTCGGCTCGCTCGAAGCCGGCAAATGGGCCGATGTCGCCTGCATCGATCTCGCGCGTTGCGGGACGCAGCCGGTGCACGATCCCCTCGCGCAGGTCGTGTATGCCGCCGGCCGCGAACAGGTCAGTGATGTCTGGGTCGCCGGGCGGCAGCTGGTCGCCGGCGGCTGCCTGACGACCATGAGCGAGTCCACGCTGCTGCAAAATGCCGCGGCGTGGGGCGAGCGCCTTGCGGCGCCGGTGCCGGCAGCTCGCGGCGTGCATCAATGATGGGCGCGACGGAGAACGTCGATCCGAACGAAATCGGGCGTTTCGAGGCGCTGGGTTCACGCTGGTGGGATCCGCACGGCGAGTTCCGCGCGCTGCACGCGATCAATCCTTTGCGGCTCGGCTACATCCTCGAGCGCGCGCCGCTCGACGGAAAGCGCGTCGTCGACGTCGGCTGCGGCGGCGGCCTGCTCGCGGAGGCGATGGCTGGCGAAGGTGCGTCGGTCACGGGAATCGACATGTCCGATACCGCGCTGGCGGTGGCGCGCGCGCATGCTGCCGCGTCGGGCGTTGCGCTCGATTACGAGCTTGCCACGGCGGAGCAGCTTGCGGAAAGCGCCGCGGGTTCGTTCGATGTCGTGACCTGTCTCGAGCTGCTCGAGCACGTCCCGCAGCCGGAGCTCGTCGCCGCCGCGTGCGCCCGCCTCGTCAAACCAGGCGGTAACGTGTTCTTTTCGACCTTCAACCGAAATCCGAAATCGTTTCTGCTCGGCGTCGTCGGCGCGGAATACGTGCTCGGCCTCGTGCCGAAAGGCACACACGAATACGGCCGATTCATCCGCCCGTCCGAGCTGGCCGGCTGGGTCAGGTCGCACGGTCTCGAGGTCGCCGACCTGACGGGCCTGCACTACAACGCGTTCACCGGGAAGTATTCGCTGGGCGGCAACGTCGATGTGAACTATCTCATGCACTGCCGGCGCGCGGGTGAATAGCCGCCCTTTGGAGAAGGCCGGGACGAGGGGCCGCATCGAAGCCGTGCTCTTCGACCTCGACGGCACGCTCGCCGATACCGGGCCCGACCTGGCAGCCGCGCTGAACCGCCTGCGCGAGGAAGAGGGACTTGCGCAAATGACGTATGCGAGCATCCGGCCCTACGTGTCCAACGGCGCCACCGGGCTGCTTCGCCTGGGTTTCGGCGCGGACCTCGACAGTGAGGGACTAGAGCGCCTGCGCCGGCGTTTTCTGGATCTCTACGCCGATGCGATCTGCGATCACACTCGCCTCTTCCCCGGCTACGACGAAGTGCTCGAAGCGCTCGAGCGCACGGGCCGCAAATGGGGCATCGTCACGAACAAGCCGGCGTATCTGACCGGGCCGCTGCTGGAAATCCTCGGTCTCGACAAGCGCGCCGCCTGCGTGGTCAGCGGCGATACGGTGGCGCGCTCCAAGCCGCACCCGATGCCGTTGCTGCACGCGACGACGCTCATCGGAATTCCCGCCGCGGAATGCGTCTACGTGGGCGATGCCGAGCGCGATGTCCAGGCCGGGCTCGCCGCCGGCATGCAGACGCTCATCGCCAGCTACGGCTATATCGAGAACGGCGCCACGCCGGAGACCTGGGGCGCGAACGGTGCCATAGAGGAACCCGCCGATTTGCTGGACTGGCTCGCTGCCCGCGAGGTCACGAGCCGGGGCGCATAATGGCGGAATCCACGCTTTTCATCGGCGCAGCCGCCTTGCTCGGCCTGCTGTTCGGCGCGCTGCTTTGCGGCATCTTCCTGCAACGGCGCATGCACCACCTGCACACGGATATCGCGCTGCGCGACGCCCAGATCCGCAACCAGGAAACCCTCGAGGCGGAGCGGCGCGCGGCGCTCGAGCTCGCCGCCGAACGCATGACGCACACGTTCGAAACGCTGGCCGGCCAATCCATGGAATCCAACAGCGCGACTTTTCTGAAAATCGCGAAAGAGCATCTCGGGCAGTATCAGGAACGCGCCAGGAGCGAGCTCGGCGCGCGTGAACAGGCCATCGAGAACCTGGTCAGGCCGATTCGCGAGGCGCTGTCGAAAACCGAGCAGCAGATCGCGCAGATCGAGAAGGAACGACAGCACGCATTCGGCAGCATTACCACGCAGCTCGCCGGCATGGCCGCCAGCCAGCAGGCCTTGCAGAGCGAGACCCGCAATCTCGTCAACGCGTTGCGGCGTCCGGAAGTGCGCGGGCGCTGGGGCGAGATCACGCTGCGCCGCGTCGTGGAGCTGGCCGGAATGGTCGAGTACTGCGATTTCTACGAGCAGGAGCACACGCTGTCCCCGGACGGCGCGGTGCGCCCCGACATGATCATTCGCATGCCGGAGCGGCGCGAGCTGGTCGTCGATGTCAAAACACCGCTCGACGCCTATCTGGCTGCGATCGAGGCGCCGAACGAGGAAGAGCGCACTGTGGCGCTGGTACGTCATGCGCGCCATATGCGCGAGCGCGTCCATGCCCTGTCGAGCAAGACCTACTGGTCACAGTTCAGCCAGAGCCCGGAGTTCGTGATTCTGTTCGTGCCCGGCGAGCAATTCCTCGCCGCCGCGCTCGATCAGGATCCGCAGCTTCAGGAAGATGCGTTCCAGAAGAAAGTCATTCTCACGACGCCGGCCACGCTGGTCGGTCTGCTGAAGGTCGTCGCCTACGGTTGGCGGCAAATCGACCTGGCGGAAAACGCAGAGAAGATCTGCGATCTCGCAACCGACCTCTACATAAGGCTTGCGAGCTTTACCGATCATCTGGCCGCGCTCGGAAAGCGGCTGGGCAGCAGCGTGGACGCCTACAACAGTGCGGTCGGTTCGCTCGAGCACAAAGTGCTGCCCGGCGCCCGCAAGTTCACCGAGATGGGCGTACACCCGCGCCGGACGATCGATATGCTCGATCCGCTCGACAAGACGACGCGCCGGCCGCAATCGCTGGCAGGCCCGGACGAAGTGGACGATTCGTCGGAATCCTAGATGAGACCCTCGCGCGCATACCACTCCGCAGTCTCCCGGGCACCGGTGGCGAAGTCTTTTTCGGGGCGAAAGCCGAGCACGCTGTGCAGCTTTTCGCCCGAGCACGCAAAGCTCTTGCGAAAAAAGTCGAGCCGCCGTGTATGCAGCGGCGGCTGGATGCCGAGCGGACGAAACGTCTTCTCGAGCACGATGCTCGCCGCCAGGAAGGGCGTCATCGGCGCGCGCAGCGGCCGTAACGACGTGTCGAGAGCGCCGGCGACGCTCTTGCACATCTGCTCCGTGGTGAGCTTCTCGGAACCAGGCGCCACGAAGACTTCCCCGACCGCCGCGGGCGCTTCGGCCGCCAGCAGAAGCACGCTCACCAGATCGTCGACATGAATCGGCTGGTGGATATTGCGGCACGGGCCGATGAGCAGGAACTTGCGCGCCTTGATGGCGCGAAACAGTTTCAGGAGCCTGCGGTCTCCAGGCCCATAAGTCTCCGAGATGCGAATCGCGCAAACCGGCAGCCGGTCGCCGTATTCGAGCACGACCTTCTCCCCGGCGAGCTTGGTCACGCCGTAGATGTTGTCCGGCTCGGTCGGGGTCGACTCATCGATCTCCGCGACACGCGGATTACCGTACACACCGATGGTGCTGCCATGCACGAACCGCCGGACGCCCGCCTTTACACCGGCTTCCAGCAGGCGGCGCGTGCCTTCGACGTTGACGTTCCAGAAATGGCTGTCCGGTACGTTCATCTCGTGCTGGGCCGCCGCGAGGTGGAAGATCACGTTGCAGCCCTCGACGTGCGCATGCGTCGCGGCTTCGCTGCCGAGGTCCAGAGCCTCGACGGTAACGCCACGCTGCCGAAGCTTTTCGCCGCGTTCAGCCTCCACGTCGTTGTTGGCCTGTCCCAGGGCCAGCACTTCGAAACCTCTGTCCCGGCATGCAACGGCCAGTCGGGAGCCGATGAAACCGGTGGCGCCGGTTACGAGCACTTTCACGTCAGTTCACCTCTATCGCAATCACGCGAGAAAATGGGGACATTCCTGATTTCCATGCTCAATGATGACGAAGTCGCCCGTCAGGGAAAGAGGAAATCAGGAATGTCCCCATTTTCTCGCCGCAGCATAGCAGGATGAGTAGCATTGCACGCACCGTGGACGCGTACGAGCCGGCGGCAGACCTGCTGGCCGGCAGGGTGATCCTGATCACCGGCGCCGGAGACGGCATCGGCAGGGCCGTGACGCTCGCCTGTGCCGCGCACCGCGCGACGGTCGTGCTGCTCGGTCGCACGGTAGCCAGGCTCGAGGCCATCTATGACCGGATCGTCGCGGATGGCGGCGAGCGTCCGGCCATCCAGCAGCTCGATTTATCGCGCGCAACCTGGGATGACTATTTGCGCGTCGCATCCGCTCTCGAGGGGCAGTACGGGCGGCTCGACGGGCTGCTGCACAACGCCGGCATACTGGGTGATATGTCGCCCATCGAGCATTACGACGTCGAGGTCTGGCAGCGCGTGTTGCTGGTAAACCTGACGGCGCCGTTCGCCTTGACGCGCGCCTGTCTTCCCGCGCTGAAGCGCTCTGCCGATGCCTCGCTGCTGTTCACCTCGAGCAGTGTCGGGCGCAAGGGCCGCGCATATTGGGGCGCCTATGCCGTTTCGAAATTCGGCATCGAGGGCCTGACCGACATCGTGGCCGACGAAACGGACGAAAACACGCATATTCGCGTCAACAGCATCAATCCAGGCAAGACCCGCACGTCCATGCGCCGCGAGGCGTATCCGTTCGAGGATCCGGATACGCTTGCCCGCCCCGAGGATATCGTCAAGACCTATCTGTATCTGCTCGGGCCGGACAGCCGCGGCATCACCGGGCAACGGTTCGATTGTCAGCCGCAGGCATAAACAGCCGCACTACGACCGGATCGTGATCGCTGGCCTGCTCGGCGAATTCCGCATTGACGTGCACGATGTCCAGCTCGGCTTCCGCGGCGAGCGCCGGGCTGACGAGCACGTGATCCAGCGCCTGGGCGTTGCCGTCGAAGACATACGTGTAGCGTTCGCGTTCCGGCAGCGTTCTCATCAGGTTGACGAGCCCTCCACCCGATCTGCCGAGAATTTCGAGCGGTATCGCGAAATCGAAATCGTTGAAGTCGCCGGCGACGACGATGTTCGCACCGGCATGGTCGCGCGCGATTTCATCGACGCGTTCGGCGATGAGAGCGGCTTGCGCCGCGCGCCGACCGGCGTTTCCGTCCACGGGTGGGCGCACGCGGCCGAAGAGCGGCGTACCCCCGCGCTTGGACGATAAGTGCACGTTCACGACGACGAGCCGAGCGTCATTGAACATGAATTCGGCAACGAGGGGCTTGCGGCTCGCGCTGAACGAGTCGCCATCGGCCGCGTTGGTATCCTCGAGGCGCTTCAGCGAATCGGCGACCAGCGTGACGCGCGTCGGCTCGTAAAAAAACCCGACTCGGATATTGCCGCCCGGCGGGCCGCCATCTGCGCCGTCTTCCGGTGGGAGGTCGACATATCGGTATCGCGGTCCACCGGCGGCCTCGATCGCGGCGATCAGCAATGCGGCGGTGTGGCGCGCGTCGACCTCGCCCGAGTCGACGGCACCGTCATCATCCCCGATCTCCTGCGCGGCGATGATGTCGGGCGAGCCGAGATGCGTGACGATCCGTCGTGCCAGTACCGCGAATCGGCCGCGGCCGCCGCGCGAGGCGGCAAGAGCGTGCAGATTGAAACCGGCCAGCGTCAGATGCGCCGGCGAAGCCCGCAATGCGGTGATTTCGCGGTCGATGCGTGACGGTTGGATGTCGAACGGTTCGGTCACGCGTATTTCGTAGTTGCCGAACGCGTATCCGACCACGCCGACGACCTCGTCCAGGAAGGCCCCCGTATCCGGCCCCGGCTGCAGGCGGCGAATCGATTGCCGATCCAGCTGGATCTGCAGACGCTCCGGATTTCGATCGCCGGCCGTCAGAGTGATGCCGCCTCGCGCGTTCCGGCCCGTGGCGAACCGGCCGCGATCGTGCAGCACGAATATCTCGCCGTATTCGTTGAGCGCGCTGACAGCGACGGGCTGCGAAACCCGTACGCGCATGCCTTCGAGGGTCTCGAAGAAGTCGATGGCGTCGTCCGCCGGCTCGAAGCGCTTCAGCTCGTCGTCATCGATTCGTGAAGCCGGCAGTTGCCGGCCGTTGGTGCCAATGACAATCGGTGCCGGGAGTCTCTCAACGTGGCCGAGTCGCTCCATGACGGGTCCGGCCAACTCGGTGACGGACAGATTCCCGGTGCGCGCGCCGCCGGGGACGAATTCCTGCACTTCAGCCGTTATCTTCAGGCGGTCGCCGACTCCGACCGATGGTCGTTTCTTCGTGTATACGAAGATGCCGTCCGACGTCGCCGGGTCGTCGTCGCCGGTTTCATCCTGAAGATAAAAGCCGCGACCTTCGACAGCAGTCACGACGCCGCGCACGCTCACCGAGCGGCCGGCATAGGGCGAATGATGGCTCGCACCCTGGATCGCCGGTATCGGCGCCGCAGCGCAGCCGGCAAGCGCGCACATCGCCGTCAACGCAGTGGCAGTTCGCGATGGCGGGCGCTGCAGGCCGGCTTGACGGAGGATCGGCGCCTGTCTGAAGATGATTGAATTACCTGTCGAACTCTTTCGGCCGACCGCGCACCTGGCGGTTGAAGCCTCCTACAGATACCGGCCGCAGCCGCGGCCGCGGAGGAAGACGAAATGGCGTCATACCACAAATGGCTCTTTGCCGCCGGCATGTGTGCCTTGATTGCCGCATGCAGCGACCCGCAGGGCGACTGGGAGTCGGCGCAGCGGGCGGACACGCTAACAGCGTACGAGGCGTTTCTCGCGGAATATCCGCAGGGCAGTTATGCGGATCGTGCCCGCGCCCGAATGGCGGAGATGGAGCGCGAGGCCGCCTGGAATGATGCGCAAACCGCAGGCACGACGGAAGCCTATGCGGCATTCCTCAACCAGTATCCAGACGGCGCGCACTCGGAGGAAGCCGCGGAGCGGCGCATGCGTCTGGAGCGGCAGGGCGAGTGGGAGCGGATACGCGTGCAGGAGAATCCGTCGGAGGAGAGCCTGCGCGAGTTCGTTGCCGCATATCCGGACAGCATGGAAGCGGCGCAGGCTCGGACCATGATCGCGTCGCTGGAGGCCGCGGTCGCTGACGAGGCCGAGCCGTCCGAGCCATCGAAGCCCGCCCCGACCACGACCGCCGACTCGACCGAGACCGGCACCGCGGGTCCGGCGGCGCCGGCGGCCACGCCCGCGGGCGGCGATTTTCGCGTCCAGCTCGGCGCGTTTCGCGCGGAGGACTCGGCCAGTGCCGAGCGTGACCGGCTGCGGAAAACCTATGGCGCTTTGCTGGGCGAGATCACTGTGGATGATCCGGCCGCAGGGTCGGCGTTTTATCGTGTGCGCTCGGCGCCAATGACACGCGATGCCGCACGCGACGCCTGCGCGGAGCTCGAGGCTGCGGGGCAGGCGTGCTTTGTTGTCGATGCTGACACATGACTGCAATAATATACTGTAACGCTCTGTTTATTTGAGATAATCTCCGATAGATTCCGGCTTTCATTGCCCGCAACAGGTCTGACTCAGGATCGCAGGTTGCCGCCGCGCCAAGAACGCGCATCAAGTGCGGGGTTATTCCGGCCTGCGGGGTCGTGCCGGTTGGATGCCGGCTGCGCGATAAAGCGACGCGAGCTCGCCGGGAGTCAACTCGCGATGCTGACCGGGTTTCAGATTCCGAGCCAACTCCACCGGCCCGTAGCGAACCCGGATCAGACGGTTCACCTGACGGCCGACCGCATCGAACAGGCGGCGGACCTCGCGTTTGCGGCCCTCGCGCAAGGTCACGCGGTACCATCGGTTCGCGCCGCTGCCGCCGCCAGCCAGGATGTGCTCGGCGTGTGCCGGGCCATCGTCGAGCCGGACGCCTTCGAGCAGCCGCTCGATATCATGGGCCGATAGTTCCCCAAGCACGCGTACTGCGTATTCGCGCTCGACGCCACGCGACGGATGCATGAGCGCATGCGCGAGTGCCCCGTCGGTCGTAAACAGCATGAGCCCCGCGCTGTTGATGTCGAGCCGGCCGACCGATACCCATCGGCGGCCGCGCAGCCGCGGCAGGCTTGCGAAGACCGACGGGCGGCCTTCCGGGTCCTTGCGCGTGGCGATCTCGCCGATCGGCTTGTGGTATGCGATGGCGCGCGGTGCGGCTTCACGCGATCCGGTGAGGTGCACCGGCCGGCCGTCGATGGCGATGCGTTCCCTGCCGGTTATACGGTCCCCCGGATGCGCCGGCTTGCCATCGACCGCCACGCGCCCGGCGGCGATCAACGCATCGATGGCGCGACGCGAACCGATGCCTGCCTCGGCGAGTACCTTCTGAATGCGCGCGCTCATTCGCGCAGCGCGTCGGGTTCCTCCGCCCAGGCTGTGGCCGGCTCCTCGAACTCGTCGGCCTCGATCGCATCCGGCACGGCACGAAGCTTCGGCTGTTCGAAGGCCAGCTCGACGTTCGGATCGTCGAGGTCGCGGATAGCGGCGAGCGGCGGCAGGTCCGAGAGGCGCCGCAGTCCGAAGTAGTCGAGAAAATCCTGCGTCGTCGCATACAAAGCGGGCTTGCCGGGGACATCCCGATGCCCGACGATGCGCACCCAGTTGCGTTCCTCGAGCGTGCGCATGATGTTCGTGCTCACGCTGACGCCGCGCACCTCTTCGATTTCCCCGCGCGTCACGGGCTGCCGGTACGCAATCAGGGCCAGCGTCTCCAGCAGCGCGCGAGAGTAACGCGGCGGGCGGTCCTGCCAGAGCCGCGAGACAAACTCGCCGAGCTCGCTGCGCACCTGGATGCGAAAGCCGCTCGCGACTTCCCGGAGCTCAATGCCCCGCTCGGCGAATTCCGCATCGAGCAAACCGAGCGCTTCGCGCAACACGCTCTTGGGCGGCACCTGCTCGCCGCCGAACACCGCCTGGAGCTGGTCGAGCCCGAGTGGTCGGTCAGCGGCGAGAAGGGCCGCTTCGACAACGTTCTTAACCTGACGTTGGTCCATATGTTTAATGTCGGTTTCAACCCCGCGGGGTGCTTTGGATCGAACATGGCGGCCGAATAAATTCGGCCCTACACCGCGAGCGCGCCCTCCGATTTCGAGGCAACCATGCGAATGTGGATCGGCGCGAAAGGCTCCGCCTGCACGACTTCGATCAGCGATTCGCGAATGAGCTCGAGCATCGCTATGAAGCTGACCGTGACGCCGGTGCGACCCTCATCCGCTCGCAACAGATGGCAGAAGTCGAAGAACGAGCCCGTCTGCAGGCGATCGAGGATTTCGGACATCCGCTGGCGCACGGACAAGGGCTCCCGCTGCACGTGCAGGTGCGCGAACATCTCGGCGCGTTGCACGACGTCCCTGAACGCCAGCAGCAGGGCTTCCAGGGTGACATCGGGCAGCGCTGTGACGACAGGCCTGTCGACCACCTCGGCGCCGGCCACGAAAACATCGCGTTCGAGCCGCGGCAGATCGTCGAGGTCTTCGGCGGCCTTCTTGTAGCGCTCGTATTCCTGCAGCCGGCGCACCAGCTCGGCCCGTGGATCGTCTTCCTCGGCTTCGCCCGCCTCCGGGCGCGGCAGCAACATGCGCGATTTGATCTCCGCGAGCATGGCGGCCATGAGCAGATACTCGCCCGCCAGCTCGAGCTGCAGCTCGCGCATCAGGTCGATGTAACGCACGTACTGGTGCGTGATCTCCGCTATCGGAATGTCGAGGATGTCGATGTTCTGCCGCTTGATGAGGTAGAGCAGGACGTCGAGCGGCCCCTCAAATGCTTCCAGGAACACCCTGAGCGCGTGCGGCGGAATGTAAAGGTCCCGCGGCAGCTCCGTGAGCGGTTCGCCTTCGATGACCGCGAATGGCATCTCCCGCTGTGCCGGCTGCCCGGGGCGGACCGGTGAGTCCTCCGCCGAGCCGCGGATGACTTCGAGCTCGACCGTCCCGGACCTACTCATTGGTCAATCGCATGGCCTTGCGCACTTCATTCATCGTGTCGCCCGCCGATTCGCGTGCCCGTGCATCGCCCCGCGCGAGTATATCGCGCACGTAGCCCGGATTCGCCTCGTATTCGCGCGCGTTCTCGCGAAATCCGCTGATTTCCGCCACGATGCGCTGGATTACCGGCCCTTTGCAGTCCAGACAGCCGATTCCGGCCGTGCGGCAGCCCTTGTTCGCCCAGGTCTGCGTGTCGGCGTCCGAATAGACCTTGTGCAGGTCCCACACCGGGCATTTCTCGGGGTCGCCGGGGTCCGTACGCCGCACGCGGGCGGGATCGGTCTGCATGGCCTTCAACTTGCGCGTCGCGACGTCGGGGTCTTCGCGCATGGCGATCGTGTTGCCGTAGGACTTCGACATCTTCTGGCCGTCGAGGCCGGGAAACCGGGGCGTTTTGGTCAGCAGGACCTCCGGCTCGACGAGGATGTTGCGTGAGCTGCCCTCCAGATGGCCGAGCAGCCTTTCGCGATCCAGGCGGTCCAGCCCGGCATGCTGTGCGATCAATGCGCGACCGGCTTCCACGGCGCCGGCTTCGCCCTGCTCCTGATACCGGCGCCGCAGATCGCGAAACTTCCCCGCATCTGTCGCGCCGAGCCCGTCGGCAGCGCGTTCGGCCCGCTGCTCGAAATCCGCCTCCCGACCGTAGAGATGATTGAACCGTCGCGCCACCTCGCGGGTCAGCTCGACGTGCGCCACCTGATCCTCGCCGACCGGTACCCAGCCCGGCTTGTACATGAGAATGTCCGCGCTCTGCAGCAGCGGGTAGCCGAGAAAACCGTAAGTCGACAGGTCCTTGTTCTGAAGCTTCTCCTGCTGATCCTTGTAGCTCGGCACGCGCTCGAGCCACGGCACCGGCGTGATCATCGACAACAGGAGATGCAGCTCGGCATGCTCGGGTATCCGCGACTGCACGAACAGGGTCGCCGCCTCCGGATCGAGTCCGGCGGCGAGCCAGTCGATGACCATCTCGTGCATGTTCTCCTCGACCTGCGACGGATCCTCGTAATCGGTCGTCAGCGCATGCCAGTCGGCCACGAAGAAGAAGCACTCGTACTCGCGCTGCAGGGCGACCCAGTTCTTGAGCGCGCCGTGATAGTTGCCGAGGTGCAGGCCGCCGGTCGGCCGCATGCCCGAGACGATGCGACCGCGAGAATTACTGCTTGCCTTGCGCCCGATCATGCGGCGCCGACTCCGGTGACGACATAGACGAGCGTCGCGAGCCCGTAGATGGCCGGCTCCAGTACCCGCCAAAGCACTCCGACGAATAGCAGCACCAGCACGATGATGATGCCGTACGGCTCAATCGCATCCAGCCGGTCGGACATGCGCGGCGGCAACAGGCCGCTCGCAACCCGGCCGCCGTCCAGCGGCGGTATCGGCAACAGATTGAACACGGCGAGAACGCAATTGATGAGCACGCCGGCCTGTCCCATCTCGATCAGCCATTGCGCGGTCGAGCCGAGACCTGCGCCTATAGTCAGCACCAGGCTGATCAGCAGTCCCCAGAAGAGGGCCATGGCGATGTTGGAACCCGGGCCCGCGGCGGCCACGATGACCATGTCGCGCCGGGGATTGCGCAGGTTGCGCATGCTCACCGGCACCGGCTTGGCCCAGCCGAAGATGAACCCGCCGATGAGCAGCATCACCGCCGGCACCAGGACCGTGCCGATCGGATCGATGTGCTTGATCGGGTTCAACGACAGGCGCCCGAGCATTTCGGCGGTGCGATCGCCGTAACGGCGCGCCACGTAACCATGCGATGCTTCATGCAGCGTGATCGCGAACAGGACGGGAATCGCCCAGACCGCCAGCGTCCGGGCGAAGCTATCCAGGTTCATGCCGGGCATCGCGGCATTATACGCATCCGGCTCCGGCCCGCTTCAGGAGGCGAATGCCCGCTCCGGCCGTTCGAACGCGCTCAGGTCTCCCTTGCCTCGTCTCACGATCTGTGGCAACGACTGGCAGAGATCGACGACGCTGCTCAGCTCCATTCCGCAGGAACCCGCGCCGATAATGGCTTCGACCTGGTGCTCGAGTCGCTCCCGGATCTCGTCCGGTTCGCTCAACGGATGCTCGTCGCCCGGCAAGATCAGCGTCGAGCTCATGATCGGCTCGCCGAGCTCGTCCAGCATGAGTTGCGGCACGGGATGATCGGGCACGCGAATGCCGATGGTTTTGCGGCGCGGGTTCCGCAGACGGTTCGGCACCTCGCTCGTCGCCCGCAGAATGAAGGTGTACGGACCGGGCGTGTGCGCCTTGAGCAAGCGATAGGCGCGATTGTCCACCCGAGCGTATGTCGCGATCTCCGAGAGGTCTCGACACACCAGCGTGAAGTGGTGGCCCTTGTCGGCCTTGCGGATGCGGCGAATTCGCTCCATGGCCGCCTTGTCCCCGATATGGCAGCCGAGCGCGTAACAGGAGTCGGTCGGATACACGACAAGGCCGCCGTTGCGAATGATATCCACGGCGCGGCGAATCAGCCGGACCTGCGGCGTCTCGGGGTGGACTTGAAAAAACTGGCTCACGCCGACAGTTTAACGGTTGCGCCGGTTCCCGTCCCGCCGGTAGGAGCAGCCGGGGGATTCCGTTATCATGGGCACTAAACCCCTCCTCTTCCGTTCAATAACCCATCCCCATGCAGCTTTTATTCGACTTCTTTCCGGTCGTAGCGTTTTTCGTCGCATTCAAGTTCTACGACATGTTCGTCGCGACCGCGGTCATCATCGTTGCGGCGCTGCTACAGCTCGCCATTCAATGGTTCTGGAAGCGGACCTTCAACCGCATGCATATCGTGTCCGCCGCCCTGATCCTCGTGCTAGGCGGAATCACGCTGACTCTGCGCAACGAGCTGTTCATACAGTGGAAGCCGACCGTGCTGTACTGGCTGTTCGCGGCCATCTTCCTGGCCAGCCAGTACGTCGGCGGCAAGCCGATCGTCCAGCGCATCATGCAGGAGGTCGTGCATCTCGAGGCGGCACAGTGGCGGAAGCTGAATCTGATGTGGGTCGTATTCTTTGCCGTGCTCGGCACGCTCAACCTGTACGTGGTTTACGAGTTCGACAAGAACACCTGGGTGAACTTCAAGCTGTTCGGCCTGTTGGGGCTCACTCTCGCTTTCGCAATGCTGCAAGGTCTCTGGCTCGCCCGCAAAGCAGCTACGAGTTCCGAAGGATCCAGTCAGGACGGTTGAATGCTATACGCCATTTTTGCCGAGGATGTGCCTGACAGTGCCTCGTTGCGGGCGACGGCGCGGCCGGCTCATATGCAGCGTCTGCAAGATCTCGTGAAGGTCGGCCGGCTCGTGATCGCGGGACCGCACCCGGCGATCGACAGCCCCGACCCCGGTCCGGCCGGATTCAGCGGCAGCCTCATCGTCGCCGAATTCGCGTCGCTGGCGGCTGCCCGCGAATGGGCAGAGGCTGATCCATTCGTCGCCGCGGGCGCATATGCCAATGTGCTGGTCAAGCCGTTTCGGCAAGTACTGCCATGACTGCCGAACGCATCACTCGCATTCGTGAATGCCTCGGCGAGGCGTTAGCGCCCTCTTCCCTGGAAATCGTCGATGAAAGCCATCTGCACGTCGGCCACCCCGGAGCCCGGGACGGCCGCGGCCATTTCAGTCTGCAGATCGTATCCAGCCGATTTCAGGCGCGGAACGCGATGCAGCGCCACCGCATGGTCTATGACGCGCTGGGCGAACTCATGTCGAGCGACATACACGCTGTGCGCATCAAGGCATTGACGCCGGAAGAATCCGGTCATCGCGAGTAGGCAGGCATTTGCATCGACCTGCAAATGCGCGGCCGCATGCTCGATTGCCACATTTCAATCAGGAGGACGGTCATGAAGCATGGACATTTCGCGGGATCGGCAGCGCTTGCCCTGGCAATCGGAATCGCCGCCTGCGATCAACCCCAAGGCCCGGAGTCACCACAAGCACCGGACGCTCAAGGCGCCGAGCAAGCGTCTCCGAGCGTTGCGCAGCTCGCGGGCGGTGCCGAAAACGTCAACGAAGCCGAGCTCGAGTACTACCTGGAAAATCGCCTTGCCAAACCGGCCGAGCAAGCCACGGAGGAAGAGCGTCAGCAGGTGCGGGACGAGCTCCAGCAGCTCGATCTGGTCGCGACAGAAGCCGAGAAGCGCGGTATCGCCGACGAGGCCGACATTGCCGCCCAGGTCTCACTCCAACGGAAGAGCATCCTGGCTCAAACCTTGATCACTCGCCATCTGGCAGAGAATCCGGTGACCGAGGAGGAATTGCGTGCCGAGTACGATTCGCAGGTTGCCGGATCGCCGAAGGAGGAATACAAGGCGCGGCACATCCTGCTGGAATCCAAGGAAGACGCTGAAGACGTCATCACGCAGCTCGACCAGGGCGCCGACTTTGCCGAGCTCGCCACGGAGAAATCGACCGGCCCCTCAGCGCCTAAAGGTGGCGATCTGGGTTGGTTCACAGCCGACCGCATGGTTAAACCGTTTGCCGATGCTGTTGCCGCCATGGAGCCCGGCTCTTACACCAAGGAACCGGTGCAAACGGAGTTCGGCTGGCACGTCATTCTGGCGGAGGCGAAACGGCCGACCACTCCGCCGGTCTTCGAATCGGTCAAGGAGCAATTGCGCCCCGCCGTGGAGCAGCGGCGGGTGGAGGAGCTGGTTCAAGAGCTCAAAGATTCAACCTAGCAATTAGACCGAGATGAGGCCATTTATCTCGGAGACCGATATGACTACGACGGATTTCCGGATCCATCGGTGAAAAAAAAGGCGGCCTTCATGGCCGCCTTTGCGAGTAGGCTCAATTATTGAGCCAATTAATACGGTCAATTCACGCTATCGGAGACGGCGGCTTCAAAACTATACATCGCACCATTTTCAATTGGCTGAATTCCCCGCATCGACAGATATTTGCCTACCTTAACGTTCATTAAAGTGGGATCGTGAAGAGCTCCCGTATAGTCAATCGTTAGAGTGCCAATCGTCAACGTGCCGGAATGTAAATTTACATTCGATACAAGCCCTCGAACATAAATCTCACTCGCGCCAGCCACGTATGGTTCAGGCAACCGTTTTATTTCGAGCGATTGCACCAATCCTGTATCGGATATTTCGCCGTACACATCGATGTAATCGCCCAGTGATATATCACCAAATGGGACCCCAACAAATAGTGTGCTGGAAGCAATGTTGACCTTTTGTCCAAGCACGATCAGCGTGCCAGCTGTTGTATCTATAAAAGACACTGGCCCGCGCAAGATCAAATCCTCCTCGAACGTGGCGTCGATTCCATAAGCCGAGGTCCCGCCAATCGCATTGATCGACGTGCCGCCGATCGCGGACGTCCCGCCGATGGCGTTCACCGAGGTGCCACCGATCGCCGAGGTCCCGCCAATCGCATTGATCGAGGTGCCGCCGATCGCGGAGGTCCCGCCGATGGCGTACACCGACGTGCCACCGATCGCCGAGGTCCCGCCAATCGCATTGATCGACGTGCCGC
>JBOIDB010000090.1:0-3956 GCA_050740235.1 Gammaproteobacteria bacterium
CGGTGCGCGCGCTGGTGGAACGCGGCTATCTGCTCGAGCAGGACGTCGAGCGCGTCGAAGGGGACGCGGCGAAGCGCTGGGACTGGGTGGTCAAGTACACGCGGCGGCCGGTCGCCGGGGAAGCGGCCGCGCAATGATCCCCCTGCGCGACGACAACCCGTCGTCGATCAAGCCTTACGTCACCTATGCCGTGCTCGGCCTGTGCGTGGTCGTGTTTCTCTGGCAGCTCTCTCTCGGGACGGGGCCGGAAGGCCGTGCAGCCGTATATGCGTTCGGCGTGATACCCGCCGTATTGCTCGGTCCGGCCGAGCTTCCGGCCGGCATCGCGGTGGTCCCGCCGGTTGCCACCGTGTTCACGTCCATGTTCATGCACGGCGGTCTCATGCACCTGATCGGCAACATGCTCTACCTGTGGATATTCGCGGACAACGTCGAGGATACGATGGGACATGTCCGCTTCGTGGTGTTCTATCTGCTCTGCGGCATCGCTGCGGTGCTCGCCCAGGCGCTGCCCGACCCGTCCTCGGAGGTGCCGATGATCGGCGCGAGCGGCGCCATTTCGGGCGTGCTCGGCGCCTATCTGCTGCTCTTCCCCCATGCGCGGGTGCTGGTCGGCCTGCCGCTTGGGTTTTTCCTGCATACCTTTCACCTGCGCGCAGTGCTCGTGCTGGGCTTCTGGTTCGTGCTGCAGCTCTTGAGCTCCGCCGTCGGCAGCGGCGGTGCGGGGGTGGCATTCCGCGCGCACGTCGGCGGCTTCGTCGCCGGCATGTTGTTGATTCCGCTGTTCGCGCCGGGGCGGATCGGGTTGTTCAGGCGGAGATAGGCGCGGCAGTTCCGGACTCGCTAGTCGTCCAGCAGCTGCGCCGGCTCTTCGAAATAGCGGTGCAGTCCCTCCGGCAGCTCGCGGTAGTCTTCCTCGGCCAGATCCGCGGGAAACGGGCGTGAGTTGAAGGTGTTCCAGAACACGATGACCTGATCGCGCATCGACGGATTCCGCAGATCCTCGAGCAACGCGGCGAACGTCTTGCCCGTATACGTCCCCTCGAGCGCGAGCGACGCGCGATCGCGCGCCAGCGCCACGGCGCGCATGCCTTCGGGCGTGAACCGCGCGTACTTGCCGCCGAAGAACTCCTCCCTGATCTCGATACCCTCGAACGGGCAGCGCGGGAAAGCCGGGTCGAGCCTGTGAAGCAGCCGGTTCGTGTTTCTGTACAGGCGTCGCAGCCTGGCCGGGCTCGCGATCCGCTCGGCGACGACGCGTACGGCGACCACTCGCGTATCGAGCCCCGCCGCGCGCAGGCCGAGCAAGAGTCCCGCCGCCGTGCCCATGGTGCCGAGTGCGACATAGATCCATTGCGGGCGGGGCAGCTCGTCGCGGCGAACCTGGGCGGCGAGCTCGAAACCCGCATTGACGAAGCCGATCGCGCCGAGGACCGATGAGCCGCCCATCGGGATGTGAAACGAGCCGCGCAGGCGCATCCCGGCGGCGGCAAGATCGTTGGCCGCCAGCTCGAGCGTTGCGCCCGAGCGCTTGGCAAACAACAGGTTACGCGCGACGTAGCGCGCGACCGGCTGGTGATAGAGGAGCGACGTGCATTCGAGACCCAGGCGGCGTGCATAGATCGCGGTGGCCAGCGCATGATTCGAGCCGGCCGCGCCGAGCGTTTGCACCCGTTTCGCTCCGCATGCGACCGCGCGGCCCAGGAGAAACTCCAGCTTGCGCACCTTGTTGCCGCCGTACGGCTCAGCGCTCAGGTCGTCCCGCTTGACGAACAGCTCGCAGCGACCGTCGCCGAGCCGTTCGAGGCGTTGCACGGGCGTCGGAAAGTCCCCGAGCGCGACGCGCGGCAGGCGTTCGGCAAGCTCCGGGTGGGCTTCGAACAGGGCGATCATGCCCGAAGCGTGCTGAAACGCCGATGCCTGCGCAAGTCCGGCTCTCCGGTCACGAGCAAGTCGCGTCGCGCCGGTTCTGTGCTACCTTTATGCAAACAACACGGAGATCCGAGTGCCAGAGCATCTCACTCCGGGAATAAACGCAGAACAAATCCCGGACCACGAGCGTTCCATAACGGCGGCTCCCACTTCCATCACTGCATTCGTAGGTCGCACGCGGCGCGGCCCCGTCAACAGCCCCGTTTATATTTACAGCCTGCAGTCGTTCCACCGTTACTTCGGCGGCTTGTGGCGCGAAAGCCCGTTGAGCTACGCCGTCGCGCAATACTTCGACAACGGCGGCCGCACGGCCGTGATCGTGCGCGTGACCAACGGCGGCGCGCGCGCGACCATCGACCTGCCTGCCGGAGACGGTACGCTCGTGCTGGAGGCGAACTCCCCGGGCTCGAATGAGAACCTGCGCGTCTCGGTCGACTACGACGGCATCGCGGACAACGAGACCGATCGCTTCAATCTGGTCGTGCAGAGGGTCCGGGAGCTCGGCTCCGAGCTGGTCGAGGATCAGGAGTTCCTCACGCGCCTGTCGATCGATCCCGAGTCGAATCGCTACGTCGCCGACCTGCTGCTCGGCTCACAGCTCGTGCGTGTGCGCGGCGAGGTCCCGGGCGTGCGACCGGACAGGACCGTGGAAAGTCGGCCCGGCGCACCGGTCAGCTACATCAATGCCAATTCGAACGGCAGCGACGGCCAGCCGTTGACGGACTACGACCTCATCGGATCCGCGGCCGATGCGACCGCCATGTTCGCCCTGTCGAGCATCGAGCAGCTCAATCTGCTGTGCATGCCGTCGCTGGCGCCGGATCGCGACATCGGCGCCGTGACGCTGCTGGCGGCGGCGCGTTACTGCGCGAAGCGCAGGGCGATGCTGATCGTGGATCCGCCCGCCGACTGGCATACGGCGGACGAGGGGCTGCGCGGCCTGCGCCGGCTCAATTTCACGTCCGAGAATGCCGCGATGTTCTATCCGCGCGTGTTCGCCAACGACCTGGCCACCGGCCGCAAGTTTCCGCTCGGCCCCTGCGGTGCCATCGCCGGCATGATCGCGCGCGGCGACGAGCGGGCGAACCTGTGGCAGGCGATGACCGGCGAGGGCACGATGCTGCGGGGCACGCGGCCGGTGACGACGCTGGAGCCCGAAGAGGTCGCAATGCTGCGCGTTGCCGGCATCAATGCACTTGCCCCGCATCGCACGGGCTTCGCCGTGGACGGCCGCGCGCGGACGCTGGCGCAGAGCGACTGGCGACAGGCCGGATGGAGCGACTTCGCGGCCCGGCGCACGGCGCTGCACGTCATCGGCAGCCTGGAGCGCGGCACGCGCTGGGCGGTTTTCGAGAAAAACGACGCCGCGTTGTGGGAACGTGTCCGGCGTCAGGCCATGGAGTTCCTGCACGAGCTTTACAAGCAGGGCGCCTTCCCCGGCGAGATGCCGGAGGAAGCGTATTTCGTCAAGTGCGACGAGCAGACGACGACCGGATTCGACATCGAGCGCGGCATCGTGCACATCGTCATCGGATTCACGCTGACGAAGCCCGGCAGCTTCTTCGTCTTCAACATCGCCCAGAGCGTCGGCGAAAGCCGGGTGACTCCGGTCGGCCTGAGCGCGCATGCGCTGCGGGATTAATGTCCCCCATTAATCCCCGGAGCGGGATGCCCGGAGCTTCCAGGGCAGGATTCACAGCGTTTTCGAGATTCCGGCCATTACATGGGATGCCGATGCCTTTTATTTCAGGCGTTCCGGCGCCAATCCTCGCATCAGGCGGGGTCTGCGCGATTCAAGCGTTGCCGTACCCGCCCCCGCCCGGCGTTTCGATGACGAACACGTCGCCGGGCCGCATGTTCGCGCTGGCGGTTGCGTCGAGCGTCTCCACCGTTCCGTCCACCCGCTCGATGCTGTTGCGGCCGGTTCGACCGGGTTCGCCGCCCGCGAGCCCGAAGGGCGCCACGCGCCGGTGATTCGACAGGATCGCCGCTTCGAGCGGCTCCAGGAACCGGATGCGCCGCAC
>JBOIDB010000091.1:0-2442 GCA_050740235.1 Gammaproteobacteria bacterium
TGATCGGCCGCACGGTCGAATGCACGAAGGCCGGCCTCGGGCTCAAGGCGTTCTTCGTGCTCGCGGCACTGGGCGAGAAGGCCATCGCGCGATACGTTGAAACCGCTACCGATCTGGCGCTGCGCGCCTTTGCGCTGATCAACCGGCGTCCCGGATTTTCCTGTCCCGTCGAGCCGCAGAGCAACATCCTGTGCTTCCGCTATGGCGACAGCGACGCTGTGCAGATGGAGCTGCGCAACCGGCTCATCATCGAAGGCGATTTCCACATCAGCACGACGGAGTTCCGCGGCCACCGTTACCTGCGGCTCGTGTTCATGAACCCGTACACCGACGAGCGAGTCGTCGAGGCGTTGCTCGACCGCATCGAGCGGCTGGCGAGCGAGCCGCTGAGCGCAGCGCTGCCATGAGGCCCAGAGCATGGGTAACGGCGCTCATCGCGATCGCCGGCTCGTTCGGGCCGCAAACCGGTTCGAGGGCCGGCGATTCGCCTTCTGCCTACGCGATTCCGTCGACGGAAGTGCGCCGTCTGCACTCGATGACGAACGACGTCGACTACGAGCTCTATATCAGTCTGCCGCGCGGTTATGATCCGGAGAGTGCCGAGCGGCATCCGGTCATCTATCTGCTCGATGCGGCGTACTCGTTCCCGATTGCGCACGCCGTGGTGTGGCATCTGGGGGACAGGCAGCATTTGCCGCCGGTCATCCTCGTGGCGATTGCCTATTCAGGGCCGCTGCAGTACCGGTTGCACCGGACCCGCGATTACACGCCGACGTTTCATCTGACGGGCGGCTACGGCAATGAATTCCAGCACGTGTCAGGTGGCGGGCCGCGCTTCCTCGAGTTTATCGAGGACGAGCTCATCCCTTACGTCGAGGAGACCTACCGCGTCAACGGCAACCGGACGCTCGTCGGCCATTCGTATGGCGGGCTTTTCGCCGTGTGGTCCGGACTGACGGAACCGGCGCTGTTCGATCGCATCCTGGCCGTGAGCCCCTCGCTGTGGTACGACGACTATCTCGTGTTGCGGCTGGAGGAGCGTAATCGCAAGGCCGATGCGCGCCTTCCTTCACGCATTTACCTGACGGTCGGCGACCGCGAGGTGAACGAGCTGCGGGACATGGTCGCGGACCTCCGCGCGTTCGCGCGGCGCCTGGAAGATCGCAGTGGCCGGCAGATGCAATTGCGCTGGGAGGTGCTCGAAGGAGAAACGCACAACTCCGTGTTCCCCGGCGGATTCAGCCGGGGCTTGCGGTGGCTGTTCGAGGACCAGGGCGCCCGATAGCGCTAGCAGGGAACGCTGCGCGCTTACCCGGGCCTACGGACCGGGCGGCGACAGGTCGCGTGCCGCGGCATTGAGCCGGCGTGCCGCGGAATTTTGCCGGGAACGCGCTGCGCGCTTATCCCGGCCCACGGACAACCTGACGGCAGCGGCCGTACGCCTCGTCGTAGGCCGGCATAAGCCTGCCCCGGACGTGATCCGGGGGCCGCAGGCCGTTGCCGGCGTCAGTTGTCGCGCGCGCCTTCCTCGATCCATCGAAGGAGCGTCCGGTACCGGGAGTCGGTGGTATCGGAGAAGGGGGTGCCGCCTGAATGCGGGCTGCCGTCGAGATTCGTACCGGTCAATGGAACCTGCAGGAACAGGCTGTTCTCGGCTTGTGCCGGCGGTTCGATCAGGTCCGGGTTGGGCGGGAAAATGCTCGGACCTGTGACCGTCGCATAGTCGGTCCAGTCCGGGGCGCCGGGAAATCCGCCGGTGCTGTGACATCCGATGCAGCTGGATAGCGCGCCCTGCACATCGGTAGCAAAGAGCGTTGTCGCGTTTACCGTGATCGTGACGGTCGCCGTGTCGGATTGGGGAGTCGGCGAACTGTCGGCGACAGTGTAATCGAATGCATCGGTGCCGACGAATCCCAGGTCCGGCGTATATGTGGCGACATTGCCGCTGAACGTTACGTTGCCATTGGGTGGCGGCGTATTCGCCGTGACGTTCAGCGGGGCGACGCCGCCACCGTCATTGACGGTGACATCCAGATCGTTCGAAGAGGGAAACTCCGTACTATCGGCGTCAACGTTGAACGAATCGTCCAGTGCGACGAGCGCGGTAGTGACGGTAACGGATACAGTGCCCTGCGAGGCATCGCCGTCCACATCGACGAGGTCGTAAGTGAACTGACCGCTGTCCGGTGTCGTCGACTGAAAGCGGACCAGGCCGGCCGCGGCATCGAGAACGGTCACGGAGCCATTGATCGCCGACGCCGGGTCCACCGTGATGGTTGCCGGCAGGTCGCCAAAAACGGGGATGCATGGCGTGCCGCCCGGACAATCCACCAGCAGCTCGTCGCGGATGCCGATATCGATGGCATTTCCTTCGATCACGACGCGCGTGAAGTCCTTCGCGGCCGGCAGGTTGTTGACGACCACGATCGTGCAGGTCGCCTG
>JBOIDB010000092.1:0-2022 GCA_050740235.1 Gammaproteobacteria bacterium
AGATCAGGCGCAGCCCCTGCGCCTCGAGCTCCGCCAGCGCGTCGCTCAACGACAGGCCGCTGAATTCAGCCGCTTGAGTCGGGCACGACAGACACGCCGAGATTGCCAGGCAGGCGGATACGAATAGAAGGCGCGCGCGGCCTCGCCGCGGGCTTCCGGTTGAGCGGGTGGTGTAGGGCAAGCGCTGCCGTGACCCATGGCGGTTGCCGGGCCGATTCGCGCCGGCGGGTAGGGCACTTTAGCACGAGCGGTCGACGGGCGACCGCCGCAGGTCATGGGGTCGTGGCGGGAGTGCGAAGGTCGACCAGCAAGGTTCCCCGATCATTCGAATAGCGCAGGCGGGTAGTCGCCAGCACCGCGGCGAGGGCCTCGTTCGGTGAGAAGCCCTGCACGGAGCCGTGCAGCACCGTGGACCGGGCCGCCTGCTCGCTCTCACGGCTCGCGAATGCCAGCTCGCGGCCGGTCTCGCGCGCGATCCATGCGAGAAACTCGATCAGTGGCTTGCCGTCGATATCGAACGATGGAGCGATTTCTTCGGCCCAGGACCAGTGCTCGCCGAAGGTATCGATCGTGCTGCGATGCACGCCGTCCGGACCGACACGCACTTCGTCTCCACGATTACCCTGAATCTGCCTGGCGTCGCGGTCGATCGTCACGGCCCCCTCGCGCACGCGGACCCGCACCGCCTCGTCCACGTAGGCCACCTCGAATTGCGTGCCGACATCGCTGACGACGCCGCGGCTCGTGTGGATCAACAGCTGGCCGCCGGCGATGCCCGGCGCGTGCGTATCCACGTAAATGCGGCCTCTTTCGAGGACGAGCTGCTCGGATGTCTCGACAGCGAGCTCGGTGGCATAATCCAGGCGCACGTTCGCGCCGTTGGCGAGACGCAACGCGACCCGGCTCGAGCCATCGGTGACGAGCCGGCTGCCCGGGGCGATGTCGTTGCCGTCGATCCGCAGCCAGCCGCGTGCGTCGCCGTCCACGTCGAGTCGGACACTGCCGCTCAGACGTTCGACGGTGGCGACCGGATCCAGCGGCGCAGCCGGCCACAGCACCGCAAAACCGATCACCAGGCTCGCCGCCAGGGCCGTGGCGGCGGCGCCCGCCAGCCAGGGCATACGGCGGCGGCGCGCGGTCGCTCGCAGCCATTCCGCCCGCACGGTCTCGCGCACTGCCGATTCGACTTCCGGTGGCGCAAGCGGCCGCGGCGCAGCCAGCCGCAACAAGCGCACCAGCAACAACTCGTCGTTCGGATTCGCGTTGTCTTCTCTCATGGTCGGGTCATCTCCCCGGCATCCTTTTCCATGGCCGCAATGTCCGTATCGCGCAAGGTGCCCATGATGGGTCCGAAGGTCTCTCGAAAAGCGCGCCGCGCGCGGGCCAGCAGCGATTGCGCGCCGGTCGCCGTGGTGCCGAGGCGGGCGGCGATCTCCTCGACCGTGAGGCCTTCGATGTATTTCCACTCCAGCGCGTCGCCGTAGCGATGCGGCAGATGATCAAGCGTCGCCTGCACGAGGCGCGCAAGCTCGGCGCGCCGGAACCCGGCCAGCGGATCGCCCGCGGGCGGCGCTTCGGTCGACTCGAGCGCCGCGCGAATCTCCGGGTGATCCTCGAGCAGCACGACGTGCTCCCGATCGCGGCCCAGCTTCCTGAAATAGCCGGCCAGCTCGTTGCGACAGATCTGGCACATCCACGTGAACAGACTCGCCTCGCCGCGCCAGGTGCCGATGCCGCGGATGGCCTTGCAGAGGGCCTGCTGCACGACGTCGCGCGCCGCATCCGGGTCATCGCCCATGCGAATGACCGTGAACCGGTACAGGCGCGGAAAATAGACTTCGAAGAAAGCGTCGAATGCCGCCTCATCGCCCGCCTTGAGCCGCCGCACGAGCTCGCGATCCGGAAGCTGGAGCGGATTCACCTGATTGTCCGGGTTTGCATGCCTGTGGGAGTCGCAGCGCCGGGCAAATCAATCGTCGGGACGGCGATTGATTGCGGCGGCCATCTGCGTCTCATGGTTGC
>JBOIDB010000093.1:0-8566 GCA_050740235.1 Gammaproteobacteria bacterium
ATCTGCCGCGGACCGATTTTCCGATGCGCGCCAGCCTGCCGCAGCGCGAGCCGGAGATGCTGAAAGCCTGGCAGAAGCAGGACCTGTACGCGCGGATCCGCGAAATGGCCGCCGGCCGGCCGCGCTACGTCATGGCGGACGGGCCGCCGTACGCCAACGGCTCCATTCACATCGGACACGCCGTCAACAAGGTGCTCAAGGACATCGTCATCAAATCGCGAACCCTCGCCGGCTACGATGCTCCCTACGTCCCGGGCTGGGATTGCCACGGCCTGCCGATCGAGCTGATGGTGGAACGCCAGCACGGCCGCGCAGGCGACAAGCTCGATGCGCGCGGTTTCCGGCAGGCCTGCCGCGAGTATGCGCATCATCAGGTAGCGGATCAGCGCGCGGATTTCGAGCGCCTCGGCGTGCTCGGCGACTGGCATCGCCCGTATCTGACCATGCAGCCGGGGTACGAGGCCGAGCAGCTTCGCGCCTTCGCCGCAATTATTCGCCGCGGCCACGTGTACAAGGGTTACAAGCCAGTGCACTGGTGCATCGACTGCCGTTCGGCGCTGGCCGAGGCGGAAGTCGAGTATGCGGACCGCACTTCGCCCGCCGTCGACGTGCGCTTTCCGTTCAGTGACGTTCCGGCTCTGCGCGAGCGGCTCGGGTCGACGCCTGGCGCGGTGCCCGACGATGCGCGCGTTTCCCTGCCGATCTGGACCACGACGCCCTGGACACTGCCCGCCAATCAGGCCGTGGCGCTGCACCCTGAGCTGGAATACATGCTGGTCCGGATCGAGGGAGAGCCGGGCCCCGAGTTCCTGCTGCTGGCGGCGGAGCTTGCCGAAGCAGCGCTGCGGCGCTACGGCATCGCGGAATCTACCCGCATTGCGGACGGCTACGGCGAGGCGTTCGCAGGCCTGAAGCTGCGTCATCCGTTTTATGATCGCCAGGTCCCCATCATCCTCGGCGAGCACGTCACGCTCGAGGCCGGCACGGGCGCCGTGCATACCGCGCCGGGTCACGGCCACGAGGATTTCGCGGCCGGTGTGGAGCATGGGCTGCCGCTCGACAACCCCGTCGGGCCGGACGGCCGCTTTCTGCCCGGCACCGCACTGTTTGCAGGCGAGCAAGTTTATGCGGCGAACGAGCACATCACGGACGTGCTGCGGCGAAACGGCATGCTGCTTCACTCGGCGCCCTTCGAGCACAGTTATCCGCACTGCTGGCGGCACCGGACGCCCGTGATCTTCCGCGCGACGCCGCAATGGTTCATCGGCATGGAAGAGCAGGGCCTGCGGGCGAAAGCGCTGCAGGCGATCGAAACCGTGCGCTGGATGCCGCAATGGGGCGGCAAGCGCATCGCCGGCATGGTCGAGGGCAGGCCCGACTGGTGCATCTCCCGGCAGCGCACCTGGGGCGTGCCGATCGCCGTGTTCGTCCACAAGGAGACCGCCGAGCTTCACCCGCGCACGGACGAGCTGCTCGAAGCCGTCGCGAAACGCGTCGAGACGGACGGCATCGACGCGTGGTTCGAGCTGGAGCCGGCCGATCTGCTCGGCGACGAGGCGGCCGATTATGAAAAGGCCGGCGACATCATGGACGTGTGGATGGACTCCGGACTCCTGCACCACTGCGTCTCGCGCATGCGCGAGGAAGTGCCCTCACCGGCCGATCTCTATCTGGAGGGCTCGGACCAGCACCGCGGCTGGTTCCAGAGCTCGCTGCTGACTTCGGTCGCGATGCACGACCGGGCGCCCTACCGCTCGGTGCTCACGCACGGCTTCACGGTCGACGAAAAAGGCCGCAAGATGTCCAAGTCGCTCGGCAATGTCGTCGCGCCGCAGACGGTATTCGACACCCTGGGCGCGGACGTGCTCCGGCTGTGGGTCGCGGCCACCGACTACCGCAACGAGATCGGCGTATCGGATGAGATCCTGAAGCGCATGGCCGATTCGTACCGCCGCATGCGCAACACCGCGCGATTCCTGCTCGGCAATCTGCACGGTTTTGCGCCGGACGAGCAGGCCGTCGCGCCCGACGACATGCTGGCGCTCGACCGCTGGGCACTGCAGACGACGCGCAAGCTGCAAGCCGACGTGCGGCAGGCTTACGAGGATTTCGAGTTCCACCTGATCTATCAGCGCGTGCACAAGTTCTGCGTCGTCGACATGGGCGGCTACTACCTCGACGTCATCAAGGATCGCCTCTACACGATGCCGGCCGACAGCGTCGGGCGGCGCTCGGCGCAGACGGCCATGCAGCACATCGCGGAAGCCATGGTTCGCTGGCTCGCGCCCGTGCTGAGCTTCACTGCGGACGAAATCTGGCGCGCGCTGCCGGGCCAGCGGTCCGGCTCGGTATTTCTGGCGACCTGGTACGAGCTGCCGGAAATCGCGGCCGACGAATCCATGGACTGGAACTCGGTTCTCGAGGTGCGCGAAGAAGTCGCGCGCGAGCTCGAGCGGATGCGCCATGCGGGGCATATCGGGTCGGCGCTGGAGGCGGAAGTCGATATCCATTGCAATGGTCGTCTGTACGATGCGCTCGCCGCGCTCGGCGACGAGCTGCGCTTCGTGATGATCACCTCGGCGGCACGAGTGCACGAGTCAACGGACGACCTGCGCATTGAGGTGGCGCCGTCCGGTCACCCTAAGTGCGAACGTTGCTGGCATCGCCGCGCAGACGTGGGCGTAGATCCGGCACATCCCGGCATCTGTGCGCGGTGCGTTGAGAATGTCGCCGGCGGCGGTGAACGGAGGCGATTCGCGTGAAGGCGAATCACGGGGCGGTGCAGTGGCTCTGGTTGAGTGCCGCGGTCGTGGTGTTCGATCAGCTGACCAAATGGCTCGTCGAGCGGCACATGGAGCTGTTCGATCAGGTCGACATCCTGCCTGTGCTCGCGCTCAAGCTGCTCTACAACGAAGGCGCCGCGTTCAGCTTCCTGAGCACGGCGTCCGGATGGCAGAAATGGTTCTTCATCGCGCTGGGGCTGACGATCAGCGTGGTGATCATGGTCTGGCTGCGGCGGCTGCCCGGCAAGGGCCAGGCGTGGGTCGCGGCGGCGCTCGCGCTGGTCGTCGGCGGCGCATTGGGCAATGTCATCGACCGCGTGGCGCACGGCCACGTCATCGACTTCATTCTGGCGCACTACGGCGCCTGGTACTTCCCCGCCTTCAACGTCGCCGACTCGGCGATCACCGTTGGCGCCGCCATCCTGATCGTCGACAGCCTGTTCGGCGCGAAGAAGGACGCGAAGAAAGAGGCCGGCTGAAACCGGCCCTACAGATGCCCCGTAGGGCCGAATTCATTCGGCCGGCACGGCCGGAGATTGCCGGCAACGGAGCTTCGCCCCTTATGCCGGCCTACGAAGGATTCGGTCGCCGCGACTCTTCGCAGGCCGGGATAAGCGCAGCGTTCCCGGCTCTTCGCTGCCTGCGTCTCAGCGCCAGCAGACGTCGGCGGCGCTCGGGGTGGAGGTCCGTACGTTCTGCTGTGTGATGGTGAACGTCTGGCATTCGTCGTCGCTCGCCTGCGCCTCGCCGGCGATTGCAGTTGCGGTGGCCGTAAACCCGTCCGCATCCGCGGCAGTGACTGCGAGGTCGTAATAACCGGCGTCGGTGTTCGGAATCCCCAATCCGGCAGGCGGGGCGGCCAGGTTCGTCGTATACGTATCGTTCTGCAGGTAGAACTTTTCCTGCGCCGCCGCGATCTTGAGCAACGCCGCGGTGGCGTCGCCGCGGTTCGTGCGGATGATGTAGTCGCGATAGGCGGGTATGCCGATCGCGGCCAGGATCGCCACGATCACCATCGCGATCATGATCTCGATCAACGTGAATCCGCGCATTGCTCTCATCGATACTCCCCTCACCCCGCCGCTCCCCCGACGAGCGGGGGAGGGCAGGGAACGATGTCAGGTTGCGCCGTCCTGCGTCCAGAACGTTCGTACCGGCGCGTTGGTGAAATCGGGCTCGCACTTCTCGACGCCCACGAGGCACTCCGGCGGCGGAGGCTCGCAGGTCTCGCCCGGAGGGCATGCCGTCGGATCGTACTCCGGAAAGAGGAACACGACCTCGGGCGCGATGCCGCCCTGGTTCAGATCGCGACCGCGATCCGACAGCGTCAGCGCATCGTCGGCGCCCTGGCCGTCGAGATTGGTGACCGGGCTGCCGTCGAGCACGTCGACGACGTAGAGGCGGTTCTGCGCGGCCGGCAGGCAGGGGTTGGTCGGGTCTTGGCCCACCGGTGTCAATGTCGTAAAGAAGATCTGATTGGAGAACGTGCGCGCCTCGGCCAGCACTTTCTCGCCGGCGGCCAAATCGATCCACCAGCCGCGCGAGTCGGGCGGTATCGTCGGCGTCAGCGTCGTCGTGACGTCGTCGAGGTCCGTGTGCGTGATCGGCGTCTGCGCGTCGAACTGGGCCTGCGTCAGCTTGGGGAACACGGTCGGGTCGCGCAGGCTGTAGAAGCGGTCCTGCGTGTCCGTGTTCAGCGGATGCGCGCGATAGCCCGAGCCGATGGCTACGTTCAGGTACGGCGGCCTGCCCGACTGCGGCGAATTGACCAGCGATACGTCCGGCGCATTGTAGAAACGCCGGTTGTCCGTCGATGTCGGAGTGGCCTGACCGGCCGCGCCGAGCTCGGCGAACACGCCGCCGGTGACCAGAGAACCCCTCGCCTGGCCGCTGAAGATGTCGAAGCGGAATATCCGGCCGCCCATGTCGGCGGCGTACAGGCGATCGGCAAAGCCGTCCTGATCGAGGTCGATGACCCGGACGTCACCCGGAATGGCGTTTTGCATGCCAGCGACGACGAGGTCGGCGCCGCTGCCCGTGCCGCCGGCACGCCAGAGCAGATCGCCGGAGACTGCGTCGACGACATAAATGCCGTTGCCGAGATTGTCCGTGGAATATCCCGCGTTGTCCTGGCTCGAGTCGTAGCCGCCGCCGAAGACCAGCACGAACTTCTCGTCATTGTTCGTGTACGCGGCACCGGATACGTCGATCCGCGCCGGCAAGGGCGTGGACCAGGTCTGGCCGAGGCCCGGGTAATCGGCGCTGTCCTTCGCCCAGAGCCGCGTCGGCGCGGTCTTGTCCGTAACGTCGAGCGCGAAATAGGTATCGCCGCCGCGGCGCATGCCGAAGTACAGATAGACCTTGTCGTTGCCCTCGATGATGCCGTTGTTGTTCTCGTCGAACACGAGCGAGCGCAAGTTGCCGTCGAGGCCGTAGTGTTTGTTTGATGCAGCCGGATCGTCGAACAGGTCCTTGAGGTCGGGCAACACCTGTTGCGGCACGAAGGCCCACAGCTCGCTGCCGTCGGTCGGGTCGATGGCGTGCAGATAGCCGTCATTGGTGGCGGCGAAGATGATGGCATCATTGATATCGGGACTGGCCGCCGTTCCGCCGTAGATAACCGTGACCGGTTTGGCATGCAGCGGGTCGCCCATCGCGTGGCGTTCGGTCGTGTTGGGATCGTTGTCGAAGTCGTTTACATCGACGCCGCGAGCCCAGTTGATCAGGTTGTCGCGGGTCGGATCTCCTGGCCCGCCGATACCCAGCATCGCATCGGTCAACGCGGTGTTGCCAGTCGTCAAGGCATTGGTCGCGTTGGTCAGCGCATTGCTCGTGCCGGTATACGTGTAGAGCTTGCGTGAAGCGGGCGCGGGCTGCTCAAAAGCGGCACCGCCGAGCTGAACGTTCTTGCCGTCGGGACCGCCGTCCGTCCAGAAGCTCTGTGCGCTGTCCGTGAAGAAGCCCGTCGCCGGATCGACAGCCGGGGCCTGCGTCTGGTCGACGATCTCGCCATCCGCGTTCAGACGATACTTCTTCACGTTGCCGGGCCAATGTGTATTCGTCGATGGCCGGAACACGGTGACGAACAGATCGTTCAGGTTCTGCGTCCGGTTGAACGCGTTGACCGAGACGGTGGGCGCCGTGAAGGTCGTATTGACCTGCAGAATCTTGTCGAAGATGTCGGTCAGCGCGACCTTGAGGCTCGCCGTGTCGTTGGCCGTGAAATACTCGCCACCGCCGCGCCGCGCCGTGGCATCGAGCAGCGGGAAATCGATGTCGAAGCCGATCGTGTAAGTAATCACGTTCTGCTGGCCGTCAAGCGAGGACAGGTCGGCCTCGAACATATACTCGGCCATGTCGTCCAGGCAGTCTCCGTTCCCGAAGTCTCCGTTGGCGTCGCAGGAACCGACCAGTGTGCTGAATCCCGGCAGCGCTTCGGTCTTCGACTCGGAACTCTGGTCGGCCGTGGGCAGACCGTCCGTGAGCAGGATGTTGAAGTTCTTCTGGCAAGCGAAATTGCCCGGCGCCTTGTACAGGCTCTGGTCGCCCGGCATCCGCGAGCTGGCAATGCTCGGTTCCGGCACGGAATTGAGCCCGTAATCGACCTTGCGTCCGGCCCAGTACTGGCCGGCCTCGTACAGAGACTCGGCGAGCGGCGTATTGCCCTGCGCGGTAAATGAATTGATCTTGGCTTGCATGCCCGCGCGCGCCGTCTCGATATCCTCCATGGCCCAGACGACCATTCCGCCCTCGGCCGTAAGCTCGTGCGTGCTCCCGCCGTTCCGACTGAAGCGCATCAGGCCGACGTTGACTCCGCTAATGGAATCCAGAATGTCGTTGCTCACTTCCTGCATGATCTCGAGCTTGGTCTTGCGAGCCGAGTCGTCGTACCAGAACCAGTTCATCCAGTTGCCGTCGTACAGCGTGTAGCGTCGCACGCCGTTGCTGCCGCCCGGCGTCCAGTCGATTTCGTCGTTCGGGTCCGAGCTCCAGGGATTGTTGTTGTCGCCGTGCTGCGCCCACAGCGCGCTGCCGCCGTCGCCGTGCACGCCACCGTCGACTTCGCATTCCACCAGGCGATCCTTCTCGTTCGTCTGGATTCGACGCCATTCCTCGCGGTTCGGGACGTACTGGCCGGCGCGATCGATCAGAAAGCCCTCGCTTGCAAACGCCTGCGCGGCCGCGTCACAGCGCAACGCGCTCTCGTTGAACCACTGCGACGTGTCTGGCGTGACAATGCCGAAGCGACAGAGGAAATTGTCGAACAAGTCGTCGCTGCAAGGCGGATTGCCGGTACCCTCGCGCCAGTACACGCGATCGCTCAGGAAGCCGCCCGTGTAGGCGATCGTCGGGTCGTAAAGTTCCTGGGTATCCACCTGGTCGCCCATGCTCCCCGACGTGTCGAGAATGAAGAGAACGTTGGGACGGACGTCGGGATTGAGGCCCGCGGTGCCGGTGAACAGCTCGGTGTCGTCGGCCAGCGCCGGCGTCACAGCGAGCCAGGCTGCAATCAGCCCGACGCCGAACCAGCGGATGCGTGTCTGTAGCGTGGTCATGTTCCGATCCTCGTTTCAAGAACCGAACGCGTAATTACGTTACGTGCAGCGACTTTACGACCGACAGTAGCGAGCAGAGTCATTTTTACGACCAGTGGCGAAATTGCGTGGACAGGCGGCCTTTGTCAGCTCGGCCACATGATGACGCGCGTCACGTATCTCGACTCCGGGTCGTAGTGCACGGTCATGCTGACCGTTTCACGCGCCGCCGCTTTCCGAAAATCCGCTTGCGTGACCTGTTCGTCGCCGATGAAATAACGCGTCTCCGGATTGATGCGCAGCGTAACGACGGGACAACCCGGGCAGTTGCGCATGTCGAGCGGCGCGTCGTCGCCAGCCGGAATTCTCACTGCGGTGGAGGATTCGAAAGACTGCTCGACGACTCGCATGTCCGCTGATGCGTTCTGCGCCATCAGGACCGCGATCGATAGCCTCATCGCGATAACCATGAATCTGCCGTACATAAAGAGTCTCCAGTTCGTTCCGCGCGGTGCTCAGGGCGTTCCGCTGCTCGGACCGATGACGTAAAAGCCTTGCGTATGCGTCGACTGCGCGTTGCGTTGCGCCGCCCCCTCGCTGACGATGTCGAAGTGATACGCGGAAAAGCTGCCGATGCTGTAAGCGCCATCGAAGGGCGCGGTGGTGGCCTGAAACTCCGTCTCGGTGCAGAATGGAAGCGGCGGGACGGCCGCATTGCAGGCGAGAGGCCACTGCGTCGATGCCAGGGTCGTGAAGCCGCCTCGCTCGAGCGCAACTTCGATGCCGGTCTCCGCGTTCTGGAACGCGTTCTCGCCATATTGGGTGTTGCCGGCCATCGTCAGCTCGAAGGTGGCGGTGCTCATGCCCGAAACGGCGAGCAACGTCAGCACGAGCAGCAGGATGAGCCCCACCACCAGCGCCGCGCCGCGCTGCCGCGAAGGATTCATTGCGATGTTCATAGGCGCGCGTTCCTCAGCAGCACGGTCTTCGAAACCACCAGCCGCCGGAAGTTGTCGTTGAACGGTCCCACGTTCTGATCCGCATACGTGTACGTGTTGTCGTCGACGAAACCCACCTCGATGTTCTCGGTGCGCATACGCAGCCACAGGCGCACGGCAACGATGTTGTCGGTGCCGACCAGCGCGTAATCGGGATTCACGTAACGGTTCGCCACGCCGTCGATATCCGTGTCGACGCCGAACTGCACCTGCAGGTCCTCGACACCCGGGATGATTTCCTCGTCGGTGA
>JBOIDB010000094.1:0-87059 GCA_050740235.1 Gammaproteobacteria bacterium
ACCAACTGATGAAACGGAATATCCGCCTGATCAAGAGGATCGAGAGATGACCACTTCAACCAGCCGCCCGCATCACATTCCCTATTCGGAAATCTCGCGCAAGCTGGTCGCGGACAGCGCACGGCCGTCGAGCGCCGGCGGCACGGGCAAGCTGGCCGCGCAAATCCGCCGTTCGATTCGGAGCTTCGGACACCCCATCGCTCGGCGCAGGCCCGACAGCGCATAAATCCCGGCGGGTGCCGACCCGTGCGGAGACCTCGCCGGCGGATCTGCACGCCGGAACGCGGGTTCGGGCACGCCGCGACCCTGCTGCAGTGCCCATAGCGCGATTGCCACCCCGGGTATAGTATTCAGAGGTTGCCGGACATCACTAAAAAGCGGCAACGCACATGCGTCTCGTGCTTTGAGCCGGGCGGCGATCGGCTGCCGGCTATGCTAATAATTTCTGGTTGCGAGGCAATTTCCATGAACAAATACCTGGCCAATCTGCCGACCGCCGTCGTAGTGACAGCGTGCATGGCTACTTCGGGTTTTGCCGCCGATCATGGCGACGGGCCGCTGATCTCGGCATCGGCGCGCTCGGCCGACCTCGGCGATGCGTTCCTGTTTCTCGATCCCAATGACAATACCCGGCTCGTTATTGCCATGACTACTCAAGGGTTCATCGTGCCCGCGGAGGCGGTGAACTTCTCCGTTTTCGACCCGCAGCTCAATTATCGATTCGAGCTCGAAACCACGGGTGATGCTCGACACGACGTCATCATCAACGTGAACTTTTCGCCGAAACAAGTTTCCGGCAGCACGCCTCAAACCGCCACGGTTCGGATGCCGAACGGATTCAAGTTCCTTGCGTCGACTACCGTTTCGAACTTGAGCGACATGTCGCCGCCACCCGTCGTCACCACGGACCCCGCAAGCGGCGTGGATTTCTTCGCCGGTGGAGTGGATGATCCGTTTCCGTTCGATATCGTCGGCTTCGGCCAGTTCGTCGCCTCGGTGCTGGCCGGCACCCCGGATCCGACGCGCCTGGAGCGCGGGCGGGATTCGTTCGCCGGCTACAATACGCTGGCGATCGCGCTGCGGCTTCCGCTGTCGTTGCTCGGCGATGTGGCGGATAACATCGTCGGCCTGAACACGGCGACCGTGCTTCGCGGCCAGGGCAGTCAACTGGACCGCGCCGGCAATCCGGCCGTCAATGTAGCGCTGGTTCCGTTTCCGCGTAAGGATGAGTACAACCAGGTGAAGCCCCGGGCTGACGCCAACGGTCGTTTCGCGGGATCGATCGTGAGCACGCTCACGGCGCTGGGCACGAGCGCGGAAAACATCAATCTTCTGGCGGGGCTGGCCGTGGTCAACGGCGATTTTCTGCGTGTGAATCTGGGAACGCCGAACACGGGTCCCGGAGGTGGCGACAACGCGGAGGCGGCGTTCCCCAACGGCCGGCGGCTGGGGGATGATGTCATCGACACCATCATCGCGGTGGTGACGAATGGCGCGATCACGACAGGCGACAACGCGACTGCTGAACAAGCGCCCCGCGACGAGTTTCCGTTCTTCCCGATGACGCATCAGCCGTTCCCGCCGGGCACGGTGGACGATTTCACGCGCAACTAGGGCAGATAATGAGGTCCGCGTCGCGCGCCCGGCGGCGCGGTCCTCCTTTTCCCGGTGCACCACGCATGCGAACGGGATCGAGAGGCAAGGGCGCCGAATTGCGGCTCGGAACGGTGGCGCTCGTCGTCATCGGTGCCGCCATGGGCTTCAGCGCGAGCATCCTGTCGGCGCCCTTTGTCCCGGAACGCGATGACCAGGTCCTCGAGCGCATTCCGGCGCGGCTCAACGGCGCGCTGCTGGAATTGCGCCTGCTCCGCTGGCAACTCGAACGAGAGCCGGCGAATCTGAACCTCGCGACGCGGCTCGCCCGCCGCTACATCGAAATCGGACGTGCCGAGTTCGATCCGCGCTACTTCGGCTATGCACAGGCCGCTCTCGCGCCGTGGCTGGAAATGCGCGCGCCTCCGCCCGACATCCTGGTGCTGAGGGCCATCCTCAAACAGCAACGGCATGATTTCGACGGCGCGCTGAGCGATCTCGAGTCACTGTTGCAGCAGGATCCGCGCAATGCGCAGGCCTGGTTGAGCAGTGCCACGATTCTTCAGGTGCAAGGCGAGAACAGGCAGGCCCTCGCTCGCTGCGCCAGCCTGGCCTCCCTGCCCGGCTCTTATTTTGTCGGCACCGTATGTCTGGGCAAGAGTCTCAGCCTCAGCGGCCGGGCAGACCAGGCTTACCGCCTGTTGCGGGAGCTCCGTGCCGGCGAACCCGATGTGCCCGCGCCGGAACGTCTGTGGATGCTGACCATCCTCGCCGAGATTGCGGTGCGCCAGGGCCGGCCGGAGCGCGCCGAACGGCATTTTCTGGACGCTTTGTCGCTCGGTTTGCGGGACAGCTATCTGCTGGCGGCTTTCGCCGACTTCCTTCTCGACGAACAGCAGCCTGAGCGCGTCCGAGAGCTTCTCAGGGAAGAAGCGCGCGTCGATGGGCTGCTGTTGCGACTCGCCCAGGCCGAGCGGCAGCTCGGCCTGCCGATCCAGTCGCGTGTGAAGACCCTGAAAGGCCGATACGCAGCGAGCAGGCGGCGCGGCGACACGGTGCATCTGGGAGAGCAGGCGCGATTCGCATTGCACATTCGCGACGACCCGCGGGCTGCGCTCGAGCTGGCCCTGGCCAACTGGAACGAGCAGCGGGAGCCGCGTGACGCGCGCATCGTGCTCGAAGCCGCGCTCGCCGCGGACGACAGCGCGGCGGCGCAGCCCGTGCTCCGGTACCTGGAGCGCACTTCGCTGCAGGACGTCGGGCTCGCCGAATTGGCAAGCCGGCTTCGCGAAGCCCGATGACGAAACGCCCGGCTGCAGGGTTGCTCTACGGCCTGCTTTTCCTGTTCTGTAGCTCCGCGGGCGCGCACAAGCCCAGCGACAGTTATCTGAAGCTGACCGTCGACGGTGGCGCGATCGACGGACAGTGGGACATCGCGCTGCGCGATCTGGACCACGCGCTCGGGATCGACGCGGATGGCGACGGCGCAATCACCTGGGGTGAGCTTCGACGACGTCATGAAGACATCGCGGCCTATGCTTTGTCCCGTCTGGCTATTCACGCCGGCGATGCGGCTTGTGATGCAAAGGTTCGAGACCACCTCGTCGACAATCATGCGGACGGTGCCTATGCCGTGCTTCGGTTCGACGCGAGCTGTCCGGATGCGTCCGGGCCCTTGCGCATCACCTATCGGCTGTTCTTCGATCTGGACCCGCAGCATAAGGGCTTGCTGAACGTCACCCACGACGGGCGGACATACACGGGTATCTTCAGCCCCCGGAACGATTCCTGGCACCTGGAATCCGCGGCGTCCAGCCGCACAGGTCAATTCTTCTCTTTCTTACGTGAGGGGATCTGGCATATCTGGATCGGACTCGATCACATTCTTTTCCTGCTGAGCCTGCTGCTTCCCTCGGTGCTCGTGCGAGAGGAGGGTCGGTGGCGCGCCGTCGCGAGCCTCGGCCCGGCGGTGATCGACGTGGTCAAGATCGTAACGGCATTCACCGTGGCGCATTCCATCACCTTGAGTCTCGCAGCGCTGGAAATGATTGCCTTGCCGTCGCGGCTGGTGGAGTCGGTGATAGCGGCCTCGGTGGTGCTGGCGGCGCTCAACAATCTCTACCCTGTCGTTACGCGCCGCCTTTGGGTCATTGCTTTCGCCTTCGGGCTGGTCCACGGCGTCGGCTTCGCGAACGTGCTTGCCGGTCTCGGCCTGCCGAAAACCGGCCTGCTGAAGTCACTGCTGGCTTTCAACGTCGGCGTGGAAGTCGGTCAGCTCGCGATCGTCGGCGTATTTCTGCCGCTCGCGTACCTGATGCGCCGCTCCTGGTCCTATCAGGTGATGACGCTGCGCATCGGATCCGCGTCGATCGCCGTGATTGCGTGTGCCTGGTTGCTCGAACGCAGCGTAGGACTCGCCTTCACGTAACAGGATGTTGAAAAAGCCATCCATGGCTTTTTCACCTTTGCGATGCATCCATGCATCGCTTAGCAGGCTGCTGAAAACAGAGTTTTTCAACAGCCTGCTAATCGTCAGCTATCCGCCCCGGTGGCGGGACCGGTGCCGCGCAGATGGCCGTATCGCTTCGGCAACTTCAGGTCGAGAGAGTGCGCGAGGAATGCCCACTCGTCCGCGTATTCCTCGATGAGCTTGGTCGTCGGCTTGCCGCTGCCGTGGCCGGCGCGCGTCTCGATGCGGATCAGCACCGGCTCCTCGCCCGCCTGGGCTTCCTGCAGTGCTGCAACGTATTTGAAGCTGTGACCCGGCACGACACGGTCGTCGGTGTCGGCGGTCGTCACAAGGACCGGCGGATACTCCTCGCCTTCCTCGATGTTGTGATAGGGCGAGTACGCATACAGCGCTTCGAATTGCTCGGCGTTCTCCGATGAGCCGTAGTCGTCGACCCAGAAGCGGCCGGCGGTGAATTCGTCGAAGCGCAGCATGTCCATGACGCCGACCGCGGGTAGCGCGGCGCCGAACAGATCGGGCCGCTGATTGAGGACGGCGCCGACGAGCAGGCCGCCATTGCTGCGACCGAAGATGCCCAATCGCTCGGGGCGCGTGTAATCCTTGTCGATCAGGCATTCGGCGGCGGCGATGAAATCGTCGAACACGTTCTGCTTGTTGAGCTTCGCGCCAGCCTGATGCCAGGCTTCACCGTATTCGCCGCCGCCGCGCAGATTCGCCACGGCATAGAGGCCGCCCATTTCCATCCACGCGAGACGCGAGATCGAGAACTCGGGTGTGACGGAAATATTGAAACCGCCGTAGCCGTAGAGCAGCGTGGGATTGTCGCCGTTGCGCGCCAGGCCTTTGCGATAAGCGAGGAACACCGGCACCTGCGTGCCGTCCTTCGACCGGCAGAAGGTCTGCTCGACGGCGTAGTCGTCCGGATCGAAGCGCACCTCCGGGCGATGCAGCACCGTGCTCTTGCCGCTGCTCACATCGTAGCGATAAGTCGTCGGCGGTGTATTGAAGCTGGAATAGCTATAGAAGGTCTCGGGATCGTCCGCCTCGCCCTCGAAGCCCTCGACCGCCCCGATGCCCGGCAGCTCGACGGTTCTCACGAGCTTGCCGCGCGTGTCGTAAACTTTCACTTCGGCGTGCGCGTCGCGCAGATACTGCGCCACGAGATGCCCGCCGATCAGCTCCGCGCTTTCCAGGACGTGTTCCTGCTCGGGTACGACTTCCCGCCAGTCCTCGGGATCGGGTTCGTTCAGATCGATCGCGACCAGCCGCCCGAGCGGCGCATCCCTGTTGGTGCGAAAATACAGCACGTCGCCCTCGCTGCCGGCCAGCGTGTAGTCGTGCTCGAACTTGTCGATGAGCGTAACGGTTTTCGCATCCGGTTTCGTCAGATCCTTCCAGGCGACGCGATAGCGCTCGTCTGTGCCCACCGAACTCGTGATGACGAGGTACTTGCCGTCCTCCGTGACCTGCGCGCCATGGCTCCATTTCGGATGCTCGGGCGTGGCATGGACGAGCCGGTCTTCCGACTGCGGCGTGCCGAGGCGATGATGGTAGACCTTCTGGTCGAGGTTCAGGCTCTGAAACTTCGCGCCGGCCCCGGTTGCGGGATAGCGGCTGTAGTAAAAACCGCTGCCGTCCTTGCTCCAGTCGACGTTCGTGAACTTGAGCCAACGCAATTCGTCGTCGAGCAGCTTGCGCGCCTTCAGATCCATCACGCGCCAGATTCGCCAGTCCGTGCCGCCGTCCTGGATGCCGTAAGCGAGATAGCGCGCGTCCTCGCTCACGGCGACACCGGAAAGGGCGATCGTCCCGTCTTCGGACCAGGTGTTCGGGTCGATGAGCATCTCGGGTTCGGCGTCCAGGCTCGCCTGGGTATAAAGCACCGACTGGTTCTGCAGGCCGTCGTTGCGGAAGAAGAAGTACCGGCCCCCTTCCTCGAACGGCACGTCGAATTTCTCGTAGTCCCACAGCTCGGTGAGGCGCCGCTCGATGCGATCGCGTTGCGGCAGTGATTCGAGCCAGGCAAACGTGACTTCGTTCTGCGCCTCGACCCACTCGCGAACGGCTGTGGATTCGCGCACGTCCTGCTCGAGCCAGCGATAGGGGTCTTCCACCTCGACGCCGTGATAGGTGTCTACCTGCGACACTTCTTTGGTATGCGGATAGTCGGGCGTGTCGGCTGCCGTGGCTCCCGCCGTGACGAATGTCGCAGTGGCGCAGAATGCGCCGAGTCGCAAAATCATTCTCATCGTGTCACCTGCTCCCTGTTGCCTTGAATTGTCTTCCACTCGCCCTGACCCGGCAGCAGTTCGGACCGCCCGAACCCCGCGGAGTTCACGCTGGAGAATGGGGGGAAATGGGGACATTCCTAATTTCGCATTCGCGAAAATTCAGGAAGGTCCCCATTTCCCGGGATGCGATTCAGCAAAGCAATCGTTCCGCCATATCCGCGAGCACATCGCCGCAGCGAGCCGTGACCTTCAGGGAGATCTCTGCGTCGGCCCGCGTGCGGCCGAGATTGACCAGGGCCACGGGCTTGCCGCTGAGCGCGGCGGCGCGGGCGAACCGATAGCCGGAAAATACCATGAGCGAAGAACCGACGACCAGCAGGGCGTCGGCCTCGTCGAGGCGGGCGAAAGCAGCGACGACGCGGGCGCGCGGTACCGCTTCGCCGAAGAACACGACGCCGGGCTTCAGCACGCCGGCGCAGCGCCGGCAGGCGGGCACATCGAAACGCGAGTAATTCATGTCTCCGGGATCGACATCGCCGTCCGGCTTTGCTGTCGCCGCAACTGCGCCTATCGCGTCGGGATTGCGCGACTCGAGGCGCTCCTGAAAGTCGTCGCGCGACGTGAGCTCGCCACATTCCAGGCATTCGACGACATCAAGCCGCCCGTGCAGATCGGTCAACCTGCGACTGCCGGCCCGATGGTGCAGGCCGTCGACATTCTGAGTGACGAGGTGATGCACCACTCCTGCGCTTTCCAGACGCGCCAGCGCAACATGCGCACGGTTCGGCATGGCGCCGGCCACCCGACGCCAGCCGATCAGGCTGCGCGCCCAGTAACGCTGCCGGGTTGCGGCATTGCTCACGAAATCCTGATACACCACTGGACGCTGATGCTTCCACTCACCGTTCGCGTCCCGGTAATCGGGTATGCCAGACTCCGTCGAGCAGCCCGCGCCGGTGAGCACGAGCAAACGCCGGCTCGCGGTCAGAAAAGCGGCAAGCGCCTCGAGAGCATCCGTCCCGCACGGAGCAGGGCTCGAAAGCGCTTCACCGGTCATCGGAGTCAAATTTCGCCATTCCGCCGTGACATTAAGGAGTCCATGATGAGATATCCAGTGGTAATGCTGGTGGCCTTGTCGGCTGCCGTTGCCGCCTGTGGAGACGATAATCCGGCAACCACGGTCGAGGACGTCGATCTGCCGTCGGAGCCTGACGCTGACGGGCCGTGGGATATGAGCACCCGGGCCGGTTGCGGGCTGGTGATGAATGACGAGATCGCAGGCGCGTTGGGCAGGCCGGTCACCAGCCAGGAGGAAGGCGGCTTCCATGGATGCAGCTGGCAAACCGAATCGGACCTGGTCGTGCTGCAAGTCTTCCCCGACGCCAGTCTGCCGGCCGACGCCTGCGACGAGAATCAGACCTCCATGCCCTACGGCCAGTCGGCCAAGGGCAAATTGTACGAGCTGACCGATCTGGGCGACTCGGCAATCTGGGGCTCGAGCGGCGATCTGCTGGTCTGCACCGGCCGCGGCCTGCTGGTCGTGAACTTCGAACGCTCCGCCGCGAACATGAGCCCGGACGACGAACGGGAAGCCGGCATCCGGATCGCGAAGGCTGCGCTCGGCCGTCTCGCGAACTGAGCGCCGGTCATCTTCCCAACTGGCTTCGGCTTGACAGCAGCCATCCGATGAGGATGGCTGCGAAGGTCGCGCCAATGAGTTGCGCTGCGATGAAACCGGGCACGTGAGACGGCAGAATGCCGGCCAGACTGCCCGTGAAGCCGCGCGCAATCGTAACCGCAGGGTTCGCAAACGACGTGGAAGCCGTGAACCAGTAGCCGGCGGCGATGAAAAGCCCGACGGCGTAAGCCACGGCGCCGGGCCGCCAGCGCAATACGGCGAGGATCGCCGCCACGAGGCCGAAGGTCGCCACGCCCTCCGAAAGCCATTGCGCAGGGCCCGTGCGTTCGATGCTCGAGAAAACGATCGGCGGCGCAGCGAACATCGAATGCGCCAGCATCGTTCCGGCCAACGCACCTGCGATTTGCACGAGCGCGTACAAAAGCGCAACCCGCGCGCCGATCTCGCGGCGAAGCGTAAACGCCAGCGTGACGGCCGGGTTGAAGTGGGCGCCCGAAACCGGCGCGAACATCAGGATCAGCACGATCAGGATCGCACCGGTCGGCAGCGTGGCTGCGAACAGCTCGAGCGCGGCGTTGCCACCCGAAAGCCTCTCGCCCATCAGCGCAGAGCCGATCACGGTCGCGAGAAGCAGTGCCGTGCCAACACCTTCGGCGACCAGCCGCCGCGGCAGATCGAAAGACGGCATCCGGATCAGGCGCTCCGGTCCGCGTGTCGCAGGTTGCCGATGTCGTTCAGGTTCTTTTGCAGGCTGAGCCGGTCGAGGCGCGCCAGCGGCAGGCTCAGGAACAGGCGGATGCGATTGTTGAGCATGCGAAGCGTATCGGCGAAAGCCGCGTGTTTCACGGCTTCGCGGCCTTCCAGCGTGGCCGGGTCCGGCAGCCCCCAGTGCGCCGTCACAGGCTGGCCGGGCCAGACAGGGCAGGGCTCGGCCGCGGCGCTGTCGCACAACGTGAACACGAAGTCGAATTGCGGCGCAGCGTCACCGGTGAACTCGTCCCAGCTCTTCGAGCGCAGCTCGGAGACGTCGTAGCCCTCCGCCTTCAATCGCTGCAGAGCATAGGGATTGACTTCGCCCTTCGGAAAGCTGCCGGCACTGTATGCCTTGAAGCGCGGATGGCCGAGCCGGTTCAAAACGCACTCGGCGATGATGCTGCGCGCGGAGTTGCCGGTGCAGAGAAAGAGAACGTAGTAAGGATGATCGGTCACGCCTCAATCCCTGCCTGCGACCACCGTGAGATCCTCCGCCTGTGATGCCGTCGCGACGCCACACAGCTCCGGACGGCCGTTGCAACAGTCTTCGGTCAGGAACTCCAGAAGCTCGCGCGTCGTATCGACGCGCAGCGAGTAGAAGATGTGTCGTTGATCGCGACGCCCCTGGATCAATCCTGCCGTTTCCAGCTGCGCGAGATGGAAAGACAGGCTGGATGGCGCGACGCCGAGCCGCAGCGCGATGTCCCCCGCGGACATGCCCGATCGCCCCGCCTTGACCAGCAACCGGAAGGCCTCCAGGCGGTGGGCATGAGCCAGCGCCGACAGGGCTCGCACGGCAGATGACGATTCCATATTTCAAATATAGTCGAACTATAGCTAGACGTAAACCCTTGCGCAGCGGCGGGCCGGAAGTGGATGATTAATGGCGTTTCCATTTTCCGCTTTGAGGAGCTGAACGTGGCCACCATGCCTCGACAGCCCGGGATCGACCCCGATCTCGACGGGGAAGACGACGTGGACGACGCCGGGTACGACATGGAGTACGACATCGATGAAGACGACTGGGACGCGCGCTCTCACGACGAGTTGCGGCGCTTCCGGGATCAGGACCGCGAGGACTGGGGTCCGAAACGAAGAAAACGTCGCCGCCGCAGCTCGGGCTGACGATGGTGTTGCCCCGAACGCGTCCCTTATCCCGGCTTGCGGCCTCGCCGTAGGCCGTGCATAAGCTTGCCCCGGACTCCGATCCGGGGACCGCCGGCCGTTGCCGGCAAATGCCGCGAACGCTTCGCTTTATCCCGACCAGAAAGGTTTGTTGGCGGCCCGCCGGCACTTGGACCTCGCCATGCGGTCCCATGAATGAGCAGGCGGGGCGGCTGACTCGCCCGTGAAATTACGCCCCCAGGAGCGTAGGCTTCGACGGAAACTCCCGCCGAACGAACATGCAGCGCGGCGATCGAGAGAGGGACCCATGAACTCGAGTATCCGTTTTGCCGCATTCGCGCTGAGCGCCGCGGCCGGCGTGGTCGTGATCGCATTGGATAGCCCGGCCGTGGCCACGCCGCAGGCCCGCCTGATTGCGTCATTGCGCAGCCTGGAGCCGAACCCCGTCTCGCCCGTGCGCAAGATCATCCGGCAGCCGCGCGTGGCGATCGAATCGCCGCCGCCCGAGCCGGGCTTTCGCACCATCGACGGCAGCGGCAACAATCTCGACCACCCGATGATGGGTGCGGCCTTTACGCCTGTCACTCGCATCATGGCGCCGGAGTACGGCGACGGCGTGTCGCAGATGGCCGGCGCCAACAAGCCGAACCCGCGGGCGATCAGCAATATCGTCGTCGCCCAGCCGGAGCTGATACCGAACCCGCTCGGCGCGAGCGATTACCTCTGGCAGTGGGGCCAGTTCATCGACCACGATTTCGCCCTGTCCGAGGGAACCGATCCGCCGGAGCCCGGCGACATTCCTGTCCCGGCCGGTGACCCGTTCTTCGACCCGGACGGCACGGGCACCGTCGTAATGACCTTCAACCGGTCGATCTACGACACCGCTTCGGGCACGGGCACGGACAATCCTCGCCACCAGATCAACGAGCTGACGGCCTGGATCGACGGCTCGCAGGTCTACGGATCCGATGTGACGCGCGCTGTCGCGCTGCGCAACAACGACGGCACGGGCCGACTGTTGACCAGCGCGGGCAACCTGCTGCCGTTCAACACGGCCGGATTGCCGAACGCCGGCGGCAACAGCCCGGAATTTTTCGTCGGCGGCGACGTACGCGTCAACGAGCAGTCCGGCCTGACCGCCATGCACACTCTGTTCATGCGCGAGCACAACTTCCAAGCCGACAAGGTCCGCGCTTCGGACCCGAGCCTCTCCGGCGACGAAATCTACGAGCGCGCGCGCCGACTGGTCGGCGCGGAGATCCAGGTCATCACTTACGAGGAGTTCCTGCCCGCGCTGCTCGGGCCGAACGCGCTGGCACCTTATACAGACTACGACCCCGAGGTCGACGCAGGGATCATGAGCGTGTTCTCGACCGCGTGCTACCGGGTCGGTCACACCTTGCTGAGCCCGACCCTGCTGCGGCTCGATGCCGACGGCAATGAAATACCCGAGGGAGACCTGGCTTTGCGCGATGCGTTCTTCGCGCCGCAGCGGATCATCGAAGAGGGCGGGATCGAGCCGCTGCTGCGCGGTCTGGCCGCGCAACGGGCGCAGCGCGTGGATTCGTTCATCGTCGACGACGTGCGCAATTTCCTGTTCGGACCGCCGGGCAGCTTCGGCCCGCCCGGCAGCGAAGGATTCGATCTCGCCGCGCTCAATATCCAGCGCGGCCGCGATCACGGCCTGCCTGGGTACAACGATATTCGCGAAGCGTTCGGCCTCGAGCGCCACGCGGGCTTCGAGGATGTCAGCAGCGATCCGCTGATCCAGCAACGGCTCGATACGGCCTACGCCGATGTCGACGATATCGACGCGTGGATCGGCGCCCTGGCCGAGGACCCGGTCAACGGCGGGCACGTCGGCGAGTTGATCTTCACCGTGCTCAAGGTCCAGTTCGAGGCGTTGCGCGACGGCGACCGGTTCTGGTACGAGCGCACGCTGGAGGGCGATCAGCTGGCCGAAGTCAAGGCAACACGGCTGTCCGATATCATCCGCCGCAACACGACGATCGGGGATGAATTGCAGGACGACGTTTTCCACGTCGCCGCCGCGCCGTCCGATCCGAATCCTCCGTCTCCGCCGCCGGCGTCCGGCGGCTCGGGCTCGCTCGGCTGGCTCGGCGCGCTGGCGCTACTGATCAGCCTGATTCGACGTCGACCGTAAGTCGTCGGAAGCTACTGCGCCGGTGCGGCAGGTCGCACGATGCGAGCGTTGGCGCGCTGCTGTTGCGCCATCCTCTCCAGCTCCGCGATGAATGGCTCGAGGCCCTTGCGGTCTATTGCCTCGTCGATGACTCGGCGCTGGCTCTGCACGTACGAGATCCCTTCGACGAGCACGTCGTAGACCTTCCATTCTCCGCCGGTCAGGCGCAGCTTGTAATCGACCGGCACGCGCGTGCGGGTGTCGATCACGACTTCCGTGCGCACGCGCGCCAGCCGCTCGCCGCGCTGCGCCCGATAAGGCAGGATGCGCACGCGGTCCTCATCGTAATGAATGAGCCCTTTCGCGTACGTGAGCAGCAGAAGCTGATAGAACGCGTCGATGAAGCGCTGCCGCTGCTCGGGCGTCGCTTTCCGCGAGTGAGTGCCGAGCATCAGACGCGCGGCGAAGCCCGTGTCGAAGCGCGGCAGAAAAACGTCGCTCGCGATCTCGTAGAGACCCTCGGGATCGTTGCGAAGCTCGTCGCGTCGCCCGTCGAGCGCTGCGACGAGCTCGTCGGCGGTCTGCTGGATTACGCGCACCGGCTCCGGCGGCGCGGCTGCGGCGGCAGACCCGCTGCAACAAAGCAGCGCGCCGAGCAGCAGGAGGGATTGCTTGTTCATGAGTCTCGCCGCTCCATTTCCTTAACTTAGGTTAATGCATTCCGGCGCACGGATCGCTACTCTGAATATGGTGCTTGCAATCCTGCAAGCATCACGCAGCCGCAGGCATGAAGCAAGCGGCTGCAGCGCAGGAGATCGAATATCTCCTGGCGTGTCACTTCTCTACCAATTCCAGGGAGGAATTCATGCCCGTCAACCCACAACTCCTTTCCGCCACCACGCTGATCGGCGACGAAGTCCGCAATCTTCAGGACCAGGACCTCGGCAAGATCGAAGATCTCATGATCGACACGAGGGACGGCCGCGTCGCCTATGCGGTGTTGTCCTTCGGCGGTTTCATGGGGATGGCCGACAAGCTGTTCGCCGTGCCGATGGATGCGCTCGAGCTGGATACCGAGGACAAGTGCTTCGTGCTCGACAAGTCCAAGGAAGCGCTCAAGGACGCTCCTGGCTTCGACAAGCACCATTGGCCGGATACTGCCAGCTCGGCGTGGCAGGAACAGGTGCGTTCGTACTACGGGGTCGAGCATCGCGTTTAGGCGCGTAATCGATTCTTTTCGATAAGTTGCGGCGCCCGGTTTGCCGCCGGTCGTCCGTAACGTTTCCGGCGCCGGCGCCTGCCGCTTCATCCCGCGACGCGGAGCACGCGGCGGGCGCTGCGCTTCCCCTCAATACCCAAGCAGGAGCAAAAACCATGGAAGGCATCGAGGAAACAACACCTCATCCGCGCACGTCCGAGACCAGCGGGGGACGGTCCGGCGGCGCCCGAAGGGCCGGCGAGAAGGCCGAGCGTCTCACCTCGCAGGCCCGCGAAAGAAGCCGCGAAGAGCTCGAGAAAGGCAAACGCGCGGCGGGCAGCGAGCTGGCCGACGTTGCGGAAGCCGTCGACGATGCAGCCGCGGGACTGGAGGCGAAAAACAGGACCTCGCTGGCGGCATACGCGCGCCAGACGGCGGACAGCCTTTGGAGCGCCGCCGAACGGATGCAGCACGGCGACGTGGATTCGATGATCGCCGATCTGCGCGATACGGCGCGCCGCAACCCGGCTTTGTTTCTCGCCGGAGCCGCGCTCGCCGGATTCGTATGCGCCCGCTTCGCTAAAGCCTCGTCAAAGGATATCGAGGATTTCAAGGCGGGCTTCTCGGGAGACGGTCATGGCAGCACGTAACGACATCGATGTGCCGCCGCGTCATGACGGCGGCAAGAGAGTGCACTTCAAGGAAGACCAGCCTGTCGGTACGCTGTTGTCCACCTTCGCCAACGAGGTTTCGACGCTCGTGCGGCAGGAAGCGCAGCTCGTCAAGGCTGACCTTCACGAATCGGCTGCGGATTTCAAGACCGGCATCGGGTCGCTGGCCGGCGGGGCCATCGTCGCCTTTGCCGGCTGCCTCGTGCTGCTCCTCGCTGCGGTGTACGGCATCGCACAGGAGCTGCCGATGTGGTTGTCGGCTTTGATCGTCGGCGGGGCGGCGCTGTTTGTGGGCCTGATTCTTCTTGCGCGCGCGCGGAAGAATCTCGCAGCACGAAGGCTCGCGCCCGGTCAGGCGGCGGATTCGCTGCGAAAGGATGCGCAAATGGCCAGGAGGACTGTGAGATGAACGCGAGCGTCAGAGATCCGAGGCAGATCGAGGCCGAAGCCGATCGCACACGCGAGGCGATGGCGGAAACGCTGGACGCCTTGCAGCACAAGCTGTCGCCCGGGGAGTTGGTCGACAGGGGCTTGAGATACGTGCGCGAGAACGGCGGCGAGTTTGCCGGCCATTTCGCCGACGACGTCAAGTCCAACCCGTTGCCGACGCTGCTCGTCGGGGTCGGTCTCGCCTGGATGATGGCGAGCGGCCGGCGTCCGGCAGCCGGTCCCGCTGATCGATCCGATACGAGACCGATTGCGCGGGGCACGGGCGCGCAGCCGCATCGCGCCGGCCGCGCCGAAAGCATGAAGGACACCGCACAATCAGCGGCAGGGTCCGTTCGGGACAAGGCGCACTCCATCTCAGAGTTGACGACGGAGCGTTACGCCGAGGCACGGGCTGGCGTCAGTCACATGCTCGAGGAGCAGCCCCTGATGCTGGGCGGGCTGGCATTCGCTCTCGGTGCGGCCGCCGGGGCTGCCGCTCCGCGCACGCGCAAGGAGGAAGAAGCCTTGCACAAGTTGCGCGGGGACAGAGACGACGCGGAGCCTCTGCCGAAGCGGGACCCGGCGATCGGCGATGCGCGGGTCGAGCGCGAAAGCACCATCGACCCGGGTGCGTCACGTGCCGACCGCCTCTTCGAAGAGGAACGCTCGCGCGACTGGACCTAGCAGGATGTTGTAGAAGCCATCCATGGCTTTTTCAACTTCGCAATCCGAAAAGTGTGATTTTCGGATTGCGGGCATTTTCAAGAACTTGCAGTCCTTGAAAATGATGATGCATCCCTGCATTGCCTGGCAGGCTGTTGAAAACAGGTTTTCAACAGCCTGCTAGTCGGCATCCCAGCCGGGTGCCCGCGCGATGTAGCCGCTGCGCGCGCCGTCTGCTACGCTTCGGACGGAAGGGGGTGACCTGACGGCCGTCGCAAGGAGCAGTACGGCAGCGCAGCGCCACCGCGAACTTCGTAGCCGGCGAGTGGCGCGATCGATGCCGGGATGGCATGAGCGAAAGCTGCATCGTTCGCCGGTTTCGGCATTCCGCCGACCTGCGCGCGCACGATATCGGGCTGCTGGAAACGCTCGAAGGAAGCGCGCGTATCTATGCCAAGCACTCCATCGTGCGTGCCCAGCAGCAGCCGGTCACCTGCATCTACACGTTGCACTCCGGCTGGGCGTTCGGGTACCGCATACTGGCCAATGGCGATCGACAGGTGCTCGACATTTTCCTGCCGGGCGATGTCATGGGCCTGCGCGATCTGGCCTGCAAGCGCTCGAACATCGGGTTTGCGACGTTGACCGAAGCTGAAGTGTGCGCGGTTCCGCGCCGCCGGCTCGGCGAGCTGTTCCAGGAGTCGACGCATCTCACGAACCTGTTCTTCATGATCGCCGCGCGCGAGCAGGCGATGCTGCTGGAGCGGGTCGTCAACCTCGGGCGACGGTCGGCAATCCAGAAAGTATCGCACCTGCTGATGGAGATCTGCGTGCGGCTGGAGCGGGTCGATCCACATCTGGAAGTGGACTGCGAGTTGCCGCTCAGCCAGGCGCTTCTCGCCGACGCGCTGGGCCTGAGCGAAATTCACGTCAACCGCACCCTGCGCCGGCTGCGCGAGAACGGCCTGGTCGAGACCTGCGGCGGGGCGATCCGGCTGCTCGATCGCGAGCGGCTGGAGGCACTCGCGGAGTTCGATGCGGTCTATCTCGAAGAAGACGCGAGCTGGCTCTGATGGGGGAAAATGGGCGGGGAAAATGGGGACATACCTGATTTTTGACAGAAAATCAGGTATGTCCCCATTTTCCTGTCACATATCCGGCGGCGGATTCCGCAAGCGCGCCGTCGCTGCCTGAACTACCATGCATCCGTGAAATTGACGCGAGAAAAGATGCTGGCGAGCATGTACGAGCGGGACGCCGCCGCGAACGGCCGTTTCGTGATTGCCGTCAAATCGACGGGGATTTACTGCCTGCCGACCTGTCCGGCGCGCAAGCCCCAGGCGTGCAACGTTACGTTCTACGGCACGCCCGAGGAGGCCGTCGCCGCAGGCTTCCGGCCCTGCCGCCGCTGCCGGCCGGATCATTTCTACCTCGGTTACGACGCCGATCTCGCCGAGGTGGAAGGCTTGGTCGCGATCGTGCGCGCCGACGTGGCCGCGTTTCGCAGCGTGCAGGATTTGAGCGCGCGCTCCGGAAGCGGCGTCACGCGGCTCAACCAGCTCTTCCGGCAGTATCTGCATTCGACGCCCGCGGATTATCTGAGCGAATTGCGCGTGCGCGCGACACAAAAGTTGCTGGGCGATATGCCGGCGGCCGAAGCCGGGTTCGCGGCCGGCTTCGAGAGCACGTCGGCATACCATGAAAACTTCCGGCGCCTCACCGGCATGAGCCCCGGCGCCTATCGCATGCTCGGCAGCAAGCGAAGCTTCGAGCTGAGATTGCCCGCCGATTTCCTGTGGGAGTTTCCGCGACAGATGTTCGCCCGCGATGCCGGCAGCGTCACGGAGCGCGTCGCCGGAGACAAGCTGATCAAGGCGTTCTCGAACGATGGACTTGCGGCCCGACTCGAGTTGACGCCGCGAGGCAGCCGCGTGCGATGCGAGGTGTTGTCGACCGATCCGGTCGATCCGTCGCTGATGCGCAAGGCACACGAAGTAGCCGCGCGCACGCTGGGTCTGGCCGCCGATCCTCTGCCGTTTCGCCGCCACGTGGAACGCCGTCCCGAGCTGGCATCGCTGATCGACGGGCGCGCCAGCCTGCGCATACCGCAGACCGCGGACGTCTTCGAAGGCGTGGCGTGGGCAGTCATCGGCCAGCAGATCAACCTGCGTTTCGCTTACGTCTTGCGTCGCGCGCTGATCGAGCTTTGCGGCCGGCCGGCAGGCAACGGTTTCATAGCGCATCCGCATCCGGAGCAGGTGGCCGCGCTCGACTACGCGGACCTCACGAGTCGACAGTTTTCCCGCCAGAAGGCCGCATATCTGATCGACTTCGCGCGGCTGATCGCCACCGGCGAGTTCGACGCGGAGGGCTTGCGCGCGCTGCCGACGATCCGCGCGGAGAGACAGCTCCGCGGCGTGCGCGGCATCGGCCCGTGGTCGGCGAACTACCTTATGTTGCGCGCGCTTGGTTTCGCGGACTGCGTGCCGATCGGCGATACCGGGCTGGTGACGGGACTCGAGCTGTTTTTCGCGCTCGATCACCGGCCGAATGCCGTCGAAACTCACGCGCTCATGCAGAAGTTCGCGCCGCACCGCAGCCTGGCCACCTATCATTTGTGGCGAAGCCTGGGTGATGTCCCGGCGCCATGAGAAAGGCAGTGCCGGCCAGATTTGAACGGTTGGCGGGCTGAAGCCCGCTCGGTATAGAGGACAGCGATGACGACGTTTTTCGAGGATATCGACACGGGCGTTGGGCCCTTGCGTGTCGGCGTGGATGAGAACGGACGGCTGGTACGCACTGCTTTTCTCGACGGGCGCCACAAATACGACGCTGCCGCGGAGTGGAAGGATGCGATCCCGGGAAGCGAGGCGCATGCGGCGGCGACGCAACTCAGCGAATACTTTGCCGGTGAGCGACGGACGTTCGAGTTGCCGCTCGATTTTCAGGGCAGTGCGTTTCAGATCAAGGTGTGGCGCGCTCTGCTCGAGGTGCCGTACGGCGAGACGGCCAGCTATGGCGACATTGCGCGGCGTATCGACGCTCCGGGCAAAGCGCGCGCCGTCGGACGCGCCAACGGGAGCAACTCGATTCCCGTCGTCGTGCCGTGTCATCGCATCATCGGCAGCGACCACTCCCTGACCGGGTACGGCGGCGGCCTGCACATCAAGCGTTATCTTCTCGAGCTCGAGGGCGCGCTGACGCCGCAGCTCATCTGATTCCATGCATTGCTCCGGCGAAAGCCGGGGTCAAATGTCGCCGATGATGTCGATCACCTGGTCGCTTTCGTTCTCCGCGCAGTGCGTGACGAGCGCATCGTTCCATACCATGACGGTCGCGTGGCGCCAGCCCGGCGCGCCGGACTTGCCGGTGAGGTAACCGCCGTACCAGTAGTACACGCGCTCGACGTCGTCGGGCGAGAGCAGGAGATAGTCCTCGCAGCGCAGGTTCATGATGTCTTCCTGGCTGGTCTGGCCGCTCTGCCCGATGCCGCGCGTCTGCCCCGCGGCTTCCTCGCCCGGATCGCTCGGCTCGGTCGGACGCATCGGCTCGAGCGGCTGCGTTGCTTCCGGAGGCTGGGTCGGCTCCGGCGGCTCGGTCGGTTCGGCCGGCTGCGTCGGTTCGGCCGGCTGCGTCGGTTCCGTGGGATCGATCGGCTGCAACGGATCGTTCGGGCGCGTGGTCTCCTGTGCAATCGCGGCGCCGGTAATGAGCACCGCCGTAGCAACCAGCGTTGCCTCGCGTCTATTGCGCATCATTCACCTCTTGCCGATGCGGCGATCGCCGACAGCTACGATCATGCAAGAAGCGCGCCCGCGCCCGGCGGTAAAGCGCATCAGTGCGCCGCGATCTGTCGAACGGTCTCGATCGTATCCGCGTCCTCCGGCTGCTTGTCCTCGCGATAGCGCTTCACGCGCGCGAAGCGCAGCGCGAGCCGGCCGGGATAATGCGGGCTCGCCTGCAGGTTGTTGAATGCGATCTCGACGACGAGTGCGGGACGCACGTGCACGACGTGCCCTTCCCGGCCAGTCTCGAGCTCGAGCAAGCGTTTCGTCTGCCATTCGAGCATCCTGTCGGTCATGCCCTTGAAGGTCTTGCCGAGCATGACGAAGCCGCCCGTGTCCGGATCGCGCGCGGCCAGATGCAGGTTGCTGAGCCAGCCGCGGCGCCGTCCGCTGCCCCATTCGGCGGCAATGACGACGAGATCCAGCGTGTGCGCCGGCTTGATCTTGAGCCAGCCCGCGCCACGATTGCCTGCCTCGTAGGTGCTGTCGAGCGATTTGGCCATGAGACCTTCGTGGCACGCCGCAAGCGCTGCTTCCAGGAAAGCGGCGGCGGCTGTGGTTTCCGCCGTGACAATGCGCGGAATGACGAGCCCCGCAGGCAAGATGTCCGAGAGGCGGGCGAAGCGTCGCGAGGCCGGCAGATCGATCAGATCCGCGCCGTCCGCATGCAGGCAATCGAAGAAGAATGCGCTCAACGGTAGCGACTCGCGTAACGCGGCGACGTCGAGCTTGCGGCCGAAGCGGCGCATGGTGATCTGAAACGGGTGAGGCGTGCCGTCGGCGCGCAGCGCGATGACTTCACCGTCGAGAATGAGCTGCCGGGCGGGCAGCGCGCGTACGCTCTCGACGATCTCCGGAACTCGCGCGGAGATATCGTTGAGCCGGCGCGTGAAGACGCGGATTTCCGCGTCCGCCTTGTGAACCTGGATGCGCGCGCCGTCGAGCTTGTAGTCGAACGCCGCCTCGCCGAGCGCGGCGAGTGCCGCGTCCGTGCTCTCCGCCGTCTGCGCGAGCATCGGCTGCACCGGCTTCAGCAACTCCAGCCGGAAAGCGTCGAGGCCCGCCGGGCCTTCGGTCATGGCGGCCTGTGCGACCGTCGCAGGATTGCCGGCCAGCATGACCGCCCGTCGCACGCGGCTCGCGGGCACTTCAGCAGCTTTTGCGATGGCTTTGACCATCACCCCCTCGAGCGCGCCCTGCCGCAGCTCACCGAGCGCCAGCCGCGCCAGAAAATCCTGCTCCGTCGACGTGGCGCGGGCGAACAGTTCGCCGAGGAGACGCCTGCGCTCGAGACCGGCGCCCTTGCCGGATACGGCGGCCAGTTCCTCGAATGCGGCGTCCACGTCGAGGATATCGAGCGCGGCGCTGTCCGCCGCCGCGCCGGTATTCAGCGCGCTGCGCACGACCGATAGTCCGAGCCCGATTCGGCCCTGACGCAGGCATCCGGTGAGATAGCCCACGGCGGGTTCGATTTCCGCCGGCTCGAGCTGGCGCAGGCAAACCTGCAGCAACGCGATCTTCTTCAGCCGGCTGCGCGTTGCCGCCACCGCATCGGAGGTTCCCGTGAGAGTCGCTAACCGCATCGACCACCCGACCTGTTCGAACGCTATTGCAGGATACCGAAAAGCCATTGCGGCTTTACGATGTCGCGGAGACGCGATGCCGGCTTGCTGCCTGGCCGACGCGGTTTGCACCAGGCGATCCGGTGCAGGATGCTCGCGTTCTGGCCGCGGTGAGCTAGACTTCATCAGCACGATAATCCGGCGTGGCCGGGGCAGCCCCTCAACAACAATCACGGGCTGCTCCAGAACGGGCTGTTCGCCAGTCCCGCCGTCATAACCATCTGGTACTGGTCGGCCCCGGGCGGATGCCGAGTCGGCCCGCGCAGCATTCACGATCTCACGCCTGAAGACCGGTACCAGCAGAAATGGGTGAACCCAGATGACCGCGAACAAGAACGCAGACAAGACCGCCAAGAAAGACATGCTCTGCATCAACACGATCCGGACCCTGGCGATGGACGCGGTCGAGGCGGCCAACTCAGGCCACCCGGGAACGCCGATGGCGCTGGCGCCGGTCGCTTACACTCTGTGGCAACAGTTTCTCCGCTTCGATCCCGAGGACCCGATCTGGCCCAACCGCGACCGGTTCGTGCTCTCGGTCGGTCACGCCTCGATGCTGCTCTACGCGATGCTTCACCTGTGCCGGGTCAAGGCGGTGAACCCCAAATACGAAGTGCTTGGCAACCTCTCGGTGTCCCTCGACGACATCAAGAAGTTCCGCCAGCTCGACTCGCGTTGCGCGGGCCATCCCGAATACCGCTGGACCTCGGGGGTCGAGGTCACCACTGGCCCGCTGGGTCAGGGGGTCGCGACCAGCGTCGGCATGGCCATGGCCTCGCGCTGGATGGCGAGCTACTTCAATCGCCCGGCCTTCCCGATGTTCGACTACGACTGCTACGCCCTGTGCGGCGACGGCTGCCTGATGGAGGGCGTCTCCGCAGAGGCCGCCTCCCTTGCCGGTCACCTCCGGTTGTCGAACCTGTGCTGGATTTACGACAACAACAAAATCACCATCGAGGGCCACACGGACTTGGCCTTCACCGAGGACGTCGCCACCCGCTTCATCGGCTACGGATGGAACGTCACCCGGGTGGGCGACGCCAACGACCAGGCGATGCTGCGGCGGGCGTTCAAGACCTTCCGGAACAGCGCCGATCGGCCTACGCTGATCATCGTCGACTCTCACATCGCCTGGGGCTCGCCCAACAAGCAGGACACCCACGACGCCCACGGTTCGCCGCTCGGTGAGGAGGAGATACGCCTCACCAAGAAAAACTACGGTTGGCCCGAGGACGCCAGGTTCCTGGTACCCGACGAGGTGCCCGCCCACTTCGCCGCCGGGCTCGGCGCTCGGGGCAGGAAGGGGCGCAGCGAGTGGATGGAGCGCTTCAGGGCTTACGAGACCGAGTTCCCCGAGCTCGCCAGGCAGCTCTATCAGATGCAGCACCGCCAATTGCCCCCCGGCTGGGATTCGGAGATCCCCACGTTTCCCGCGGACAACAAGGGCCTCGCCAGCCGCGATTCCTCGGGCAAGGTCCTCAACGCGATCGCCAGGAAAGTACCGTGGCTGATCGGAGGTGCCGCCGATCTCGCGCCCTCCACCAAAACCCGTCTCACCTTCGAAGAAGCCGGCGATCTCACCCCGCAGAACCCCGGCGGCCGCAACATCCACTTCGGCGTTCGCGAGCATGCGATGGCCTCGGTGCTGAACGGCCTGTCACTCTCGAAGATCCGACCGTATGGCTCGGGCTTCCTCATCTTCTCCGACTACGCGCGCGCGGCGATTCGCCTGTCGGCGCTGATGGAGATCCCGGTGATCCATATCTTTACCCACGACTCGATCGGAGTCGGGGAAGATGGACCCACCCATCAGCCGATCGAGCAGCTGGCCTCCCTGCGCGCGTTGCCCCACGTGATGGTGCTGCGCCCCTGCGATGCCAACGAGGTCGCCGCCTGCTGGCGACTCCTGATGGAAGAACGGCACGAGCCGGCGGTGCTGATCCTGTCGCGGCAGAACCTCCCGACCATCGACCGTGACAAATACGCCCCGCCGCGGGTCGACCGCGGGGCATACCCGCTGACCAGCGACAAACAGCGAAATCTCGATCCGGATGTCATCCTGATCGGAACCGGCAGCGAAGTCTCGCTATGCCTCGAGGCCCACGAGGCGCTGGCTGCGCAGGGAATCAGCGCCCGGGTGGTGAGCATGCCGTCGTGGGAGCTGTTCGAGGCCCAGGACGTCGAGTACCGTCGCGAGGTCCTGCCGCCGTCGGTGGGCGCCAGGGTGTCGGTCGAGAAGGGCTCGACCTTCGGCTGGGACCGCTACGTAGGTCCCCACGGGGAAATCATCGGTCTGCGCACCTTCGGCGCCTCCGCCCCGCTGGCCGAGCTGCAGAAGAAGTTCGGCTTCACCGTCGACAATATCGTCGCCGCGGCGTGCGCCTCGATCGATCGCGCCAGGAACAACGCGTGAGAGGGGCTGCGAATTCCGTGAGCAAACTCAGCGTAACCAGAGCCACGCCCGATCCATCCCTGTTTGTGATCTTCGGCGGCACCGGCGACCTGGCGCGCCGCAAGCTGTTGCCGGCGTTGGCCCGGCTCGAGCACGAGAAGCACACCCCGGAGCGGTTCAAGGTGCTCGCCGTCGGCCGGTCGCCGATGGAGGACGAAACATTCCGCAATGACGCGCACGCTGCCTTGGAACAGGCCGGCCTCTCCGGTGAGCAGGCGAAAGCATCGGTCAGCCGCATTCACTACCAGCCGCTGGGCGACGGCAGGGACAGCGACTACCACGCCCTGGCCAGGCGCCTCGAGGCGCTCGGTCGGGAGTCCGATATCCCGCCCAATCACACGTTCTATATGTCGCTGCCGCCGCGGGTGTTCCCCGCGACGGTGGCGGGTCTTGGCGCGGCCGGCCTCAACAGAAACGACGGCGGCTGGACCCGGCTCATTGTCGAAAAGCCCTTCGGCAAGGATCTCGCCAGTGCGCAGGAGCTCAACAAGCTGGTCCATGAGTACTTTCAGGAACCCCAGATCTATCGGATCGACCACTATCTCGGCAAAGAGACGGTGCAGAATCTGCTCGTCTTCCGACTCGCCAATGCCTTCATTGAGTCGGCGTGGAATCGCGACCGCATCGATGCGGTACAGATCACCGTAGGCGAGGATATCGGGGTCGGGAGCCGGGCCCAGTACTACGATCACTCCGGGGCGCTGCGCGACATGGTGCAGAATCACCTGACCCAGCTCCTGACCCTGGTCGCGATGGAAGCGCCCACCTCGTTCTCGGCCAGGGCAATCCGCAACGAGAAGATCAAGGTGCTGCACAGCATTCAGCCGCTTAAGCCTGAGAACGTGATCCGCGGCCAGTACACCGCGGGCACGGTAAAAGGCAGAGAAGTGCCCGGCTATCTCGAAGAACAGGGTGTGCCCGCCGACTCCCAGACCGACACCTTCATCGCCATCAGGCTGTTCATCGACTCCTGGCGCTGGCAGGGCGTGCCGTTCTATTTGCGGACCGGCAAGTGCATGCCGCACAAGACCACCCGGATTGCGGTGCGTTTCCGCGAAGCACCGGTCAGTTTCTTTCAGCAGCACGGCTGCACCCAGGACACCCACGACGTCCTGACCATCACCCTGCAACCCGACGAAGGCTTCTCGTTCTATCTCGACATCAAACGACCGGGGTCGCCGCTCCGGCTCGAGCGAATCCCACTGCGCTTCCATTACGGCGACCATTTCCACGGCGAGATGCCCGACGCCTACCAGACCCTCCTGCTCGACGTGCTCTCCGGCGATCAGACCTTGTTCGTCCACTCGGAAGAGGTCGAGGAATCGTGGCGACTGTATGCGCCGCTGATTGAGAACCCGCCGAAGGTACGTCCCTACGCAGCCGGCAGCTGGGGTCCTCTCGAGGCCGACGCCTTCGCGATTCCGGAGAGCGAGCTATGGCAGCGGCATCGGGTGTGAACGTCAGGCAGGCGAATATGAGTGAGCTGACCCGATCGAAAGCATGGAAGGCGCTGGCGGCCCATCGGCTGGACATGGAGTCGGTACAGATCGCAGATCTGTTCGCGGCCGATCCCGGGCGTGCCGCCAGGCTGACCCGCCCCCTGGACGGCATACTCTGCGACTTCTCCAAGCACCGCGTTACCGATAAGACCCTGAAGCTGCTGATCGCCCTCGCCGAGCAGGCCGAGGTCCCGCAAGCGATCGAGCGCATGTTCGCCGGGGAGAAGATCAACTTCACGGAGAGCCGGGCGGTTCTTCACATCGCGCTGCGCAACCTTTCGGATCGCCCCATCGAGGTCGACGGCACCGACGTTATGCCCGAGGTCAGGCGAGTGCGCGAGAAGCTGCGCCGCTTCACCGATAAGGTACGCAGCGGCGAGTGGCGGGGCTACACCGGCGAGCGCATCACCGACATCGTCAACATCGGTATCGGCGGCTCCGATCTCGGGCCGGTGATGATCAGCGAAGCGCTGCGTCCCTACTGGCAGGACGGGCTTTCGGCGCGTTTCGTCTCCAACATCGACGGCACCCATCTCGCGGAGACCCTCGAGCGGGTACGCCCAGAGAGCACCCTCTTCTGCGTTGCCTCCAAGACGTTCACCACGCAGGAGACCCTCACCAACGCCGCCTCGGCCCGGAGATGGTTGCTCGAAGCGCTGGGCGACCGGGCGGCGGTGGCCAGGCACTTCGTCGCGCTGTCGACCAATGACCGGGCGGTAGCTGACTTCGGCATCGACACCGCCAACATGTTCGAGTTCTGGGACTGGGTGGGCGGCCGCTATTCGCTGTGGTCGGCCATCGGCTTGCCGATCGCCCTGGTGATCGGCATGGACCGGTTCGAGGAACTGCTCGCCGGCGGCCACCTGGCCGACGAGCATTTCCGCACCGCGCCCCTCGACCAGAACATCCCGGCGCTGATGGGCTTGCTCGGTGTCTGGTACGGCGACTTCTGGGATGCCCACACCCACGCCATTCTCCCCTACGACCAGTATCTCCATCGCTTCGCCGCCTACTTTCAGCAGGCGGACATGGAGTCGAACGGCAAAGGCGTCGACCGCGACGGCAACCGCATCGAGGACTATGAGACCGGGCCGGTCATCTGGGGCGAGCCGGGCACCAACGGCCAGCACGCCTTCTACCAGCTCATCCACCAGGGCACTCGGCTTGTCCCCTGCGACTTCATTGCCCCGGTGCACAGCCAGAATCCGATCGGCCGGCACCACGACATCCTGATGGCCAACTTCTTCGCCCAGACCGAAGCGCTCATGGTGGGCAAGACCCCGGCAGAGGTGCGTGCCGAGCTTAAGCAAGCTGGCATGAGCGATCGCGAGGACCTGGTCGTTCACAAGACGTTCACCGGCAACCGACCCACCACCTCGATCCTGGTCGAGCGGTTCACCCCGGCCACCCTGGGCACGCTGGTGGCGCTCTACGAGCACAAGATCTTCGTCCAGGGGATCATCTGGCGCGTCAACAGCTTCGATCAGTGGGGCGTCGAGCTGGGCAAGCAGCTCGCCAGCACCATCCTCGCCGAGCTCGAGAAAGGTGGCACGGTCGAGTCCCACGACAGCTCGACGAACGCGCTGATCAACCACTATCTACAGAACCGCGGGAAGGAAGCACGATGACGAACCTTTACGACCAGCTCTGCAACATGACGGTCGTGGTGGCAGACACCGGCGACATCAACTCGATCGAGCAGTTCAAGCCGCGCGATGCCACCACCAACCCGTCGCTGATCACCGCAGCGGCGCAGATGGATGAATACGCCGACGTGGTCGACAGCGCGCTCCGGCGTTCGCGCAAGGAGACAGGCAACGACGACAAGAAGGTCGTCGCCCGCGCCGTGGATCGGCTCGCGGTCGAGTTCGGTACCCGGATTCTCGAGATCGTCGCCGGGCGAATATCCACTGAAGTCGACGCCCGGCTCTCGTACGACACCGAGGCCACCGTGGCCAAGGCCCGCGAGCTCATCGGCTACTACCGGGAAGCCGGCGTCGATCGCGATCGGGTGCTGATCAAGATCGCCTCCACCTGGGAGGGCATTCGCGCCGCCGAGCAGCTCGAGAAAGAGGACATCCACTGCAACCTCACCCTGCTCTTCGGCATGCATCAGGCGATCGCCTGCGCCGAGGCCAGGGTCACCCTGGTCTCGCCGTTCGTCGGCCGCATCCTCGACTGGTACATGAAAGACACCGGGCGGGACAGCTACCCGGCGCCGGAGGATCCCGGGGTCGTGTCCGTGACCCGCATCTATAACTACTACAAGAAGTACGGCCACAACACCGAGGTGATGGGAGCGAGCTTCCGCACCCTGAGCGAGATCCGCGAGCTGGCCGGATGCGACTTGCTGACCATCGCACCCAAGTTCCTCGCCGAGCTGCGCGAAACCCGGGGCGACCTGCCGCGGAAGCTCGACCCGACAGCGCACAGGTCGATGAAGATCGAGGAGATCAAGGTCGACAAGAAGACCTTCGATGCGATGCACGCCGAAGACCGCATGGCCAGCGAAAAGCTCGCCGAGGGTATCAACGGCTTCTCCAAAGCGCTGGTGGCTCTGGAGCACCTGCTGGAGAATCGCCTCGGCGACCTCGAAGGGCACATCCATCACTATCCGGATGCCACCCGGCATCTTACGGTATTCGACCTCGATGGCGACGGCCGGATCACCCGTGAAGAGTGGGCGGGCGCGGATGCAGTGTTCGATGCTCTCGATACCGACGGAGACGGCGCGATTACGCCCGGGGAGCTCGCGGCCGGCATCGGCTGCGCCCCCTGCCTGGAAGAAGAAGGACTCCGCAATGGTTGACAACCAGAAATCCCAGTTCGGCATGATCGGAATGGCGGTGATGGGGCGGAACCTGGCCATGAACATCGCCGATCACGACACCCGGGTGACCGTCTTCAGCCGTGAGCCGAAGGCAGTGGAAGCCGCCGTCGCCGAGAGCGGCGGCAAGTTGCATGGCGCCCGCAGCCTGCAAGAACTGGCCGGCTCGCTCGAGAAGCCGCGCAGGATCATGATGATGATCAAGGCCGGCAAGCCGGTCGACATCGTCATCGAGCAGCTCAAGCCGCTGCTCGATGAGGGCGACATCGTCATCGACGGCGGCAACTCCTGGTATGAGGACACGCGCCGCCGCGAGAAGGACTGCGCCTCCGTCGGACTCAAGTTCTTCGGCGTCGGGGTCTCCGGCGGTGAGGATGGCGCCCGCCACGGACCGTCGCTGATGCCCGGCGGCGACAGTGAGGCGTATCAGGAGATCAGGCCGGTGTTCGAAGCCATCGCCGCCAGAACCGACTCCGGGCCCTGCGTCACCCATGTCGGCCCCGACGGCGCCGGTCATTTCCTCAAGATGGTGCACAACGGCATCGAATATGCCGACATGCAGTTCATTGCCGAGGCCTATCACGTGCTCAAGGACGTGGTCGGCCTGAGTCCGGAAGCACTCGCCGATGTGTTCGGCGAATGGAACCGGGGCCTGCTCGAATCGTTTCTCATCGAGATCACCGCCAGGATCTTCAGCGTCAAGGATCCCCGTGGCGGCTTCCTGGTCGATCAGGTGCTCGACAAGGCCGGGCAGAAAGGGACGGGTCGCTGGACCGCGCTGGTCGCGCTCGAGCACGGGGTGGCGATTCCCAGTATCGCCGCGGCTATCGATGCTCGCGTGCTCTCGTCGCAAAAGGCCGAGCGCGAACGCGCGAGCAAGGTCCTCAGCGGACCCGGGCCCACGAGGCGGACCGGAAATGTCAGGGAGCTGATCCGGCAGGTCCACGATGCCCTCTACGCCGCCAAGATTGTCGCGTACGCCCAGGGCATGGACCTCATTGGCACCGTCTCGCGCCAGCTCGAATGGAACATCGACCTGCGCGAGACCGCCCGTATCTGGAAAGGCGGCTGCATCATCCGCGCCCGCTTCCTCGACACCATCATGCAGGCTTACGAGCGCGACGCCCAGCTGTCCAACTTGCTGCTCGACGGCGATCTGCGTGACGGCGTCGAGTCGCGTCAGTGCGCCTGGCGCGAGGTCGTGGGACTGGCGCAGAAGAACGGCATTCCGGTCTCGGGCATGGCGACCGGACTGGCGTACTTCGACAGCTATCGCAGCGCCAACCTGCCCCAGAATCTCACGCAGGCCCAGCGCGATGCGTTCGGCGCTCATACATACCAGCGCAAAGACGACGCCGATGGGCCGTTCATCCACACCAACTGGTTGGATTGATCCGTAACCTGCCGGGGAACGGTTGATCGACGATGCGCACTCTGACCATCGACATTGGCGGCACGGGCATCAAGCTTCTGCCGATAGACAGCGAAGGAAGGCCGCTGGCCGAGCGCCACCGCGAGCTCACGCCCAAACCGTCTACCCCGGCGGCGGTGATGGGGCTCATCGAAAGCATGGTGGCCAGGCAGGAGCCGTTCGATCGGGTTTCGGTCGGGTTCCCGGGGGTCGTGATGCACGGGGTGGTGAAGACCGCTCCCAACCTCGGCACTGAAGAATGGTGCGGGTTCGACCTGCAGAAGGCGATCGCTCGCTGCGCCAGGAGGCCGACCCGGACGCTCAACGACGCCGACCTCCAGGGGTACGGGGTGATCGAGGGTAAGGGGGTCGAGCTGGTGCTCACCCTGGGCACCGGTCTCGGCACCGGCCTCTACGTCGACGGTCACCTGGTGCCGAACCTCGAACTCGCCCACCATCCTCTTCGTAACGGAAAGACGTACGAGGATCTGGTGAGCGATGCCGAGCTGGAGCGCATCGGCGAGGAAGCGTGGTGCGAGCGGGTCGATGCGATCATCGAGGCCCTGCGACCGATCTTCAACTACGACATTCTCCATATCGGCGGCGGCAACGCGGGCAAGCTCAGGGAATCGCTGCCGGAGAACGTGCACCGGTTCGAGAGCGTCGCGGGCCTTGCCGGCGGAATTCGCCTGTGGCAGGACGAGAACACGAAGTAGACATTGACGATTCCCGGGAGTGGCTCGAGGCGGACCAGCTCGGCGGGTTCGCGATGGGAACCGCGTCGGGGATCCGCAGCCGCCGCTATCACGCGCTCCTCACCACCGCGACCGTGCCGCCGACCGGGAGGGTCACGTTGATCGCGGGTGCCGAGGTGTGGCTCGAGGCTCTCGAAGGCGAAGCCGCCAACGAGAAGGTCGCGCTCTCGAGCCAACGCTACGCGCCCGGCGTCGTTCACCCCGCAGGCTATCGGCACATCGTCGGGTTCACCGCCGAGCCATGGCCGCGGTGGACCTTTCGCGTCGACCGCGAAACGACGGTCGAGCACGAGATTTTCTGCCACCGGCCCTCGGGAGAGGTCGTGCTCCGCTGGTGGCTGCGCGGACCGCGGGGGGGCGAGCTCGCGGTGCGATTGCTCCTGGCGGCGCGTGACTATCATTGCCTCGGCGGCGAGAACCCCGGCTTCTGCTTCGACGCCCAGATTACCGGCGGCCGCACCGGGGGCAACGTAGCCTGGCAGCCGTATCCGGATCGGCCGGCAATCACCGCCCTGACCAATGGGCGCTATCAGCACGACCCGATCTGGTATCGACAGTTTCTCTACGTGGAGGAGCGGGCTCGCGGCCTCGACCATCTCGAAGATCTCGGGTCTCCGGGCATCTTTCGCTTCCGGCTCGAACCGGCGACCGATATCGATGCGCCCACGGGACGCGCCGTCGGCACGACGGGCCGGGAATCGGAGCGGCGTGTGTCGGCATCCATGAGCACCCAAAGCGCAGGCCGAACGCGGCCAGCGGTGCGATCGGGGCGGCATGCGATCGTGGTGCTTCGCGCGGGCCGGGCTCCATGGGGCGACGCCGGCGCCATCGCCGCGGATCACCAGGCCGTCGAGGTCGCGCGCCGCGGGGATCCAATCGAGCGCGCGGTAGACGCGTATCTGGTTCACCGCGGCAGTGCCCTCACCGTGATCGCCGGCTACCCGTGGTTCACCGACTGGGGACGCGACACGTTCATCGCCCTGCGCGGCATGTGCCTGGCGCCGGGCCGCCCCGCTCACCGGCTCGGTCAGGCGCGCGCGGTTCTCACCGCCTGGGCCGGCGAGGTTACCGGCGGCATGATCCCCAATCGCTTCACTGACGGCGAGGCGCCGGAGCTCAACGCAGTGGATGCTTCCCTGTGGTTCGTGATCGCCGCCGGCGAGCTGCTCGAGCGCGCCAGGGTGAGCGATGCCGAGCGCCGTGGAATCGCAGCCGCGGTCGGGTCGATCCTTGCCGCATATCTCGCCGGTACCCGCTATCGCATCGGCTGCGCCGAAGACGGCCTGATCGCCGCCGGTGAGCCCGGTGTGCAGCTCACCTGGATGGACGCCAAAGTCGACGGACGGGTGATCACCCCGCGCATCGGCAAGCCGGTGGAGATTCAGGCCCTGTGGGTGAATGCGCTGGCGGTCGGTGAGCGCCTCGGCGACGACGTGGCCGCGGCCCGCTTTGCCGGGCTGCGCCGACGGGCGACCGAGAGCTTCCTCGCCCGTTTCCCGGCGTCGTCCCATCAAGGGCTCCACGACGTCGTAGACGCCGACCATGTTCCGGGAAACGATGACGCCTCGTTCCGGCCCAACCAGATCTTCGCCGTAGGCGGCCTGCCGCTGGCGCTCCTCAAAGGACCCGCGGCGCGGGCGGTGGTCGACGAGGTCGAGCGGCGCCTGTGGACGCCGCGGGGCCTGCGCACCCTGGACCCTGATGATCCCGCCTACCGCTCGCACTATCAGAACGATTCGAACGACCCGAGTAGCTACGTCAGCGCACGCTATCGCGACGAGTCGTATCATCAGGGTACGGTTTGGCCATGGCTCGCGGGCCCCTTCGTCGAAGCCTGGCTGCGGGTCCGCGGTAACGGGCCGGAAGCAAAAGCCGAAGCGCGCCGCCGCTTCGTCGAGCCGATGGCCGCCGAGCTCGCCGCGTCCGGGCTCGGCCATATTTCCGAGATTGCCGACGGCGATCCGCCCCATGCGCCGCACGGCGCCCCTTTTCAAGCCTGGTCCCTTGGCGAGTACCTGCGCGCCTGGGCCCTGGTGGCCGACCAGGAAAATCTGCGATGAGCAAAAAGCTCGATCCCGAGCGCAGGCGGCTCGAGCGGGCGGGTCTCGAGTGGAAGAAGTGGGGGCCTTATCTGAGCGAGCGCCAGTGGGGCACGGTGCGCGAGGACTACAGCGCCCATGGCACTGCCTGGGAGTACCTGCCCCACGATCACGCCCGCAGCCGCGCCTATCGCTGGGGCGAAGACGGCATTGGCGGCTACAGCGACAACAAGTCTCGCCTGTGCCTGGCGCTGGCGCTGTGGAACGGCCGCGATCCGATTCTCAAGGAGCGCTTCTTCGGCCTCACCAATACCGAAGCCAGCCACGGCGAAGACGTCAAGGAGCTCTATTACTACCTCGACGCCACCCCGACTCACTCGTACCTGAAGATGCTCTACAAGTATCCCCAGGCCGAGTTCCCCTATGCCTGGCTGGCGGAAGAAAACCGGCGGCGCGGCAGGAATCAGCGCGAGTTCGACTTGCTCGACACCGGCATCTTCGACGACGACCGCTACTTCGACGTGTTGATCGAGTACGCCCGCGCGGGCGTCGATGACCTGCTGATGCAAATCACCGCTCACAATCGCGGGCCCGATCCGGCGGAGCTCCATCTGTTGCCTCATCTGTGGTTCCGAAACACCTGGGCCTGGGGACGCCGGCCGCAGGTGCCGAAGATCGAGCTCACCGCCCCGGGGCTGCTCATCGCCCGCCATTACCAGTTGGGAGATCTCCAGTTCGAGCTCGACGGCGATCCGGGCATCTACCTCTGCGACAACGAAACCAACAACGAACGACTGTTCAAGGTCGGCGGTCCGCCCTACCCCAAGGATGCTTTCCATCGCCGGGTGGTCGGGGGCGATTTCGAGGCGGTCAACCCGGCCCGGGTCGGCACCAAGTCGGCTGCGCACTACCGCGCCGAAGTCGCTCCCGGTCAGGCCATGATAATGCGGGCACGCCTGCGCCCAGTAGGCTCCGGCCGCGGCTTCACCGACTTCGACGAGCTGTTCGCACGTCGCAGGAGGGAGGCCGATCAATTTTACGCAGTGCTGCAGGAGCGGATCGCTGATCCGGACCAGCGCCTGGTTCAGCGCCAGGCGCTCGCCGGCATGATCTGGACGAAGCAGTTCTACTACTACGACGTCAATCAATGGCTCGAGGGCGACCCGGCCCAGCCGCCGCCGCCGGGGGAGCGCAAGGACGGCCGCAACGCGGACTGGGAGCACCTCAACAATGCCAACATCATCTCGATGCCCGACAAGTGGGAGTACCCCTGGTACGCCGCCTGGGACACAGCGTTCCACTGCCTGCCGCTGGCGCTGATCGACGTCGACTTCGCCAAGCACCAGCTCGATCTGCTGACCCGCGAATGGTACATGCACCCGAACGGTCAGCTTCCGGCCTACGAATGGGCTTTAGGCGACGTCAATCCGCCGGTGCATGCCTGGGCGACCTGGCGCGTGTATCAGATCGATCGCAAGATTCACGGCGGAAAGCCTGATCTCAAGTTCCTGGAGCGGGTCTTCCACAAGCTGCTCCTCAATTTCACCTGGTGGGTGAACCGGAAAGATCGCGACGGCAACAACGTGTTCCAGGGCGGCTTTCTCGGTCTCGACAACATCGGCGTGTTCGATCGCAACACGGCGCTGCCCACCGGCGGCCACATCAACCAGGCCGACGGCACGGCTTGGATGGCGATGTACTGCCTTAACCTGCTGCGCATCGCCCTCGAGCTCGCCCAGTACAACGATGTCTATGAGGACATCGCCACCAAGTTCTTCGAGCACTTCCTCCATATCGCCGAGGCGATCGGTCACCTCGGCGGCAGCGGCCTGTGGGACGACAAGGACAAGTTCTATTACGACTGGCTCGACCTGACCGACACCGCGAACGGCGGCGGCAAGATCCCGCTGCGGGTGCGGAGCATGGTCGGTCTGATCCCGCTGTACGCGGTGGAAGTGATCGAGCCCGAGCTGCTCGACCGTCTGCCCGCTTTCAAGCGCCGCCTCGAGTGGTTTCTGAAGTACCGCCCGGATCTGGCGAACCTGATCTCCCACTGGGAAGTCGAAGGCAAAGGCCACCGCCGCCTTCTGTCGCTGGTTCGCGGACACCGGATGAAACGCCTGCTCCTCCGCATGCTCGACGAGAGCGAATTTCTCTCCGACTACGGCATCCGAGCCCTCTCCAAGGTGCACGAGGAGCAGCCGTTCCGCTTTCACTGCGAGGGCCGGGAGCATGTGGTGCGCTACACCCCCGGTGAGTCCGATACTCACCTGTTCGGCGGCAACTCCAACTGGCGAGGGCCCATCTGGTTCCCGGTCAACTTCCTGCTGATCGAGTCCTTGCAGCGATTCCATCACTACTACGGCGACGATTTCCTGGTGGAATACCCCACAGGCTCGGGCAAAAAGCTCACGCTCGTCGCCATCGCCGAGGAGATCTCAAAGCGGCTCATCCGCCTGTTCACCCGCGATGCCGAGGGAAACAGGCCGGCGATGCAGCAACACCTCAAGTTCCGCGATCCCCACTTCCGCGACCACATCCTGTTCTTCGAATACTTCCACGGCGACAACGGCCGCGGGGTCGGCGCGTCTCACCAGACGGGCTGGACCGGGCTGGTCGCCAAGCTCATCCAGCCGCGCGGCAAGCTGCATTGAGGACAGTCAGCCCGCGATGCACAGTCGGACACTCCGACGATAAGATCTTCCTATCCTTTCGACCTGTGGAATCTGACCAACGGAACTGAAATGGCCATGAAATTCTTGTTCAGGATCGTTGCGCTGAGTGCCGCGCTGTTCGTATTCGCGGGCGTCTCGGCAGCCGAGCCGGTCACGCCGCCATTCGATCTGATTCTGCGCGACGGAACGGTCTATGACGGCTCCGGCGGCGAGGCGTTCGAAGGCGACGTCGCCGTCTCCGGCGGACGCATCATCGCCGTGGGCGATCTATCGCACGCGTCAGCCAGAAATGAAGTGGACGTCGAGGATCTGGCGGTCGCGCCGGGCTTCATCAACATGTTGTCCTGGGCCACGGAGTCGCTCATCGAAGACGGTCGCGCGCTGTCGGACGTGAAACAGGGCGTGACGCTGGAAGTGTTCGGCGAAGGCTGGTCGATGGGGCCGCTCAACGCCGCGATGAAGGCGGATACGCTGAAGGAACAGACCGACATTCGTTACGAGGTTGCCTGGACTACGTTGGGCGAATACCTCGAGCATCTGGAAGTGCGCGGGATTTCGGTCAACGTGGCTTCGTTCGTCGGCGCGGCGACCGTGCGCATTCACGAGCTCGGCTACGACGACCGTGCGCCTACGGAAGAAGAGTTGGCTCGCATGCAGGACCTGGTGCGCCAGGCGATGGAGGAGGGCGCACTGGGCGTGGGCAGCTCGCTGATCTACGCGCCGGGATTTTATGCCGACACCGAAGAGCTCGTCGCGCTCGTAGCCGCTGCCGTCCCGTATGGGGGCGGTTACATCTCGCACATGCGCAGCGAAGGCGATCTGCTGCTCGAAGGGCTCGAAGAGTTGCTCGAAATCGTGCGTGCCACGGGCGCGCACGCCGAGGTCTATCACCTCAAGGCTGCCGGACGCGACAACTGGCCGAAGATGGCTCAGGCGCTTCGCCGGATCGAGCGAGCGCGCGCGGCGGGACTTTCCATATCGGCGGATATGTATCCGTATACGGCCGGCGCGACCGGGCTCGACGCGTGCATGGACCCGGCGGTGCAGGAAGGCGATACGGACGCCTGGATCGAACGGCTCAGGGAGCCGGACGTGCGCGAGGCGGTCGTAAAGGCCATGTTCGAGCCCGCGGATGATTGGGAGAACCTCTGCTTCGCCGCTGGCTCGCCGGACAGGATCGTGCTGACGGCGTTCAAGCAGGAGAAGCTCAAGCCCCTGACCGGCAAGACGCTCGCCGAGGTCGCGGAAATGCGCGGCACGTCACCCGCCGAAACGGTCGTCGACCTGGTGATCGAGGATCACACGCGGGTCGGCACGGTGTTTTTCCTCATGTCCGAAAGCAATGTAGAACTCGGACTGTCGCAGCCCTGGGTCAGCATCGGTTCGGACGCCGAAGCGGCGGCTCCGTCAGGCGTGTTTCTGAAGAGCAATCCGCATCCGCGCGCCTACGGCAGCTTCGCGCGGTTCTTGGGGAAATACGTGCGCGAGGAGGAGGTGGTCACTCTGGCCGACGCCATTCACCGCATCACCGCCATGCCCGCGCGGAACTTCGAACTGCGCGGCCGCGGCCTTCTGGCGCCCGGCTACGCCGCCGACCTGGTCGTATTCGATCCGGCCACGATTGCGGACCATGCGACGTTCGAGAAGCCGCATCAGTTGGCCACCGGCGTGAAGCACGTCTGGGTCAACGGCGTGCAGGTGCTGAAAGATGGCGAGCATACGGGCGCAACCCCGGGCGAGGTGGTGCGGGGACCGGGATATCGTCCGACGCTAAGGTAAGTGCGGCGCGATCGTGCCGGCGTACCACAGATCGAAGGCATGCACGCAGTGCTCGCTGCTGTGGTACGGCCCGGGCACGAAGCCCGCGGATCGAACGCCGAGCTGCACGCGCTCGCAAAGCGCCCAGTCCTGGCGATTCGTCATGTCCCAGAATTCCACGGCGTCAGACGAATCGAACGTTTCCGCCGCAACCGCCTCTTCCGTGAACAGCCAGTCGCAGACGATGTGCGTCCGCTCCGCTTCGCGGGGCCAGACCGTGTGCACGAGCACGTAGTCCGCGTGCAGGCTCAGCAGCAGGTTCGGGTACACGACGAAGTAGTGAACCGTCCTGTGATCCTCGGCGCTCAGGCCCGGGATCGACGGATTCCGGCTCTTGCCGCTCATCGACAGGCTCGTGACGCCTTCGTTCAAGGTCATCGGGCCGCCGTTGAAGCAGGCGCCGCTCAGGAGCTGGCCGCCGCTGCGCGCGTCGCTCAGGCGGTTCAATTGCGGATGCGCCAGCGCGCAGTGATAGCACTCGCTGTAGTTCTCGCAGATGAGTTTCCAGTTGGCGGCGACGTCGTATTCTTCGCGGTGGCCGCGCCGCAGCGAGTCGAGGCGAAAGCGCGAAAGGTCGGGCAGGTCCGCAAGCCATGAGCTCAGCGGCGCCGCCTCGGGATCGAGATTGACGAACACGAAGCCGCCGAAGCTTCCGAGCGGCACCGTGCGCAGGGAGAACCCGTCTTTCGGGAAATTCTCGTCCAGCCACGGCGCGGAAAGGAAGCGCCCGTCGAGCTCGTAGGTCCAGGCGTGGTAGGGGCAGATGATGCGCCTCAGGCCGCGGCCGCAGTCGGCATCGATTAGCCGCGAGCCGCGATGCCGGCAGACGTTGAAGAATGCGCGCAGGCGATTTTCACGGTCGCGCAGCACGAGAATGCGCTCGCTGCCAATTTCTCGGGTCAGGAACGCGCCGGGCTCCGGCAGGTCTTCCTCGCGCCCGATGCACAGCCAGAATCTGGCGAACAGCGCCGAGCTTTCGAGCTCGCGCACTTCCGGAGAGGTGTAAAAAGGAGCGGGCAGGGCGCGCGCTGCTTCGCGTTCCCGGCGCGTCGCCGCCAGGCTGTCGGCGGAGGGCAACCGGCTGTGCATATCGGAGCGCAGCGCCTGCGAATGCTCGTGCGCGAGGGACATCAAATTGCCTGTACAAGGCTGCGTGCCATGGCGACAATTGTACGACACGTGACCTCCGCAAGCCCCGGCGGACGTGGTCGAATTCGAAAGCAAGAGCCGGGATGCGGGCATCCCCCCCGGAATGTCACCTTGTAGCCCATGTTGATACCGGGCTTGCGACGAGAAGGAGACATTCCATGAATCAGGCAGTCCATCTGGCAATGATCGAGCACGCTTACGAGACGGACGAGGGCCGCTGGGAAGCGGTAGAGCGGCGCGATGCGGGAGCCGAGGGGTACTTTGTCTATGCCGTACGCTCGACCGGCGTGTATTGCCACCCGGGATGCGCCGCGCGGCGGCCGCGTCGCGAGAACGTCTCGTTTTACGCCACGCCGGTCGATGCCGAAGCTGCGGGGTTCCGTGCCTGCAAGCGATGCCGGCCCGGCGGGCGAGCGCGCCAGGACGTGCATGCGGAAGCGATCGCCCGTGCCTGCCGGGCGATCGATGAAGCCGATGTGCCGCCGTCGCTCGATGAGCTCGCTGAAATTGCCGGCATGAGCCGCTTTCACTTCCACCGGGTGTTCAAGGACATCGTCGGCGTCACGCCGAAAGCCTACGCGACCGCGCGGCGTCGCATCCGCATTCAGGGCGAGCTGCGCGAAGCGCCGAGTGTCACCGCTGCGATTTATGAAGCAGGGTATGGCGCGAGCAGCCGCTTCTACGAGAACGCTGGGACGAACCTCGGCATGTCACCGAGCGCGTTCCGCAAAGGCGGTCTGGACAGCGTGATCCGATTCGCCGTCGGCGAGTGCTCGCTGGGCTCGATCCTCGTCGCGGCTACCGGCCGCGGCGTTTGCGCCATCCAGTTCGGCGACGACCCGCAAGCCCTGGTCGAGGGCTTGCAGCGGCGCTTCCCGCATGCCGAGCTCATCGGCGCCGACAGCAAGTTCGAGAAGCTCGTGGCCACGGTGGTTGGCTTCGTCGAAAATCCGCGCGCCGGGCTGGACCTGCCTCTCGACATCGCCGGCACGGCATTTCAGCAGCGCGTCTGGCAGGCCTTGCGCAAGATTCCGTCCGGCCGCACGTCGAGCTATGCGGACATTGCCGCTGCGATCGGCGCCCCCAGATCGGTGCGCGCGGTCGCCAATGCCTGTGCAGTGAATCCCGTTGCCGTCGCTATCCCCTGCCACCGCGTCGTGCGCGCCGATGGCGGCATGGGCGGCTATCGCTGGGGAGTCGAACGCAAGCGCGCGCTGCTCGAACGCGAATCGAGAGCGTAGCTACGGATCGGCAGCGAGTCCCCACGGGCGCGCGTCTCCGTTACTTTTTGTCGAACAACGCGTCGAGTTGCGCGCGGGCGTCGTCCGCATCCGCCGGCGCGGCGTCCGCGCCCTTCACGCCGAACAATGACTCCAGCTCGGTCCGTGCCCGCGACGTCGCATCGGCGTCAGGTGGCCGGTAAGCATCGGGCCGGGGCTCGAAGTAGCCGCAGAAATTGGCGCGCTCCTTGTCGTGGACTTCGTCGGCGACAGGCTCGCGGCAACTCTTCGCGACGCGCAGATCGAAGTAGGTGCACATTCGGCAGACATGTAACTCCGCGCTGCAGTCCGGACACTCATCCAGCCGGCGCAGCGGCAAGCTCAACGGCGCGAGCGACGTCCCGCACTTCCAGCAGACCAGAACCGACGAAGCGGCCATGGGCGGTTCCTCCGTCGACAAGCATAGCGCAGCAGCGCGCCGCAGTGCGGCACCCATACCCGCGCAGCCACGACGCACGCCATGGGCAGCGGTGTCGATGCCGGCGCAGCTCGTTCGACTATTCGATGACGGCGGCTGAGGACCGTAGTTATGGGCAACGCACAAAGCCTGACCGGCGGCCCTGCTCTCGCTCCTCGAGCCCGATGAATACCCGCAGGAGGAAGTATCATGAGCATCGCTTACCCGGGAGAATCGGCGGAGTACCGCGCAGCGCGCAACCGGCTGCTCGAGCAGGAGATCGACCTGCGCCGGCAGATGGAGGCAGTAGCCGCCGCCCGGCGCAAGCTTCCGCCAGGCGGCGAGGTACCGGAGGACTACATCTTCCAGGCCCGGGGCGCCGACGGCAGACTCACCGTCGTCAGAATGTCAGAGCTGTTCGCGCCCGGAAAGGACACGCTGGCGATCTACACGTTCATGTTTCCGCGTTATCCGGACGACGACCGGCCGGGGCCGACGTCCAGAGAGCTGAGAGACTTGCCGCTCGGGAAGGCGCCATGCCCGTCCTGTACGGCCTTCCTGGATCAACTCGACGCTGCGATGAAGCATGCCGGCGAGCACCTCAATCTCGTCGCCGCAGCCGAAGCGCCAGTGGATCAAGTGACCGCCTTCAGCCACGAGCGCGGCTGGCGAACCCTGCGGCTGGTGTCGACGGCCGGCAACACCTACAAGAAGGACTACAACGCCGACTACGAAGGTCACGGGATGCCGATGCTGAACGTGTTTCATAGACATGGACGGACGATCCGCCACTTCTGGGGAACGGAGCTGTTCTGGGCGGAACGGGAGCCCGGACAGGACCCCCGGCACGTCGGCACTCTCGAGCCCCTCTGGAATCTGCTCGACCTCACTCCCGAAGGACGCCCGGCCGACTGGCACGAACAGCTGTGCTACTGAAACGCAAGCTGCGCGGCTCTTGCGAATGCAAAGATCCGAAGTCGTTCGAGACGTCAGGCAGCGATCGCCGAAGGCTCGCTCAGGGAGAAGGAACACCGGCGACGAGACTGACACCCAGAGGTGGGGACTCCGGAGATCTCGGTCGTTAAAGCACTTGCTCCAATAGATCAACAAGCGACTTCCGCGGAATCCCCTTCGTCGTAAACACTTTAACGTGACGAACATGCTTCCCGCTGCCAACGAGCAATGCTTCAGGGTCCCTCAGCTTTGACCCGGCGTAGAAGCCAAACTGGACGTGGTCTGGTTCGGTATGAATGTAGACTTTCGGTGCGCCGTTTAGTGTCCAGCAGCCCTGTCCCCATTTCACGGCCGGGGCAAATTCGGGAGCAGTCTTCTTGACGAGTCGGGAGAGTGCGTTGATAAGTCTCTGGTTCTCCGATGACTGGTCATGCTTCCACGCAGCAAATGAGGGATAGGCCTTCATCTTCTGCGGCTTCACACCTGTTGTGCTGTTAGTCTTCGCCATACGAATGCCCCTGCCTGGCGCTGCAACCCTGTGGTTTCTTCTCCAGATCGCGCAACTGTTGTGCGGCAACGTTACATTCCTCTGCCGACTGTGGCCGAAAGGTTGGGTTCGCTCAGCGGCGCGTTTCCGACGACGCCAAAGAAAACTCGCCGGTGACTTCTGACACCGCTCGAGTACCCGATCGCTCGAGAACCGCTATGTCAGCGCCAATGTCCGCAACGGTTGAATATCGTCCGAGCCACATCAATCGGGCTCTTCGCTGAACTGCCGGGCATCGGCCGGAATGCTCATGCCCGGCAGCTTGCGCGAAACCCAGATATGGATGGCGCTCGACGCGTCGACAGGCTCATCCAGCGATCCGGCTTTGATCGTGATCGTTTCAGAAGGACCCTCGGGCTCGTGCCAAAGCCGTGAACCGCAATTCGGGCAGAATGCGCAGGCGAGCCTTCCGCCGCTGTCAGTATCGCGTGTCCAGAACTTCGGTATGCCGCGCGTGACGCGAAGGCCCGCGCGCGGGACTTCCAATGACATGCCGAACGCCGAAGCAGATTGCTTCCGGCATTCGCGACAATGGCAGACGTAAAGCGCCAGCGGTTCGCCGACGCTTTCATATCTGACCCTGCCGCATTGGCATCCGCCCAGCCGCATAATCGTCACGTTCCCGCTTCAGACGAATCGTATCCGTGCGCGACGTGTCTTCTCCATTGCGCGTGCTCAAGTCCGGCCGACCGGCTGGCGCTTACGAGATCGGCGTGGTCCTGTCCGGTCGTGCCCACGGCTTCACGGACGGCGGCCCCGAATCGCCGGCTTGATATGGATATCGTCGTCGCGATCCGGATAGTATGCGGGAATCTTCGCGCCGGAGTAACAGGATGACGCTCTACGCAATCTCGAGTGAAGGGATGCTGAGTATCATTCGTTTCCGCTGGAGAATCCGGCGCGACCAAAGCGAACCCCGGCATCAGCGGCTGACGCGATGATCGCCGTCGGACGGGCGCCGTGCGACGAAGGCGCGATCCGCGCCGGCCCGGACACCACTGGCTGCGCCGCCCGCGCGAGACCGTGGGTGCTGGTCGCAACGATTCTCGGCTCGAGCATGGCATTCATCGACGGCTCGGTCGTGATGGTCGCGCTGCCTGCAATCCAGGCCGATCTGTCGACGTCGGTGCGCGGCGCGCAGTGGATCGTCAACGGCTACATGCTGATGCTGGGCGCGCTCATTCTGGCCGGCGGCGCAATCGGCGACCGCTTCGGCCGGCGTCGTGTCTTCGCCATCGGCATCGTCGTGTTCACGGCCGCCTCGATGGCCTGCGGTCTGGCGCCCGACACCGCCATGCTGGTGGCCGCCCGCGTCGCACAGGGCATCGGCGGCGCGCTCCTGGTGCCAAGCAGTCTCGCTATCATCAGCGCGGCGTTTCCGGAATCGGAACGCGGCCGGGCGATCGGCACCTGGGCCGGCTTCTCGGCACTGACGACGGCCTTCGGCCCGGTGCTCGGCGGATGGCTGGTCGACGCCATGTCCTGGCGAGCGATCTTCTTCATCAATCTGCCGATCGGGCTCGTGACGCTCGGGCTCGTGCTCTGGCGCGTGCCGGAGAGCCGCAACGATGACGATAGTTCAGGCGTCGACTGGCGAGGCGCGCTGCTGGCGACCATCGGTCTCGGCGCCATCGCCTACGGTCTGACCGCCGCGTCCGACCAGAATTGGACGCATCCGACAGTTCTCGGCTCGATGCTCGCGGGTACGCTCGTGCTGGTCGCGTTCGTCTGGTCGGAAGAGCGCGCCGCCTCGCCGATGATGCCGCTCGGCCTGTTCCGCTCGCCGACTTTCAGCGGCGCCAACGTCATTACTTTGCTGCTTTATTTCGCCCTGAGCGGCGCGCTGTTCTTCCTGCCGTTCAATCTCATCCAGGTGCAGGGCTATTCCGCGACGCTGGCCGGCGCCGCCTTCCTGCCTTTCACGCTGATCATGGGCGGCCTGTCGCGCTGGTCCGGCGGGCTGCTCGATCGTTACGGCGCGCGCGGTCCGCTTACCGTCGGCCCGATCATCGTCGCGGCCGGATTCGCGCTGCTCGCCGTGCCGGGGATCGGCGGCTCGTACTGGACGACTTTCTTTCCCGCGATGATCGTGCTCGGTTTCGGGATGGCGATCAGTGTGGCGCCGCTGACGACGACCGTTATGGGATCGGTCGAGGACCGCCACGCCGGCGTGGCCTCCGGGATCAACAATGCGACAGCGCGCGTGGCCGGACTGCTGGCGGTTGCCATGCTGGGCGCCGTGGCTGTCGGTGTATTCGGCAACGCGCTCGACGATCGTCTGGCCGACTTGCAGGTCTCGAGCGAGATCCGCCATGCCATGAGCGAGGAGGTGCCGCGGCTAGCAGAGGCCGAAGTTCCGCCTCAGGCCGACCGCGCGCAGCGGGAGTTGCTGGCGCGCGCGCTCGACGAGTCGTTCGTGTCGAGCTTTCGCGTGGTGATGCTGGCGGCAGCCGTCCTCGCTCTATTGAGCGCGCTGTCCGCGCGCCTGACGATCGCTCCGATGCGCGACCCAGCCCGCGGACCGGGATAACCGCGGCGGTTCCGGCGCAACGCCGGCAACGCTGCGCCCCCGGATCGGAATCCGGAGCAGTGCTTATGCCGGCCTACAGCTCCAGCTCCCAGGTTTCCCCTGTGAGGCCGTGACCGAAGAGTTGATGCGGTTCCGCGTGCACGAGGCGGTAGCCTTCCTGCTCGTAGATTTTTCGCGCGGCGTGGAGCACGTCGTTCGTCCAGAGCGTGATCGTCTGGTAGCCAACCTGCCGCGCGAACCGGGTGCACTCCTGCACGAGGCGCTTGCCGATCCCCAGGCCGCGCGCTTTCGGCTCGACGAGCAGCAGGCGCAATTTGGCGACGCCCTCGCGTTCCGGATCCCGGACCAGAAAAACCGAGCCGACGTTCTCGCCGTCTTTCTCGGCGATCCAGCAGCGCTCCCGCTTCGGAACGAAGTTCAGGATGAATTTGGCGACGATCTCGGCGACCAGGGCCTCGAAGACTTCGTCGAAGCCGTACTCTCGGTTGTATAGCAGCCCGTGGCGCTGCACCACCCATCCCATGTCGCCGCTCTGGTGCGGCCGAAGAATGTAGGGCACTCCTTGTTCCGTCGGGGCGCCGAGCACCGTCTCGATGGTATGCATCGCATGAACCAGCCGATCCTGTTCCACGTCCGGCAAACGGTCCAGCATCGCCTGGATCTCGCCGCTCGAGGCGGCATTGAGCCTTGCGAAGGCGGCCTGGCCTTTTTCCGTCAACGCCAGCAGATACTGTCGGCGATCGTTCGGGGAGGGTTTTCTATTGAGCAGGCCGCGCTTATGAAGATTGCGCAGGATGCGGCTCAGGTAGCCCGCGTCCAGCCCCAGCTCCTCGCCGATCCGGGTGGCGGTGCTCTGCTCGCCATGGGCCAGCTCGTATATGACGCGAGCGTGCGTCAACGTGAACGCCGATTTCAGGACCCCGTCCTGCAGAAGGCCGATCTGCCGGGTATAAAACCTGTTGAAGCGGCGGACCGCTTCAGGCCGCTGCAGGGAATCGACATTTGCCATCAGTCGAGCACGCGAAGACATAGCCGGGTATTATTTGCCACATTACAGGTATTAGTTGACTACGGCAAGTATTATTCCAAAACCCCTCAGGGCTGCCGGGCACGAGTATTGCAGCCGCGGCTCCAACCCCGCCTGCGAACCGATCGGAAGGGAGGCTTTTATGGCTGCTGTATGTGCTGTCGTCGGCGTCGGACCGGGCAATGGCGCGGCCATCGCGCGCCGCTTTGCCACCGAGGGCTATCAGGTTGCGCTGCTTGCTCGCAGCAACGAATACACGTCACGCCTCGCCGGCAAGCTGGGAGGAACGGCGCACGCCTATGAATGCGATGTAACGAGCCCGGCTGAAGTCAGCGCCGTGTTCGAACGCATTGCCGCCGAGCTCGGTCCGGTGGACGTGCTTGCTTACAACGCCGGCAGCGGTGTATGGGGGGCGGTGGACGAGGTCGATGTCGAAGCGCTCGAAGCGTCCTGGAGAGTCAATGTCGCCGGACTCTTCCTGACCGGCCGCGCGGTCTTTCCGCGCATGAAAGAGCGGCACCGTGGCGCGATCATCGTCACAGGGGCGACGGCCTCCCTCAGAGGCGGCGCTAAAACCGCCGCGTTTGCCGCGGCCAAGGCGGCGCAGCGCAGCCTGGCGCAATCGATGGCACGCCGCTTCTGGCCCGAGGGCATTCATGTCGCGCTGATCATCGTGGACGGTGTCGTCGATTTGCCGCGGACGCGTGAACGCATGCCGGACAAGCCCGACGACTTCTTCGTGCAGCCGGAAGATGTGGCATCGACTGCCTGGTGGTTGAGCCGGCAGGCGCCCTCGGCGTGGTCGTTCGAGGTGGAAGCCCGGCCGTTCGGCGAAACGTGGTGAGGATCGTGAGGAACTTACAGGCTTCGCATCCCTTCTAACTGCGACCGCGCGAATCGCCGCGCAATTGCGTTAAGCTTCGCGCCCATGCTGCCCACGCCGACTGTCCTGTCCATCTCGAACCTGTCGAAGACCTACGCTTCGGGTCTTCAGGCACTGAAGAACGTCGATCTCGAGATCCGCAAGGGCGAGATTTTCGCGCTGCTGGGGCCGAACGGCGCGGGCAAGACGACGCTGATCAGCATCGTCTGCGGCATTGTCACGGCAACCGAAGGGACCGTGATCGCGGACGGCTATGACATCGTGCGCGATTATCGCGCCGCGCGGTACAAGATCGGACTGGTGCCGCAGGAACTGACGACAGACGCCTTCGAGACGGTGTGGGCGACCGTGAATCTGAGCCGCGGCCTGTTCGGGCGGGCGCCGAACCCGGCGCATCTGGAGAAGGTGCTGCGCGACCTGTCTCTGTGGAGCAAGCGCAACGACAGGATCATGACGCTTTCGGGCGGCATGAAGCGCCGCGTGATGATCGCCAAGGCGCTGGCGCACGAGCCCGAGATCCTGTTCCTCGACGAGCCGACGGCCGGCGTGGACGTGGAGCTGCGCCGGGACATGTGGGCCCTGGTCAGGGGCCTGCGCGAGAACGGCGTGACCATCATCCTGACGACCCATTACATCGAGGAGGCCGAGGAAATGGCCGATCGCATCGGTGTCGTCAGCAAGGGTAAGCTGATCGTGGTCGAGGAGAAGACCGAGCTCATGAAGAAGCTCGGCAAGAAGCAGCTCACGCTCAATCTGCAGGAACCGATGGCCGTCATCCCCGATGCGCTGGGCGAATGGCGGCTCGAGCTCAAGTGCGACGGCAACGAGCTGGAATACACGTTCGACGCCAATGAAGAGCGCACGGGCATCCCGTCGCTGCTCAAGCGTATGACCGATCTGGGGATCGGCTACAAGGACCTGAACACCCGCCAGAGCTCGCTGGAGGAAATCTTCGTCAGCCTCGTGAGCGAGCGCGCATGAGCCCGGGCGCGAACCCGATCGGGTTCAACCAATACGGCGTCTGGGCCCTTTACCGGTTCGAAATGGCGCGGGCCCTGCGCACCCTCGGGCAGAGCCTGGTCGCGCCGGTCATCACGACGTCGCTGTATTTCGTCGTGTTCGGCGCCGCCATCGGGTCGCGCATGACCGAGGTCGACGGCGTTTCCTACGGCGCTTTCATCGTGCCGGGGCTGATCATGCTGTCGCTGTTCACGGAGAGCCTGTCGAACGCCTCGTTCGGGATTTATTTTCCGAAGTTCACCGGCACGATCTACGAGCTGCTGTCCGCGCCGGTGTCGCCGCTGGAAATCGTGCTCGCGTATGTCGGGGCGGCGGCGACCAAGTCGATCGTGCTGGGATTGATCATCCTGGCCACCGCGACCTTGTTCGTGGACCTCTCGATCCAGCACCCGGTCTGGATGGTCGGCTTCCTGGTGCTGACCGCGGTGACCTTCAGCCTGTTCGGCTTCATCATCGGTATCTGGGCGAACGGCTTCGAGCAGCTTCAGTTCATTCCCCTGCTGATCGTCGCACCGCTGACCTTTCTCGGCGGCGCGTTCTACTCCATCGACATGCTGCCGCCGGCGTGGCGTACGATCACCCTGTTCAACCCGGTCGTCTATCTGATCAGTGGCTTCCGCTGGAGCTTCTACGGCAGCTCGGACGTCGGCGTGGAGATAAGCCTGGCGATGACGTTGGGATTTTTCCTGATCTGTCTCGTGATCGTGTGGTGGATTTTCAAGACGGGGTATCGGTTGAAGAGCTGACGGCGTTCGCAGTCATGCAGTAGGTGCCGTGTTCGAGCCCGGCGCTCGCGAACCTCGAGCACGCCTTGCTCTCGGCGCGGATCGGCAGCGAACAGGCGGCGTGACGCCGCCAACGCCCCGAGCCGACGTAGCCTCGCCTCCATCGATGAGCTTCACATTTCCGCAGTTTCGAACGCGTTCACTGACTTCCAACGGGCAAGATACGCGCGAGCCTCTTGCGGAGTTATGGCTGCCGTGACGGAATTATACGTGTGTCTCGCAGCCAACTTGTAGAATGTTGATTGGTCCCTCAGCCTTTGAGAAGGACAGAATTTATGAAAGATGAACCATTGACGCGCGACGTGGCACGCGCACTTCTAGTGTTGCGCTTCTCGCTCGGCTTGTTCCTGCTTCAATGGGGTATCGAGAAATTCGTGGTGCCCGCTAATACACCGGCGATCTGGGGCTTTTTCTACGGATTCAGCATTCCCCAGGTTATGGCGTATGTGTTTGGCGTAGTCGAAATCTCGATCGCTCTTTGCCTGTTCCTCGGATTGTTCCGCACGGTAACTTATGGTGCCGCGGTGCTTTTGCATGCAGTCAGTGTCGTCGTCTCCTGGCGGCAATTGATCGATCCGTGGGGCGATCCTGCAAATCACTTGTTCATCGCTGCGATTCCGGTGCTCGGCGGTTTCATAGCGCTGTTTCTACTGCGCCATTGGGACCGCGCATTGATCCCCCTCGACGGTCGGTCACGACCAATCGGCAAGCCGCCTACCGCTGGAGCGTTTCCGCCGTAAGCGTGCGCTTGCGCCCGGCGAGCGCGAGCAACGGTTCCCAGTTCCCGCTCGCCTCGGCTTGCATGGCGCGGTCGCGCATACGGGCGATATCCACATCGACTTCCGCGACTATCGCACGGAATTCGGGTTCGTCGTGCAGCTCGACGAGATAGGGATCGTTGTCGAGCGACCAACCGTCTTTCGTCCATGGACTGCGCCAGCCGTCGTCGATGGCCTCGCGCAACCGAGCGAGCGCTTGTTCCGGCCGGCCCATCAGAACCAGCGTCTCGACGTCGGCAATACCGTAGCCGACGAGACCTAGGCGGGGTTGGCGCTGCAAAAACTTCAGGGTCGCTTCGAGGACTTGCTCTGCACGCTCCGGCTCGCCGAGTTGTTGCAGTGCGTAGGCGTAGCCGACACCGTTGCTGCAGTTCAGGGCGTCGATTCGCGGAACAGTCTCGGTAAATCGCGGGCAGAGCTGCTCCAGATAGCGGCGTGCCGATTCGAAATTTCCGTGCTGGATAGCAACTGCCGCGGTGACGAACAGAAACGGAGGCGGCGCATGCTCCAATTGGGCAAGCGAACCCTCCAGCAATGCGAGAGCGCCGGCGTAATCGCCCTCGAACCGGCGACCTTGCGCCTGCGCGAGTATCCAGAAACCATGGTCTCGTGGAAGTTCGTGGAGCAACTCCAGGGCGCGATCGGTTTGGCCGAATGCCATGTACGTACTGATTCCTCCGCGCATCAGGGCGGGGTCGGCGCTCAGTGAACGTGCCTTGTGGTACCAGGCGAGCGCTTCGTCCAACCGGCCGAGATTGGCCAGATGGAAGCTGATTGATTCCGGCGCAGTAGGCCAGTCGGGATCCAGCCGTGTGATCTCGAGCCACCGGTCGAGGGCGCGCGCGTTGTCGCCGACGCGCGCGTAGCTGACGCCGAGGTTGAGCCGGGTCACTCGCGCCAGGGGGTCGAGCTCCAGCGACCGTTCGAACAGCTCGATGGACTTGGTCTCGTCGCCCAGGTCCGACGCGAGTGACGCATACCAGGCGATTGCCTGGGCATGGTTCGGGTTGAGCGCGATCGCTTTCCCGAAGGCTTCCTCGGCCTGCCGGGCATCGGGCTCGCGCTGATTCGTCTCCCACATGCCGGTTTTCAACAAGCCTATCGAGGCGTGTATGTCGGCGTCCTCACTCTCCATCGAGAGCGCTTTATCCAAGAGGGCCGCCGACTTCGTGAAGGCCTCGTCCGCGGACAGGATGCCATGGTTGTAATAGAGGATGTGCAGCGTGTCGGCCAGACCGGCATAGGCCTGTGCGAACTCCGGATCGAGCGCGATTGCTCGTTCGAATAGTCCGCGGGCGCTTTGCAGGCTCTCGATTTCCCGTTGATACAGCTTCTGACGCCCGGCGATATAAGCGTTGTAGGCCTCCAGGTTGCCGGTAGGGATCCTGGATACCCGCTCCTTCTCGTCCGGGGTTAAAGTCGCCTGCAACTTCTCTGCGATTGTTGTCGCGATCTCGGTCTGGATGGCAAAGATGTTTTCGGTGCTCAGCCGGCGATCGTAGGTATTCGCCCAGACGTGCTCATCGGTCCCGGCATCGATGAGCTGCACATTGATGCGCACAGTGTCGCCGGCGCGCTGCACGGCACCTTCGAGCACTGTGGCGACGCCCAGCTCCTTGCCGATCTGGCGCAGCTTCTTGGTCGTATCGCGATACTCCATCACCGACGTGCGCGAGATGACCTTCAGCGAGCCGATTTTTGCGAGGCTTGTCAGCAACTCATCGTGCATCCCGTCGGCGAACAGGGCGTGCTGCGGGTCGGTGCTGCGGCTGGTGAAAGGCAGGACAGCGATCGATGCTGCACGGACTCCGGGCGTATCGTTCAGATTGAACGAGATCGAAAATCCAAGGGCGACAATGAGCAGGCCGATGATGGCGAAGTCGAGCTTTCGCCCGGTGCTGGCAGTAATCGAGTGCTCCAGGGGCACCTCGTGCGTCCGCTTGAGCCCTTCGGGCGTAATCTCGAACGCCCAGGAGAGTGCCAGTGCCAGAGGAAAGCCGAGCACCACGAGCAGGATGATGACCTTAACGACCCATCCCGGGGCGCTGAAAGTCGGGATGACAACCGAGGCGACCTGAATCACAATCCAGCCGACGACGGCATAAGCCGCGCCGACTTTGTAGACATTGCGCCTGCGCAACTCCGACAGGAAAGCACGCATAGCGAAATCGGGTCGACCTGTTTGTCAGTTGCCCCCACACAGTATGGGCCGGGCCGGCGAGTTGGTCGAGATGCTCCCCCGGGAACGGCGCCGTTCCTTGCTTATCTCATTTTCAGGCGTGCAACTCCGTCAGCCGCCGTTCGAGGAACCGCCGCGCCGTCTCTTCCCGCGTGAGGTCGAGCGCCCGTTCGTAGGACGCCCGGGCGTCCGCTGTCCGCTCGAGGCGCCGGCAGAGATCCGCGCGCGCCGAGTGGGCAAGGGGATAGTCCGCGAGATCGCCACGCGCGAGGATTGCGTCGATGAGCGTCAGGCCGGCCTCCGGGCCATCGCGCATCGCCACGGCCACGGCGCGGTTGAGCTCGACGACGGGCGACGGGGCTATCCGGGCCAGCACGTCATACAACCCGACGATCTGGTTCCAGTCGGTGGCGGCAGCATCGGGCGCCTCGGCGTGCACGGCCGCGATCGCCGCCTGAATCGTATAGGGCCCGAAACGCCGCGAATAAAGCACCCGTTCGAGCAACGCGGTTCCTTCCGTGATCTGCTCCCGATTCCACAGCGAGCGATCCTGCTCATCGAGCAGCATCAGCTCCCCGTCCGGCGAGCTGCGGGCCTCGCGTCTGGATTCCTGCAGCAACATCAGGGCGAGGAGGCCGACCACTTCCGGCTCCGGCAGCAACTCGACGAGCAGCCTTCCCAGACGAATCGCCTCACCGGAGAGATCATGACGCGTCAGCGCCGTGCCCGATGAGGCGGAATATCCCTCGTTGAATACGAGGTAGATCACGTGGAGCACGCTGTCGAGCCGGTCCGGCAGTTGCGCTCGCGTCGGCACCTCATAGGGAATGCCGGCATCGCGAATTTTCGTCTTGGCGCGCACGATGCGTTGGGCAACGGTGGACGCGGCGGTGAGGAAAGCGTGCGCGATCTCCTCGGTCGTCAGGTCGCAGACCTCGCGCAGGGTCATCGCCACCTGGGCGTCCGGCGGCAAGGCCGGATGGCAACAGGTGAAAATCAACCGCAGCCGGTCATCCTCCAGGCCTTCGTCTTCCCAGTCCGCGGGATCGCTCGTGGAGGCATCCAGTTGATCGGCGAGCTCGGCCTGCGACGAATCGAATCGCGCGCGCCGGCGTATCCCGTCGATGGCCTTGAAGCGGCCGGCCGAGACGAGCCACGCGCGCGGATTGTCGGGCATGCCGTCGCGCGGCCATTGCTCCAGCGCCGCCCTGAATGCATCGTGCAGCGCCTCTTCGGCAACGTCGAAGTCACCAAGCAGGCGGATCAAGGTGGCAAGCACGCGGCGCGATTCGGCGCGATAGACGGCCTCCACTTGCGCGCCCACGTCGACGGCTGCATCCGTGCTCATCGTGGCTTCCTTTCCGGCTAAGGCCGGGCACCCGGGGCGTCGAATCCCAACGCGCGGAGCGTCTCTGCGTCCTCCGCGACCGGCCGGACCTCGACGCACCCGATCCGCGCACCCGGTATTTTAGCGGCTATCCGGACTGCCTCGTCCATGTCCCCGGCCTCGATGAGGTAATAGCCGCCGAGCTGTTCCTTGGTCTCGGCGAACGGCCCGTCGCTGATCGAGGCCTTGCCGTTTCGAACCCGCACGGTTTTAGCGGTACCGGCGGGCAGCAGGCGATTGCTTCCAACCAATCGGCCGCTGGCGCGGAGATCGTCGGTGAACTCGGTGTATTCCGCGTAGTGGCGCTCCGCATCGGGCTCCGGCATTTGCTCCATCACGCGCTCCGCGCAGATCAGGCACAGGTACTTCATGATTCCCTCCCTGGGATTGGATACTGGAATGTCATTCGACGCGCCGATGAAAGGGTGGTTCATCAGGATATGAGCCCCATCGATTGATCCCGGCCGTCACCGAATGCGGACGGAGAAGTCGCGACCTTCCCAGCGACCCGACTCAGGCCAGAAAAACGTGAAACTCAGCGGCGTTCGCTGCTCGTCACGAGCAGCGAGATCCACATAATCGATGCCGAGCCGCATCGGGCTCGAGGCCGTGTCTTTGTGGCTCTGCCATTCATCGTTCGTCCAGCGAAGACGGAAAGGCCCCTGGGCCAGGACCCGCAGCCGCGTGCCGCGAGACACCTCGGCGACCTGCCGGTTGAACTTCCACACTTCCATTGGTGTTGACTCCGCGGCCGCCGGATTCAGGTATCGCTCGGCGACGGGATCGAAGCGGTCGAATACTCGCCCGTCGTGGACCGAGCGCAGCAGCTTGATGTACTCGGCATGCGCCCACATGAGCGGCATCGCCGAGCCGGTCGCCTCGCCGCGAACAAATCGCAGGTCCGCGCGGTCCGGCTCGTCCCAGATTTGCTCGGGCAGGAGCAGGTGCGCGCTGGCGAAGCCCTCCATCGCCCGGACGAACGATCGTACGTCGCGGCCTGCGGCCAGCTCGTAATGCCCCCGCTCGCCGGTCAGGATTGGCCATGGCCGGCCCTTTCCCCAACCGATGTACGGCCCGCCGTCTTCCCGTTGACCGTACCCATCGTGATTGTAGCGATACCAGCAAGGTCCGGATGGCGTGTCGACCTTGAGCACGGCATCGATCACGCGGATCGAGTCGCGGATGACCGGATCGTCGGCGGGCCGGATGCCGTAGCGAACGAGCTCCAGGAATCCGCCGTCGACGATCTCCTTCGCGGGGAATTCGACCTGCGCGCCGGGCGGCCGGTTGCGGATCGCGAGCATTCCCTCGTTCGGGTTTTCGTTCGGATGAGCGCCGAAGGGGTCGGCGGGCGTGATGCGAATGTAATGCCGCGGAATGCCCGGCACCAGCGTGCCCTCGGTCGTCACGGTCCATGCCTCGATGTGCGATTCGAGGAAATCGGCATGACTTTCCAGGAACACCGCCATCGCCTCGTCGCCGCGGTTGCGCACGAGGTCGGCGGCGCAGATCAGCGCCGCGATGCTCGAGGCCAGCGTGGAGGGCGACAGGCCGCTGTTCTCCTCCCAGCGCTCCTGCTCGGTGACGGGCCCCTGGCGGATCAGGAAGCCGGCCGCCCGCAGGACCATCGGCAACGGATCGACGTTCCATAGTGCGTCGAGCTTCTGGAGCCGCCAGGCGAGCAGAATCGGGAAAGCCACCTCGTCGAGCTGCAGTCCGTGCCAGTACGGCGTGCCGTCGATCCAGAAATTCTGCGGGAAGTGGCCGTCCGGGCGTTGCGCCGCGATCAGATAAACCAGCGCGCGCCGCGGCGTGTCGGTGTTGCCGGCCGCCAGCAGCCCGGTGGCGCTGTGCACCATGTCGCGCGTCCAGACGAGATGATAGCCACCGAGATCCGTCTCGCTGCGCGCCTCGCCCCAGGGAATGCTCAGCGAAGCGATCATCGCGCCCGGATACATTTTGTCCTCGTGGGCCAGCAGCGCGCTGTAGCCCATGTGGAACAGCGTGCCTCCATCCTCGCAGGCGTCTTCCAGGGGCAGAATGCCTGCACAGGTTTCTTCCCACTGTTCGATGAACTGCTCGCGGTGGCGCTCGACCGGCACGGTCAGGGACTGCAGCAGGGTGGAGACCGCGTGCGACAGGCTGCGGCCGAAAGCCAGCGCCAGCGTGAACTCGAAGCCCTCGCTCAGATCGATTTCGCCGGTCAGCGCGATGTTTCCGTTCGGGGCGGAGTCGAACTCCCAGTCCATGTGGAAATTGTCGTGCAGATCGGTCCAGCCATCGCTCGTGCTGACATAGCCGCATGAAAGCTTGCGGAAAGGCGTGGAGGCAGCCAGCGCGAGCCAGGTGCCATTGCGGTTCGCGGTGAGAATGCGCCTGCCGTCGACTTCCACGACGTTGCCGTTGTTGCCCCAGCCGCCCACATCGAGGTGCGGCGCCAGCAACGCATAGAGCTGCAACCGCGAGCGCAGCGGTTCGGTTGCCTGGAGCCGAGTCTGCATCAACAGGCATGGATAATGCGGATCGGCGAGAATTTCTTTGACGAGTGCGTATCGTCCATTCCGCTCGCGATTCGTCAGGCGAAAGCCGAGCGCGTGCGGCGACATCGGCTCGATTCTGGATTCCGTATGCCGCCGCTCATCGTGGAAGAACGTCTCACCGTCGGTGATCAGGAACTGCAGATCGCGGGTCTGCGGATGGTCGATCGTGGGAAAGTAGACTTCGCTGACGATGCCGCCCGCGACCGTGAACCAGATCCGGGCGGATGCCGAACGCGCCGTGCCGACGGCCTGCTTGTCGCTGCGCGTCCAGCGCGGCTCGATGCCCGGTTGGCCGAATGCGGGAAGGTCATGGAAGAGCTGCGGCATGGAAGACTGCGATGCAAGAATCGTGCGAGCAGGCTCGCCGGCGAATGTCCGCTTTGCTCATCAAGTCGGTTATGCCAGGAAACCTGGCATAACTGACCGAATCAGGCACCCTCCACGAGGTGCCGCGCATGGTGTTGCAGCAGCTCCAGCGCCAATTCGACCTGCGCGAGGTGACTGCGGAAGTTCAGCACCGCGAGGCGCAGCGTGAAACGGCCGTCGAGTTGCGTCGAAGAAATGAATACTCTGCCGTCATTCTGCACGGCCGCGATGAGCCGGCGATTGAAGTCGTCCACGTTACCGCGCTCGGGCACGTAGCGATAGGTCACGACGGAGAGATCGGGCTCGGGCCCGACTTCCCAGTTCGCGAGCTCGCTCAGGCGTGCGTGAAAATGGCGGGCGAGCAGCAGCTTCTCCTCGATCGCGGCGCGAAACGGCGCGAGGCCGAAGAGCTTCAAAGGCAGCCACAACCGCAGGCCCCGGAACGGACGGGTCAGCTCAGGCGAGAGATCAGCCGGCGAGAGTTCCACGTCGGGGCGAAACGCATCCTGCATGTAGTTGGCGTGGTAGCGGTTCGCCGCGGCGAGGCGTTCGCGATCGCGCACCAGCAGCGCGCCGCTGCCGTACGGCAGGAACAGACCCTTGTGCGGGTCGAGCACCGCCGAATCCGATCGCTCGATGCCGGCGAGTATCTGTCGGCCCGGCTCGCAGAGCAGAAACGCGCCACCGTAGGCCGCATCTACGTGCAGCCATATGCCGTGAGCCGCGGCAATCTCAGCGATCGCGCCCAGCGGATCGACGGCGCCGACGTCCGTGCTGCCGGCGGTCGCAACGACGAGCCAGGGCAGCAGGCCGTCGCGACGGTCCGCATCGACCTGCGTCGCCAGCGTGTCGGCATCCATGCGCCAGCGCTCATCGACCTCGATGAGGCGGCGGACGCACTCCCCGAGCCCGGCAATCCGCAGCGCCTTGGCTACGGAGTGATGGGATTGCTCGCTGAGATAGACCACGCGGCGCGGCAGGTCGGCGGCTTTGACATCATGCGCGTTGCGCGCGGCGACGATGCCGCTCAAGTTTGCGATGCTGCCCCCGGAGGTGAGGTCCCCGCCCGAGGTTTCGGCCGGATAGCCGATCAGCCCGGCCAGCCATCCGACCAGCTGCATTTCCATCCGCACGGCGCCCGGCGCGGCAAAAAACACACCCGAGTAGCGATTGCTCACGTCGGCTAGGAAATCGCCCAGCGCAGCCGGGTAGAGCCCGCCGCCCGGAATGTAGCCGAACGCGCCGGGCGAAGCGGGATTGATTCCCGGCGCATCGACCTCGTTGTTCAGAATCGCCAGCAGTTGGCCGATGTCGGCCGGCTCCTCCGCGAACGGCTGCGACAACGCGCCGGCCGGATCGCCGAATCCGGGCCGATAGGCGGGAATTTCGCCGAGGCGTTCGAGAAACTGCTCCGTGTAGCCGGTCGCTGCCTCGCGCCACCGCATGCGCCGGGCGGCATCCGGATCGAGTCTGCGAGCCTCCCGTTCGAGGGCCTGGATTCGGTCGCGCACTGATCGATTGCTCCCGGCGGGTATGGCCGAACTCAGTCGTCGAGACTCGCGATGAATGCCCGGTAACGCGGATGCTTACGGAGGGGCTCGAGCTCGGGATCGTTTTCCACCCAGCTCCGGGATGCCAGAGAGGTTTCCAGATAGTCCAGCGCGCGGTTGATGTCGCCAGCCTGGGCGTAGAAACACGCCACGTTGTAACGGGCGCTGGGATCATCCGGATCGATAGCCAGCGCGCGTTCGCTCCACTCGAATGCCTTGTCGCGCTCCCCCAGGCTCAGCAGTGCTGCGCTGGCGAGAAAATACGCGCGGGCGTTGTCCGGATAATCCTCGAGGTGGCGCTCGGCGAGCGCGACCCCCCGCCGATCGGCTTTCCGGGCATTTTCTTCGTCGCCGAGGCTGCGATAGATAGGGGCGGCGATGAGGGGGCCCTGATAGTCTTCGGGATTGACCTCGGCGGCCTTCTCGAACAGTTCCAGTGCCCGGCGCATGCGCCCCTGGTGCACGGCCGTTCGCGCGTACTGGTACCACGTGTCGAACAGACGGGGATTGAGCTCGATGGCTCGCTCGAAGGCCTTCGCGGCATCATCGTAATTTCGCCGCGCAAGATGGAACAACGCCCTCGCTGAATGAGCCTCGGCCAGCTCCGGAGCGTGCTCCACGGCCCGGCGGCTGGCCTCGTCGGCAGCCTCGAGATGAGTCGTTCCGCCGGAATAGTAGATCGCCATCGTTGCGTGAGCATTTGCCATGGCGGCCCAGGCCGGGGCAAAACCCGGATCGGCCTCGGTGGACCGGCGGAACATGTCGATCGCGTAGCCCAGGCTCTTCGGCCCGAACCGATGCAGGAAGCTCAGCCCTCTGAGATACAAGTCATATGCGCGTGTATTGCTCGGCGTCGTGTGCGGTCGAGTCCGCGTGTGAAACCGGAGCTTCAACGCATCGCCGATCTTGCGGGCGATGTCGTCCTGAATCGCGAAGATGTCATCGAGCTTCCGGTCGTAGGATTCCGACCACAAGTGAGAGTCCGTGCCGGCCTCGATGAGTTGGGCGGTGATCCGCAGCCGGTCGCCGGCTTTGCGCACGCTGCCCTCGAGCACATGTCCGACGTTCAGCCGCTCGGCCAGCTCGTGGATATCGAGGTCCTTGCCTTTCAAGGCGAAGCAGGAGGTTCTGGAGGCGACCCGCAGATCCGGGATCCGCGCGAGCACGTTCAGCAGCTCTTCAGTCATGCCGTCGGAGAAGTATTCATTGTTGCGGTCGGGGCTCATGTCCAGGAAGGGCAGCACGGCGATGGACTTGTGCTCCTCCGTCGGCCGTGCGGCGTCTGCAAGTCGGGCAGGCGACGGGCCCTGCGCAGGCGTCGAGACGCCGTCGGCGGATTTCGCCTGTGCTGTCTCACGTCTGATGCTGCCCGGCGTGAGCTCGAATGCCCAGGCCATCGCCAGTGCAATCGGAAAGCCGATGAGCAGGAGAGCGATCGCCAGCGTGACGGTCCACGGCTGCAGGCCCAGCGCCGGGAACATGACGTCCACGACCTGCATCATCAGCCAGGCCGCAGCCAGGTAGACGATCGCGACTTTGAAAACGTTTCGCCGTTTAAGCTCTGCGATGAGCTTGCGCATTGCCGCCCGGTTCCCGCCTGTCCGCCGTCAAGCATGGCGGAACGACAAGGAATGTCAACTTGGCAGGCGCCGCGCCGGCGTGATTCCTGTCGCAATCATGACGATATTAATGCATCGACTATTTCGCAGGTATCAAGCGCCGGGCGGCGCCGCATCGTCCGACGGTGTCGCGGCAAGCCGATAGCCGTACTTGCGCACGGTCAGGATATATCGAGGGCTTGCCGGATCGGTCTCCAGCTTGCGCCTGAGCTCGGCGATATGAGTGTCTACCGTGCGGCTGACCACTTCACCCGCATGTCCCCAGACTTCCCGAAGCAGCGCCGCACGCGATATCGCCGTGCCCTGATGCCGCAGGAGCACGCAAAGCAGATCATATTCTTTCGGTGTCAGGCAAACATGCCGGCCGTTGCGTAAAACTTCGCGCGAGGCGGGCCGCAGCTCGATGGCACCGAATCGATGCATCTCGCTTTGCGCAGGCTGACCTCGGGCCGATTCGCGACGCAGCAACGCTTCTACTCGGGCAAGAAACTCGAGCAGCCCGAACGGCTTCGTCATGTAGTCGTCCGCACCCAGCTTCAAGCCCCGGACCTTGTCGGACTCTTCTCCGCGAGCCGTCAATATGAGAACCGGGCATCGGTGCTCTTTGCGCCGCAGCTCGCGCAACACCCGAAAGCCGTCGAGTCCGGGCAGCATCAAATCGAGCACGACCAGATCCGGCGGGCGTTCGCTTGCGACCTGCAACGCGCTCTCGCCGTCGGCCGCGACATCCACTGCGTAACCTTCGATCTCCAGATTGTTGGCGAGCCCGGCAGCAAGATCCGTGCTGTCCTCGATGACCAATATGTGCGCCACTTATCCGACTCCGCCCGGGCAGTCCGACCGGGGAAACGTCACCGTGCAGCGGGCACCTCCCGCGCCGCCCTCGCTGATGAGGCAGCGTCCCCGATGCCTGGTCACGAGGTCGCGAACTACGGCGAGACCGATGCCCGTGCCGGGCACATTGCGGCTCGAACCTGAGTCACAGCGATAATAGGGATCCCATGCACGTCTGCGCTCGCCGGCAGGGATTCCCGGACCCTCGTCCTCGACCGAAATGCTTACCTCTCGAAGCGCCGCCTGCACGGCGACTTGCACCGTCTGTTCCGGTGGACCGTACTTCGCGGCGTTGTCGACAAGATTGCTCAGAATCTGTCGCAGCGCATCCGCATCGATTTCCACGCAGACTGATCTGAGCCCGTTGGATTCAAACATCAATCGCCCGGGCACCAGAGGCTCCAGCTCCTCGACGAGATGCCTTGTGGTGGCGACCAGATCGAGGCTTTTCGAATGCAACTCGACGGCGCCGAACTTTGCGGCCTGGAAGCGCAGCAGATTCGTGACCAGATTGGAAAGTCGATTCGATTCCCTGTCGATGACGGTGAGCGCCTTGTGCGCTTCTTCTGTGGACCGTGTCCTGTCGAGCAGAAGCGTCTCCGCATATATACGAATCTGCGTGAGCGGCGTTCGCAGTTCGTGTGAAACGCGAGAAATGAAGTCCTCGCGAAGACGAGCGAGCGCGCGTTCCCGCCATACCTGCACGATCGAGATGATGAGCAGTGCGCTCGTCAGCAGAAGCAGGCCGCCGACCAGGGGCAGGCGAGCGCCGGGCATGCCGCCGATGACGACCTCGTCGGCGACCGCGGGATTGAGCGCAGCCTCCAGACGCATCCCGCGCAGCGCCCCGCCATAATCGTCGGACGCCTGCCGCGTGACGAGCAGATTGCCGGTGGGCCGCGATCCGACGACGAGCAGATCACGATTGCGGGTGTCGAATGCGCGAAGATAAAGCGCATCCCGCGCGAGCGGATCTTCGATCAGGGTTGCCGGCAACAAGCCGCCGCGCTCATAAGCTTCTCTCAGCCAGCCGGGATACTGGTCGACGGCGACCTCGAACCCCGGGAAGTAGGTTGAGCCGTCATCGCTGGTCAGCTCCGCAAAAACGAATGTCCGCACCGTCGACCCGTTTTCGAAAGTGAGCACGATGAAAGGTGCCTGTCTCGCGTCGCGACTCTGGATAGCTTCGTCGAGTCGCCTGCGCGTCCAAGCAGTCAAATCCGCGGCCAGCTCGGCAGCCGATGTTTCGATCCGGGCGTCACCCGGCCAATACCTCAGGAAGCGGGCCGCGAGCTGCAAGGCTCTGCCAACTTTCTCGTCCCCGCTGTCCTGCATCCGCGACGTCCAGTCCGATAGCTGCGAGCTGCCGGTATCCGGCCACCGGCCCAGTTCGGACACCAGCGGCAGGAAACCGTAAAAACCGATCTCGGTCGCAGAACGGCGTATGAACTCTTCGGCGGCGAGTCCCGCATAGTCCCGCAGCACGCCTTCGGCCGTTGCGCGTTGCGCGAGCACGGCAGTATAGGCCTGCCATGCCAGCGCACCGGCCAGAACCATGCAGAGCATCAGCAGGGCAACCAGAACGGTCGCCGTGTGAGACGTCCTGATCGAGCGGACTGACATGTCCGCGTATCATCGGGAAAACGTTTCGCCACTACAAGTGGACAACCGTTCGGGCACCTGCGTTGTCCTGACTGGTTCCTGACACGTTCCGCACCGAATGCGAACCTGCGACAGCTTGCGACTTTGTAGACTCCGTGCGACCGGGTCGTAATGCAAAGGTGCGCGCTAATGTGCCTGCTTCCGAAGCTGATTGCCGGGTGCTGCCTTGTTGCCACGGTGCCGGCACTGGCGGCCATCTACGATGATCCGGAAAACCTGCGAGTACTGCCTGCGGACATCACGAGCGAAGAGCTACGAAGCACCATGAAGGAATTCGCACTAGGGCTGGGGGTCCGATGCGAGCATTGTCACGTGGGCGAAGGCGACGATCTCACGAGTTTCGAGTTCGAGCTGGATAAGAAAAAGCCCAAGCGCATTGCACGCAAGATGCTCGAGTTGACCGCATCGATCAATCGCAACCTGGCGTCGATCGACGTCACGGGCGAGACGCAAGTTAGCGTATCGTGCGTCACTTGCCATCGGGGCCTGCCTGCTCCGCTGCTGATCGAAGACGTTCTGGCCAGGACACTCGAGGAGGGCGGACCGCATGCGGCAGTCACCCGCTACCGCGCGCTGCGACAGGAATATTTCGGCAGCCACAGCTACGATTTTTCGGAGCTCACGCTGAGTATGTACGCGGAGGGGCTGACGCAGGCGGGCGCGACCGATTCAGCTATCGCGCTGCTCGAGCTGAATCGTGAATACTATCCAGCCTCGGCGCTGATCGAGTTTTATCTCGGCCGCGCCTACGAGTCGGACGGCAACTCCGAACGGGCGCTGGAGGCTTATCGGACCGCCATCGACAAGGATCCCGGGCTCGCCGAGTTCCTCCAGCCCCGCATCGATAACCTGGAGACTGCCGGGTCTCGATGAGCGCCGGCTCTTTCGCCTGAGCATCGTCCGCAAAGATCACAGGTTCTCTCGTTGGGGGTGTGCGCGCGAGTGGCCTCACATCTCGCCCTTGGTTCCCGCCAGCATGAACAGTGGCCAGGTCACGTCCCTGGTGTTCCCGCCTTTGCCCCAGAGAGCGTACAGTTCCTGCCGCAGCCAGACTATCGGATCGACGCCTTTCTGCTTCCGGTAACGTTGCACGGCCGACCAGCTGCCTATGTAGGCGAGAAACTCCGCGAGCGTCCAGCGTTTGAGCATGCGGAACGCGGGCGCGGCAATTCGCGCGAACGGAAACTCGAGATCCGCGTAGGCATTGTCGATGTGCCGGCGCTCGGGCGGCCAGTACGGGCCGATGATCCCGGCATCGAATGCGTCCATCACCCGATCGATGACCGGATCGATGCGCGTCAGCCCGTAACCCCACATCGCGAGCACGCCGCGGGGCTTCAGCGTGCGGCGCGCTTCGGTGTAAAAAGCCGGCAGTTCGAACCAGTGCGCGGCCTGGGCGACGGTGATCAGGTCGAGCGAGGCTTCGGGCAACCCCGAAGTCTCGGCAGCCGCCACCGCGTAATGCACTTTCTCATACGCCCGCGCATTGGCAATCTGCTCGCGGCTGGCGTCGGTGGCGTGCACGTCGTCGAAATATGTCGCCAGGGCGACGGCGGCCTGCCCGCTGCCCGTGGCGCAATCCCAGGCCGTGCCGCGCGAAGGCGCCTGCTGTGCCAGCCAGGCAAACAGTGCTTCCGGATAGTCGGGTCGCGCAGCAGCATAGACGGCGGCATGCCCGGAAAAATGATCCTTGAATTCGCTCACAGGCCCATCGAGGAATGATTCCATAACGGAAGCAGGACGTAGTATAGGAAATCCATTCCCGATTTCGCGCACGCCGTTCCATTTCCGGACACCGCGCCGGCCTCGATCGAGCGCCGAAGCCAGTGGCCGCCCCAATTTTTGCTTGGCACGCACTCTGCAATGCGCCGGGGTGGACATCGTTGCCGACATACTCATACACGTCGAAATGGATATCGTCAGAGAAGACCTGAAGCGCAAGCACCGACAGCGACGCTGGAGCTATTCGGCCGCGGCGGCTGCCGTCGTGCTGGCTCTCGGCATTTTTCTGGCCTTGCTGGAGCCGGCGGCGCCTTCCGTGGAACGCGCGGCGCTGTATATCGATACCGTCGAGCGGGGTGAAATGCTGTTGCAGGTCCGCGGGCCGGGCGTGCTGGTGCCGCGCGAAATCCTTTACATCGCGGCGGCCAGCGAGGCGCGCGTGGACCGCGTGCTCGTCAAGCCGGGCGCAGTGGTCACGGCCGACACGGAGATCGTGGCAATGAGCAATCCCGAGCTGGCGCAGGACGTCGCCGAAGCCCGCGCCGAAGTCACTGCTGCGGAAGCCGACTACGCTGCGCTTCAGGTGCAGTTGCAATCGCAGGTGCTCGATCAGCGCGCCGTGCTCGCCGCGGCGAACGCGGAATACGAGGGGGCGCGCCTGCAGGCCGAGGCGCAGGCCGAGCTCGCCGAGGCAGGCATCATTCCCGCCATCGAATTCCGCCGTGACGAGCTCGCCGCCGAGCAGCTCAAGGTCCGCCTGGACGTGGAGCGGGAGCGCGTCGGGTATCTGCAGGATGCGCTGGACGCGCAATTGCGTGCGGCGCGCGCGAGGCTGGAACAGCAGCGACAGAACCTCGAGCTGCGTGAAGAGCAGTATGCCAACCTGCATGTGCGCGCCGGTATCGAAGGGGTATTGCAGGCTTTGGAAGTCGAAGCCGGCCAGCGCGTGACACCCGGAACCAACATCGCGCGCGTAGCGCGTCCCGATGAGCTCATGGCGGAACTTCGCATCGCCGAGACGCAGGCCAAGGATATCCAGCTGGATCAGCCGGTGGAAATTGACACTCGCAACGGCACCGTGGAGGGTCGGGTGATCCGCATCGATCCGGCCGTGAGCGACGGCACCGTGCAGGTGGACGTGGACATCGTCGGGGAGCTGCCGCCCGGCGCGCGTCCCGATCTTTCCGTCGATGGCACCATTCTCATCGAACGACTCGACGATGTGCTGCACGTCGGACGGCCGGCCTACGGCCAGCCGGGCTCGACGCTGCGGATGTTCCGCGTTCAGCCGGAATCCGGCATCGCGGTGCGCATACCGGTGACCCTCGGCAAGGTGTCCGTCAACCGCGTGCAGATTATCGAAGGTCTGAGTGAAGGCGACCGCGTCGTGCTGTCCGACACCTCACAGTGGGACGATCACGACCGAATCGAACTGAATTGAAAGGCAAGGGGACGACGACAATGAACGACACGCAGCAGCTGCTGATCCGCCTCGACGGCGTGAAGAAGATTTTCTACACCGATGAGGTAGAAACGCATGCGCTCGCCGGCGTGCACGCCGAAATAAACCGCGGCGAATACGTCGCTATTACGGGACCGTCCGGCTGCGGCAAGTCTACCCTGCTCAGCATTCTCGGTCTGCTGGATACGCCCAGTGACGGACGCTACACACTGAACGGCAAGTCCGTGGAAGACATCAACGCCGGCATGCGCGCCCGCATTCGTAACAAGGAAATCGGTTTCATCTTCCAGGCCTTCAACCTGATCGGCGATCTCACGGTGTTCGAGAACGTCGAGCTGCCGCTGACTTATCGCGAGGGCATGGGGAGAGGTGAACGCAAGGAGCGGGTGATGGCATCCCTGGAACGCGTCGGCATGTCGCACCGGGTCAAGCATTACCCCGCGCAGCTCTCCGGCGGTCAGCAGCAACGCGTCGCCGTCGCGCGCGCGCTGGTGGGGCAGCCGTCGATCCTGCTCGCCGACGAGCCGACCGGCAACCTGGATTCGAGGAACGGCGACGCGGTGATGGGCCTGCTCGAAGAACTGCATGCCGGCGGCGCGACCATCTGCATGGTCACCCACGATCCGCGCTTCGCCGAATGCGCCAAGCGCAGGATTGCGCTATTCGACGGTCAGATCGTCGACGAGGAAATGCTCGAAGCGTTGCACGCGCAGGCGGATATCCGGGTAGGCGCGAATTGATTCACGCAGGCGACAGGCAGTAACCCCGATCAAACGAGGGAGACTTTCATGCGCAGCGTTCTAGATGATTTCCGCGTCGCTATGAATGAATCATGCACTGAACGAGGGGAGCGGGATGAGTTCGATCTGGCATGAGATACGGCAGGTTCTGAGCCAGCTGCAGCAGAGCCTGGGCTTCACGGTACTGGCCGTCGCGATCCTTGCCCTTGGGCTCGGCGCGACCGTGTACATGTTCACCGCCGTCAAGGCTTACATGCTGAGCCCGCTGCCGTTTCCGGATGCGGGGCGCATCATGCACATCGAGCGCGCCAATCCGCTGCACGGCTTCGACAGCATGGAAGCCACCCAGCACGACTTCGTCGAATGGCGGCAGGTGCAGACGTCCTTTGACCAAATCGCCGCGTTCTATTACGGCACGATAAACATTTCGGACGGCGATCTGCCGGAACGATTCGAGGGCGCATTCATCACGCCATCCGGCTTCGACGTCATCCAGGCGAAGGCGCATATCGGCCGCACGCTGCAGCCGGCGGACGCCGAGCCCGGGGCGGCGCCGGTGGTCGTGCTGGGCTACGACGCATGGTTGAACCGCTACAACGGCGACGCTGCGGTTCTCGGCAAGGATATTCGGGTCAATGGCATACCGACGACGATCGTCGGCGTCATGCCGGCAGGCTTTCAGTTCCCGCTCATCCAGGATGTCTGGGCGCCCCTGCGGATCGACCTCTCGAAGTTCCGTCGCGGCGAGGGCACTACCGTCGAAGTGTTCGGCCGCCTCAAAGCGGGGGTGACGCCGGAGCAGGCCCGCGCGGAGTTCTCGAACATTGCGGCGGCGCTCGCCGATCGGCACCGCGAGAACGAGAACATCACCACCGTCATCAAGCCGTTCCAGCACGAATACATTCCCGACGAAGCGCGAACGGTCATTTCAGCGATGTTTGTCGCTGTCCTGTTTGTGCTGCTGATCGCCTGCGCGAACGTCGCCAATCTCATACTCGCGCGAACGGCCGCGCGACAGAAGGACATCGCCCTGCGTGCGGTGCTGGGCGCAAGCAGGGGACGGATTTTCGTGCACGTGCTCACCGAAAGCGTCGTGCTGGCGTCGCTCGGGGCAATTATCGGCTGGTTTCTTGCCGACGCAGGCAATGAGTTGACCGATCGCGCGTTTGTCGCGGCCGGCATTCAGGAGCCGTTCTGGATCGACCCCAGTCTCGACTGGCGGGTGATGCTGTTCGCGGCCGGTGCTGCAGTTTTCGCCGGCGTGATCGCGGGGCTGGCGCCGGCCTGGCGCGCCACCCGAGCGAACGTGAACGAGTACTTGAAGGAGGGCGCGAAAGGCAGCGGCGTATCTGCTTCCAGGCTGAGCCGGACCCTGGTGACCGCGGAAATTGCGCTGTCGTGCATCCTGCTGGTGAGCTCCGGCCTGCTGATTCGCAGCATCGTGAACATGCACGAGCGGCCGCTCGGCATCGAGAACACCGACCTCTTGACCGGTCGGATCGGCTTGCCGGAATCGAGATACCCGGATCCGGCGTCCCAATATGCGTTCTTCGAACAGTTGACCGAGCGGCTGGAGGCGACGCCCGGTGTGCGGGGAGCGACGGTCGGTTATTCCTATCCGGGCATCGACGCCTATGTGATGCCCTACCGCACGCGCGGCATGGAGGTGCCGGAAACCGGGCAGCTCCCATGGACGAACTACGCCGGGGTGATGAACAACTACGCCGAAGTGCTGGACATCGACCTGTTGCAAGGCCGTTGGTTCGACTCGCGCGACGGTGCCGCGAGCCCGCCCGTCGTCGTGATCGGCGAACGATTCGCGCGGCAAGCCTTTCCGGACTCGGATCCCATCGGCCAGCAGGTCATGATCGGCAATCCGGACAGCGACGACACGCGCTGGCATACAGTCATCGGCGTCAGCGAAGAAGTCGTACTGGATCAGCGATCCGATCCGGAACACCCGTCGGCGTTCGTGCCCCTGGCGCAGGTCCCCCAGCGATTCCTCACTGTCGCCGTGCACACCGAAGGCGACCCTATGGCATTCGGCCAGACGTTGCGCGAAGTCGTGCGTGCCGTGGATAAGGACATTCCCGTTTACTGGGTCCGCACGCTCGAGGATTGGATCTGGGCCGGCAGCTTCACCTCGCGCATCATTTCCATCCTGTTCAGCATATTCGCGATCATCGCAGTCGTCCTGGCGGCCGCGGGAATCTACGGCGTGCTCGCGTATTCGGTCAGCCAGCGCACGCGCGAGTTCGGCGTGCGCCGCGCGATGGGCGCCCAGGATGGCGGGATCCTAGGCATGGTCCTCCGCCAGGGCTTGCTGCAGCTCGCCATCGGTCTGGGGGTCGGCCTGTTGTGCGCGGTCGGTTTCGCCAGACTGCTTTCCAGCATGCTGCGCGGCGTCTCGCCCTCCGATCCGGTCACCTTGATGCTGGTGGCACTGACCTTGTTCACCGTAGCCCTGGTCGCCTCGCTGCTGCCGGCGCTGCGCGCCACGCGTGTCAACCCGATGGAAGCCCTGCGCTACGAGTGAGGATGCAAGAATGACATCGTTCTCGACCGAGCTTCGTCAGGCCGCGCGCCGCCTCGCCGGCAGCCCTGCGAGCAGCCTCGGCGTGTTCTTCACGCTGACACTGGGGCTCGCCTTGAGCGTGTGCATGTACACGGTGCTGAACGGCGTCCTGCTGCACAGCCTGCCTTATCCCGGCGGCGACAGGGTCGTCGAGATCTCGAGCGTAAATGCTTTGGAAGGAGGCAGCGGCGACCTTACGGCGGCGGAAGCCTTCGGCCTCGAACGCGTCGCCGCTTTCGAACATGTCGGCTGGTACGCGTGGGGCGGTGAGACCGTCCTCTCCGGTGAGCGGCCGCGCGAAATCACCATGCATCACGTGAGCGCCGGCTACTTTCCGGCACTCGGCGTGCGGCCGCAGCTCGGCCGCTGGATCAATGCGGACGACGTTGGGCCGGCGCGTAAGGCCGCCATGCTCAGCGATATCGAATGGGAACGCTTGACGAACCGGGATCCCGACATCGTCGGCAAGTCGTTGCGACTGGGCGACGAAACGGTAACCGTCGTCGGCGTCATGCCGCCGGAAGTCGATGTCGGTGTCGGGCTCTGGCGTGCGGCCAATCCGGTATTCTATTCGCACGATCCCGTCTCATTCGTCAACGGACGGTACATGAGCGGGATCGGCCGGCTTGCGGAAGGTGTGGATGCCTCCAGCATCGCGGCCGAGCTGGACGCCCTTTCCGCGGAGATCCGCGCCGATCATGGTCTGGCGGATATCGGCTGGCGACTGAAGGCTACGAGTCTGCTCGACCTGATGGTCGGCGACGTGCGCGGCGCTCTGGCCGGCGTGTTTGTCGTTTCGCTGGTCGTGCTCGCCATTGCCTGCGCGAACGTCGGCAGCCTGCTTGCGGCGCGGCTCGTCTCGCGCGAGCGCGAGCTCGCCATCGTTCAGGCGCTGGGCGCAACCTCGCTGCGCGTGTGGCGCGGCCTGCTGTTCGAATTGCTTCTGCTGGCGCTCGGCGCAACGGCAACGGCGCTTCTGGTTCTGATGGCGGGCCTGGAAGTGTTCCGTTCGATGGCGGCCGGCATTCTGCCGCGAGCGGACGAAATCGGGCTCGACCCCGTCGTGCTGGCGTTCGCCGGCGGGCTGGCCTTGCTGTGTCCACTGTTGATCGCAGTGCCGTTCGGACTGCGACTGCGAAAGCGCATGGCGGTCAATCTGCAAGCCGGCGGCAAGGGCACGGGCACCGTGTCGCGCGGCGCATTGCGCGCGCTGCCGGTCGCCGGGCTCGCGCTCGCCACGGCGGCGCTGATCGCAGGCGCCGCCGTTGCGCTCAGTCTCGATCGGCTGAGTGCCGTCGATCCCGGATTCCGCACGGAAGACGTTTACGCGGTGCAAATGTTCAAAGGCGGCAAACCGGACGAAATACGCCGTTTTGCGAGCCTGGTGCTGGCGCGGATCGAGCGCGAACCCGATGTCGAGAGCGCTGCCATCACGACCGCGCCGCCGCTGTCGGCCATCGGCGGCTTCAAGGTCGACGTGCAGGTGGCCGGACGCGAACCGCTCGAAGCCACGCATGCCGGACTGCGGCGCGTGACGCCGGCGTATCTCGAGTTGCTGTCGCAACCGCTGTTGACGGGCCGCGGATTCCAGACGACGGACGATGCGACGGCGCCAAAGGTCGCTCTCGTGAACGAGACGTTCGCGCGCCGGGTGTTCGACGGCGTCGACATTCTCGGCCGCGAGATCGCATTGCCGATGACCCACGGGCCGCGTGTGCAGTTTCGCATCGTTGGCGTCGTTGCGGATATTCGCAACGCAGGCCTGCGCAGCCCGGCGGATCCTGAGGTGCTCATTCCCTACGTGCAAGCGCCACAGCCGGGCATGACATTCCTTGCGCATGCGCCGCGCGCGGGCGCCGGCCTGCTGGAGCGCATGCAGGAAGCGATCTGGGCGGTCGAGCCGGAGGAGGGGATCACGCACGTCTTTCGCATGGACGATGAACTCGACGCCGAGCTCGCCCAGGTCGTCTTCTTCACTCGCGTGTTGGGCGGTTTCGCGGTGCTGGCAGTGTTGCTCGCCGCGTTCGGCACTTACTCGGTGGTCGCGCTCCTGCAGCGCAGCCGCACGACGGAGATCGGCGTCCGGCTGGCCCTGGGTGCGCGACCGCTGAACGTCGCGCGCCGCGTGCTGGGGCAGGGTGTGCTGTTTGCCCTGATCGCCGGCGCAACCGGCTCGGTTGCCGCGCTCGCGGTCCTGCGCCTGCTCGGCAGCCAGTTGTTCGGTGTCGGCGCCGCGAGCCCGCTTCCCTATCTGATCGGCTTCGGCGGCGCGGCGCTCACTGCGCTGCTCGCATCTTCCGCACCCGCCTGGCGGGCCGCGCGCGTGCAACCCATGGCTGCGCTTCGTTATGAGTAGCGACGAGAGGAATACGATGGAACCCCAGCCATGACCACGTTGCTCGCCGACTCCCGATGCGCCGCCCGAATGCTGCTGACGAGCCCCGTATGACGCCGTTACTGCTGGAGATCCGTCAATCCGCGCGCCGGCTCGTTGCGAGTCCCGCTTACAGCGCCGGCGTATTTCTCACGCTGACGCTCGGCGTCGGCGCGGCAGCGGCGGTATTTGCCCTGATCGACGGCGTGCTGCTGAGCGGCTTGCCGTTTCCCGAAGCCGAGCGGCTGGTGGTGATCCGGCAGCAAAACGCCGAGAACGAATGGAATACGTCGGTCGTCGATTTCCAGGCGGTCGCGAGTCAGAACCGGAGTTTTGAGGCGGTCGCGGCCATGCAGTCCATGGACGTGATCCTGACCGGCGGCGAGCAGTCGCAATGGGTGAGTGCTCGCTGGGTCACGGCTGATTTCTTCAACGTGATGGGCGTGATGCCGACACTCGGGCGGGGATTTCGTCCCGGCGAAGACCGGCCGGGCGCAGCGCCTGTCGTCGTACTGGGCCATGCGTTCGCCGAGCGACATTTCGGCGAAGGGGTCGATGCGGTCGGCCGGACGCTCACACTGGACGGCATCGCCTATACGGTCGTGGGCGTCATGCCGTCCGGCATCAATGAGCTGCCCGTCATGCGCGCCGACGTCTGGCCCGCGATGCAACTTGCAGAGCCGGAACGGCGCGGGCCTTTCCTTCTGAACACCGTGGCGCGCCTGAAGCCCGGCGTGAGCCTTGCGCGGGCGACGGATGATCTGGCGGCGATCAGCCGGCGAATTTTCCCGCAATGGCAGGCGGAATTTCAGGACGAGACCGCGCGTCTCACGCCCAAGTCGCTGCATTCGGCCATCGTCGGCAATGCGGGCGATTTCCTGTGGATTGCCTTCGGCGCAGTGTTCGTCGTGCTGCTGATTGCCGTTGCAAATATCGCGAACCTGGTGCTGATGCGCGTCACGGAGCGCGCGCAGGACCTTGCCGTGCGCGCCGCTCTGGGCGCGAGCCGCAAACGCCTCGCGCGTCTCCTGATGACCGAGAGTCTTCTGCTGGCGGTGGCGGGCGGCATCGCCGGAATCGGGCTGGCGGCGCTGCTGCTCGAGCTGTATCGCGCCTTCGGACCCGAGTTGCCGCGTCTGGCGGAAGTGGCGATCGATTCGAGGGTGGCAGGCTTCGCCGCAGTCGTCGTGCTGCTCAGCGGAATTTTCTTCGGCACGATCCCGCTGCTGTTCGACACTGTCGGCAAGAGCAATCCGGCGTTGCATCAGGTGCGGGCCGGAGCCGGCAGGGGGCAGCACCTGTTCCGCAGCGGATTGGTGGCCCTGGAGTTCGCTCTCGCGCTGCCGCTGTTGATTGCAGCCGGCCTGCTGATCAACAGCCTCGTGCAGTTGCAGCGCGTCGATCCCGGATTTGAAGCCGATCACGTGCTGACGGCGCGCGTGCGACTGCTGGAGTCGAATTATCCCGACGACGAAGCCCGCATGCGATTCTGGGAGCGGGTGTTGCCGGACTTGCACAGCATTCCGGGCGTATCGGCCGTGGGCCTCGCGACCGGTGTTCCGCCCGACAGTCCCGGCACGTACAACAATTTCGACATAGTCGGCCGCCCTGACGCGCAGGGCAAACAGCCGATGTCGCCCTGGACGCCTGCAACACCGGGTTATTTGGACGCGTTGGGACTGCGCCTGCTGGACGGCCGCTGGTTCGACACGCGCGACACTCCCGACTCGACTCCGGTCGTTGTGGTCAGCGCGGCGTGGGCAAAACGCTATTTTCCCGGCGAATCAGCGATCGGCAAACAATTGTACGAGGGCGGCGATACTTCGGAACCCGTCACCGTCATCGGCGTCGTCAGCGACGTGAAGTTCGACGGGCTCGGGAATCCGGGCGAAAGCGTCTATGCGGCCATCAATCAGGGGTGGTCGAATAATCCGATCTACCTGTACCTGCACACCGGACCGGAACCGCTGGCGCTGGTCGAACCGCTGCGGGCGAAGCTCCGGCAAATCGATCCCGCGCTGGTGCCGGCCGAAGTCACCACCTTGCAGAGCCGCCTGCGCGATTCGCTGAGCGACCAGCGCCATTGGGCCGTGGTCATCGCCGGATTTGCGCTTTCGGCCGTGCTTCTGTCGGCGGTGGGCGTGTTCGGCGTGCTGGGCTACTACGTGTCCCGCCAGTACCGGGAAATCGGCATCCGCCTGGCTCTGGGCGCGGACGCCCCGCGAATCCTGCGCCTGGTGATACGACGCGGCTTTGGCTCCGCACTGGCCGGTACCCTGGCCGGCATCGTACTCGCGATGTTCCTGACACGCGGTCTCGAGACCCTGCTGTTCGACGTGACACGAATGGACCCTCTCACTCTGATCGGAGCCTGCGGTCTGCTGCTCGGCATCGCGCTCGCCGCCTGCTGGCTCCCGGCACGGCGCGCTGCCCGGGTCGATCCGACAATCGCGCTGCGTTACGAATAGTTGAAAGAGAAGGCGACTGCCATGAACAATGTCTGGCTCGATTTCCGATACGCTGCACGCTCGCTGCTCAAAAGCCCCGGCTTCACGACCGTGGCAGTGATCACGCTGGCGCTCGGCATCGGCGCAAATACAGCGATCTTCTCCGTGGTCGACGGTGTGCTGCTCCGGCCCGCGCCATTCGAGGACATCGAACGGTTCATGATGGTCTGGGAGACGGACCGGAACAGCGGGACGAGGCGCGAGCCCGTTTCGTTGCCGGATTACAACGATTTCAAAGAGCGGAGCGAAACGTTCGACACGCTCGCCGGATTCGCCGCCGGCACCGTTACTCTGACCGGCGCGGCCGGTGACCCGATGCAGCTTGCCATTGTTGCCTCTACGGCCGAGTTTCTGCCGATGGTCGGCGTCGAGCCGATTCTGGGCCGCAGGTTTACGGCACAGGAAAGCCAGCCGGGAGGCCACCGAGTAGTCCTGATTTCTGCGGGGCTGTGGGACCGGGTATACGCGCGCAGTCCGGAGGTGCTCGGCCGAACGATACGGCTGGATGGCGGAGAACGCACGATCATCGGCGTCGTAGCGGACAACGCCGACTTCGGCATCGCCCAGGTGCTGAACTCCGCCGCTTTCGGGACGAACGTTGCAGATGGCGGCCGCCGTCCCGAGGTGGCGATCTGGTCGCCTTTGCAGGCGAGCGTCGAAGAGTGGCCGCGCAGCCGACATCCGATGTTCGCTCTCGGCCGGCTCGCACCCGGCATGAGCGCAGTTGCCGCGCAACAGGAAATGTCGGGTATCGCCGCAGACCTGGAGGGCGCCTATGCTGAGAATGACGGACGCGGTGTCAATGTCGAGCCGCTGACCGACGTTGTCTTCAGCGGCGTGCGGCCGGCGTTGCTCTTGCTGGTGGCCGCCGTCGGGCTCGTTCTGCTGATCGCTTCCGCGAACGTGGCGAACCTCCTGCTGGCGCGGGCTGCCAATCGCACGCGCGAAGTGGCGGTCCGCACATCGCTCGGCGCCGGCGGCCGGCGGCTCGCCCGGCAGTTTCTGGTCGAAGGTGTATTGCTCGCGCTGCTCGGTGGCGCGGCCGGCCTCGGACTTGCGGTCGTGGGGACGAATGTCCTGCTGGCGCTGGCGCCGGCCGACATTCCGCAGCTGGAGGCGGTGGGCATCGACGGTCGCGTCCTCGCAGTCACGCTGGTGGTGTCTCTCGTCGTCGGAGTCGTCTTCGGTCTCGTCCCGACGTTGAACACGCGAGGCGTGGACGTCCAGAGCGCATTGCGATCGGAACCGGGCGCGGCCGGCCGCGGCGGGCAACGACGCGGTCTGTTGCAATCCGGCCTGGTGGTGGCCGAGCTCGCCCTGGCGGTCGTGCTGGTGGTCGGAGCCGCTTTGTTGTTGAACAGCTTCTGGAGGATCCTGCAGATCGACTCCGGCTTTCGCGCCGAGGGTGTGCTCAAGGCGGAGTTCGCGCTGCCGGAAAGCCGCTATCCCGCAGAGTTTTCCGACTGGCCCGATTTTGCAGAGATGCACCGGTTCAATGCCGCGCTGCTGGAACGCGTGAATGTGCTGCCGGGCGTTCAATCGTCCGCGCTCGCCGTCGGCCATCCGATGGATCGCGGCTCGACCAACTCGTTCGTGATCGTCGGCCGCGAGTCGGAATCAGCCGCCCTGCCGGAGATCTCGAATCGATTCGTGACGCCGGGCTATTTCGAAACCGTCGGCGTCGAGCTTCGGATCGGCAGGATGTTCGAAGCCGGCGATGACACCCAGGCTCCGGCAGTCGCTGTGATCAACGAGGCCGCTGCAGGACTGCTGTTTCCGGGTGGCAACGCGCTCGGACAGCGCATCGCGTTCTGGGGCACCGAACGGCGCATCGTGGGCGTCGTCGCGAACGAGAAATTTCACGGCTTGACCGCCGAGGCGCCGATCGCAGTCTATACGCCGCTGGCGCAAACGCCGTCGATGGGCGGCGGCGAAGTGTTGCTCGTGCGGAGCAGCGGCGAATTGGAAACGCTGGCGGCACCCATACGGGCAGCAATCCAGGCTATCGACCCGGAACTCGCGGTATACGGTGTCGAACCGCTGCGCGAGACCGTCGGCCGAAGCATCGCGCAGCAGCGCTTTACCATGCTGCTTCTCGGCGTCTTCGCCGCGGTCGCGATCGCGCTCGCGGTCATCGGCATCCACGGCGTGTTGAGCTATCTCGTCGCCCGGCGCACGCCGGAGATGGGCATTCGCATGGCCCTCGGCGCGAGCCGCGGAAGCGTGCTTGGCCTCGTCGCCGGGCAGGGCGCGCGCCTCGCGGTCATCGGGCTCGTGCTGGGCCTCGCCGGCGCGCTCGCGGCGACGCAGTTGCTCCGGAGTCTGCTTTACGGGGTGACGACCACCGACCCGGTCACGTTCGCGGCTGTCGCGGTCGCCGTTTTCGCGGTAGCCATGCTGGCCACGCTCGAACCCGCGCGGCGCGCGACCCGCATCGAGCCGATCGACGCGCTCCGCCACGACTAGAAAATCGCAATAGAAAGCGAAAAGAAAATGGTTGCACTGATTCAGACGGAAAATATCGAGAAATCAGTGCCGCAGGGCGAAAACCGGCTCTATCTGCTGCGGCTGATATCGCTAGACATACCCGAAGGCGACTTCGTGACCTTCATGGGCCCGTCGGGCGCGGGTAAGAGCACGCTGTTGTCGATTCTCGGCCTGCTGGATTCCGACTGGAAGGGCGAATACCACCTGGCGGGAAACGCGGTACACACGCTGCCGCACAGGAAACGCCAGGCGCTCGCGCGCGAACGCATCGGCTTCATTTTCCAGCACTATCATCTGCTGGACGACATGACAGTCTACGAGAATCTGGAACTGCCGCTGACCTATCGGAATATGAAGACCGCCGAACGACAATCGCGTGTCGCCGACATCCTCGATCGCTTCAGTATCGTCGGCAAGAAGGATTTGTATCCTCGGCAATTGTCGGGCGGCCAGCAGCAGCTCGTCGCAGTCGGCCGCGCGGTCATCACCCAGCCGAGCCTGGTGCTCGCTGACGAGCCTACCGGCGCGCTGCATTCGAGCCAGGGCAGGATGATCATGGAACTCCTCAAGGAGCTGAACGCCGAAGGCACGACGATCATGCAGGTCACGCACAACGAAGACAATGCCGCGTATGGTAGTCGCACGCTGCAACTGTTCGACGGCTGGTTGTCCGCGTAAACTGGTCTTCAAACCCGACTGCCTCCATCGCCGGCTGGAAAGATGACCGAAACCCAGGGCGGCTCTCGCCTCTACCGCATACTGATCGCCGACGACCAGCGAGACGTGCTCGAGGCGCTGCGGCTGCTGTTGAAAGGCGAGCCCTTCTCGGTGGAAACGGCAAGCTCGCCGGTGACGGCACTTGCCCGCATCGGCAAGGCGGCCTTCGATGCGCTGCTGATCGACCTCAACTACACGCGTGATACGACGTCCGGACAGGAGGGACTCGATTTGCTGCGCGCGGTACGGCAGCTCGAGCCGGAGCTGCCGGTGATCGTGATGACGGCATGGGGTTCCATCGACCTGGCAGTCGCGGCCATGCGCGAAGGCGCGAGCGATTTCATCGAGAAACCCTGGGACAATCAGCGCTTGCTGTCCGTGCTACGCAACCAAGTCGAGCTCGGCCGCGCGCTGCGTGCCGCACGCCGGCTGCAGGCGGAGAAAGATCTGCTGCACGCGGGTGACGGCGACTTTATCGCCGGATCGGCCGCCATGCAGCCGGTGCTGCAACTCGTCGGTCGTGTGGCGGCCTCTGACGCAAACATGCTGATCACGGGAGAGGCCGGCACGGGCAAAGGCGAGCTCGCGCGCCTGATCCACGCGCGCTCGAATCGCCGCGAAAGCGCGTTCATCGGCGTGAACATGGGCGGCATCGCCGAAAGCATTTTCGAATCGGAGATGTTCGGCCATGTGCGAGGCGCGTTCACGGATGCGAAGAGCGATCGCATCGGCCGCTTCGAGCTGGCTGATGGCGGCACGCTGTTCCTCGACGAAGTCGCGTGCCTGCCGGTCGGCCAGCAGGGCAAGCTCCTGCGCGTGCTCGAGTCCGGGGATTACGAGCCCATAGGCTCGTCGAGGACGCGACACGCCGACGTGCGCGTGATCTCCGCGACGAACGGTAACCTTCGCGCCATGATAGCCGACGGCCTGTTTCGCGACGATCTGCTGTTCCGCCTCAACACGGTGGAAATAGAGTTGCCGCCGTTGCGCGAACGCCGTGAGGACATCATGCCGTTGGCCGTGCGTTTCCTGGAAATATACACGCGCAAGTATGGCCGTGAAGACGGCGGGTTCGCACGCGAGGCTGCGCAGGCGCTGTTGGGCTACACGTGGCCCGGCAACGTTCGCGAGCTATCGCACGTCGTCGAACGCGCCGTGCTGATCGGCAGCGCAGGGCAGATTCAAACCGCTGATCTCATGCTCGCGCGGCGCGCCGATGGCCGCAAGACACCGGTGGAACGGCTGACTCTCGACGAGGCGGAGCAAATGCTCATCCGCGACGCTCTGGACCGTTGCGGCGGCAACGTGCAGGCGGCTGCCGAGCAATTGGGCCTGAGCCGAAGCGCGATGTATCGGCGGATGGAAAAGCATGGCTTCAGGAATCCGGCCGAAACCGAAAATCAAGCGTCTCGGCTTTGAATCGCGGCTGGCGCTGCTGGCGCTGGCCGGCGGCGTGCCCGCGCTGGCGCTTGCGGGAGCCTTGTTGCTGGCCGGAGATCTGCCGGTCGGCCTGGTGCTGCTGTGCATGACGTTTGCCGTGACGGCGTGGCTGGGCTTCAGCCTGCAAGTCAAAGGCCGGCTGACGTATCAGCTGAATACACTGTCGAATCTGCTGGAGGCATTGCGCGAAGAAGATTATTCGCTTCGCAGCCGCCGTGCCCGCGAGCGTGGCGCGCTGGGCGATGTCTTTCGCGAAGTCAATGAGCTATCCGCAACGCTTCGCGCGCAGCGCGTGGAGGCGCGCGAGGCGAGCGCGTTGTTGCGCAAGGTGCTGGCGGAGATCGACATTGCCGTATTCGCCTTCGACGGAGCGCAGCGCCTGATGCTGCTCAATCGCGCCGGCGAACGGCTCATCGACAGCCGGACGGCGCTCGGCGACACGGCGGAGAACCTCGAGCTCGACGACCTGCTGGCGACTGCGGGAAGACAGACGATGGCGCGCCGATTTCCCGGCGGCAGCGGCCGCTGGGACGTATGGTCCGGGACTTTTCGCCAGGCGGGCGTGCCGCATTATCTGCTGGTTGTCTCCGACCTGTCGCGCGCACTGCGCGAGGAAGAGCGCAAAGCCTGGCAGCGGCTGGTGCGCGTGATGGGCCACGAGCTCAACAATTCGCTCGCGCCGATCAAGTCCATGGCGTCCACTTTGCGTACGCGGCTCGCCGGCGGCGCGACGGCGGATTCTCTGCGAGACGATCTGGATGCGAGCCTGAACATCATAGCGTCGCGCGCGGAAGCGCTGGGCCGATTCATGTCCAGCTACACTATGCTGGCGCGCCTCCCGGCGCCGCGGCGCAGAAACGTGCGGTTGCGCGCGCTGGTGGAGCACGCCGCGGCCATCGATACGCGATTGCACGTAGACATCGAGGGCGAGGACGCACCGATCTCGGTCGATCCCGATCAAGTCGAGCAGCTGCTCATCAATCTCATCAAGAATGCCGTCGATGCCGGCGGCGCCGATGGCGCGGTGCACGTGCGCTGGTCGATGAATGACGGCGTGCTGCGCCTGGAAGTGCTCGATTCCGGACCGGGTCTGTCCGGCACCGACAATCTGTTCGTGCCGTTCTTCACGACGAAGCCCGGCGGCACGGGTATCGGCCTGGTGTTGTGCCGCCAGATCGCCGAGGCACATGAAGGGACTCTGGCGCTGGAAAACCGCGACGACGGGCCGGGCTGCGTGGCGCGGCTGGAACTGCCGCTGGCATAAGGCCGCTATGGCCTCGGTCAGTCTTTACCCACCGTAATTTCGGTCTTGACGGAGTTGGCTATGAAGCATTGTTCGTGGGCGTTGTGATGGAGTTCCTCCAACTCCTCGCGAGTTGGTTTCCGGTCACCGCCGTATTCGATCCGGGGATTCAGCACCACCGAACTCACCCAAGGCATGCCGCCTTCGCTCTTGCTCATCGTGCCGACAGCCTGATCCTCGTAGCTCTGCACGGCGAATCCCTTGCGCGACGCCAGGAATAGAAAGGTCAGCATGTGGCAGCTCGCGATCGATGCCACGAACGCTTCTTCGGGGTCCACGTTGGCCGGATTCGACAGCGGCGACGGCACGACCGACGGTGACGCCGACGCCGGTACGCTGAAGCCTCCATCGAACGTCCATGTGTGCTCGCGCGAGAACTTGCCTTTGAGGAAGTCGCCGCCGTCATTGAGTTGCCATTTGAGTGTTGCATTATGTTCGGACATGACTCTCTCCATTGGGGGCAGGGCGGAAGCCCGTGGATACATGCGTTGCGCGTCGACCAAAAGAGGGACAAAGTAATTCGTCTGACTGGCTACCTTCCGAGGACCGTTCCATGCATACGATCATCGTCATTGTAGGTGGTTTGTCGATGCTGGGGCTCTTCATGCTGATTGGACGCTTGACCGATGTGGCACTCAGCAAGATAGCGCTGTATTTCATACCTGTCTGGCTGGTCGTCGCAGCCGCCAATATGTGGATAGGTGTAGTCAGGGCAGGCTACCCGGTCGCCGAGGAGTTGCCGATCTTCCTGATCATTTTCGCGATACCAGCGGCGGCGGCCGGCTTCCTGTGGTGGAAGTTATCGCCCGGCTGACGAAAGGCTTCCAATGGTGAGTCAGACCCGAACGTTGCTTCGCACACGTGGCCAGCGCGACAGCAGCAAGGTCAGCTCGGTGGAGCTGTTTTTCGATCTGGTGTTCGTGTTCGCCGTGACACAGTTGTCGCACACGCTGCTGGCGCATCTGACGCCGGGCGGCGCCTTGCGAGCATTGCTACTGCTGCTCGCCGTATGGTGGGTATGGATCTACACGTCCTGGGTGACGAACTGGCTCGACCCGAAGCGGATCCCGGTCCGGATCTGCCTGTTCGTGCTGATGCTGGCGGGGTTGCTCGTATCGGTATCGATACCCGAGGCATTTGCGGAGCGTGGCTTGCTTTTCGCCAGCGCCTACGTGTTCATGCAGGTCGGGCGCACCTTGTTCTTCCTGTGGGCCGTACGGGGTGCGCCTGCGAACATGACCAGAAACTTCCAGCGCATACTCGTATGGTTTGCGTTGTCGGGGATTTTCTGGGTTGCGGGTGGATTCACCAACGGCGATGCGCGGCTGGCATGGTGGACGCTGGCGCTGCTGATCGAAGTCGTGTCGCCTTCGCTTTATTTCTGGGTCCCGGGACTCGGGCGTTCCAGTACTGCCGATTGGAACATCGAGGGCAGCCATCTCGCCGAACGCTGCGCACTGTTCGTGATCATCGCGCTCGGCGAATCGCTACTGGTCACCGGCGCGACTTTCGCGGAGCTGGACTGGAACGCCGATACGATCAGCGCTTTTCTGGCCGCTGTGCTCGGCACCGTGGCGATGTGGTGGGTTTACTTCGACACCGGCGCCGAACGTGCCAGCCGCCGCATCGAGCGTTCGGACGATCCGGGGCGGCAGGGGAGAGTGGCCTACACTTACCTGCACGCATTGATCGTCGCCGGCATCATTGTTTGCGCGGTAGCTGACGAGCTGGTGTTGATGCATTCGGTGCACGCCACCAGTGCCGGCATCGCCGCAATCCTCGGCGGTCCAATGCTGTACTTGCTCGGTAACGCGCTGTTCAAGTGGGTGACCAATGATCGTCGCGGCCCCCCGTTGTCGCACCTGATCGGCCTGCTGGCGCTGGCCGCTTTGCTGCCGGTTGCCTTCACGGGCGTCCTCCCGGTTTTGGCGCTGGGCGCAATAGCTACCGGAGTCCTGATCGTGGTGGCCGTGTGGGAAAGCGTGGCGTTACGCAGACCTGTCGTCGCCATGACTCTACCGCACGGCTAAGCGATGCATGGATGCATCGCAAAGGTGAAAAAGCCATGGATGGCTTTTTCAACATCCTACCAGTGCAATGTCGCTCGTCTCGTCGGTATCTGTCGGCGGTTGATGGTGTGTCGGCGGCCGGTTGGTGGGCTGGTCGTCAGCGTATATCATTGCCCGATTTGTTCGCCCGGCAGTTAGGGCGCAACCCTACGGAGCACGAGTGGAAAGCCTGATTCAAGTCATTCTGCTCGGCATCATCGAGGGGATTACCGAATTCCTGCCCATCTCCAGCACCGGTCATCTGCTGATCGCGCAGCACTGGCTGGGGCGGCGATCCGATCTGTTCACGGTTGCGATCCAGGCCGGCGCGATTCTCGCGGTCGTCGTCATTTACCGGCAGCGCCTGTGGGACATGTGGATCAATTTCACGCAGCCGGCCAATCGCGACTATTTGTACAAGCTGACCGGAGCATTCGGCATCACGGTCATCGGCGGCCTCGTCGCCAAGCAGATGGGGCTGGAATTGCCCGAGACTGTCGCGCCTGTGGCATGGGCCTTGATCATCGGGGGTCTCGCGATTTTCGCCGTCGAAGCTTATGCGAGCCGTCAGCCCGTGCGGGAGACGCTCACGTGGACCGTCGCGTCCTGGGTCGGCATCGCGCAGGTTCTGGCCGCGGTCTTCCCGGGCACGTCGCGCTCCGCGGCAACGATTTTCGCAGCCATGCTGGCGGGCATGACCTCGCGCCCGGCGGCTGCGGAATTCGCGTTTCTCGTCGGGATACCTACCATGTTCGCCGCGACCGCCTATGAGGCGATCGATCTGTACGAGTCCGGCCAGGTCGCCGACGAAAACTGGGGCGAGCTGGCCGTCGGCTTCATCGTTTCCGCGGTCGTTGCGTTCATCGCAGTGAAGTGGCTGCTGGTATACATACAGACGCACCGCTTCACGCCTTTCGCATGGTACCGGCTGCTCGTCGGCGGTCTTCTATTCGTAGTGGTCTGATTAGGGCGGGTCGCGATGAGGCACTATCTCGTCGAACACGAGTCGCCAGCCTTCCGGCCGCATCTGCCAGATGCGCGCGTAGTAGCCGATCGTGTCCTGCCCACCGGCCGTCCAGCGCGCGCTGCCATAGGTGAAAACCATATCGCCCGCTTGTGAAGCAGCCGCGCCTGCGGCTTCGAAGCGTATCGCGTGAGCATGCTCTGCGAGCGCGGCGCGCGACGCTTCGAGCCCGACTGCGCGCGGCAGAGAAGCGCGATTGACCCGTGCGTCAGCGGAAAGGCGGCTGGCGATAGCAGCGGGCGCGTCCTGCGCGGCCTCCGCGGCGAGGGCTGCGTCCAGCGCTTTCACGGCACGCAGAGCGTCTTGCTCGGATTCACCGTCTCGCGCCGCGACCGGCATTTGCTCCACAGTGGCATCCTGCGCCGGTGGCGCGTCGTCCAGCACATCGACGCCGCCGTCGAAGATCCACTTCCAGCCGCCATCCGGCTGCTTGCGCCAGACCGTGAAATAATGCCCGACATAACCCTGGCCGATGAATGAGTAAGGGCCGGTCGTGAAGCCGAAATCCCCGGAGCGCGCGATCCCTGCGTAGGCCGGCCACCATTGTAGCGGCGAGCCGCCCTCATCGTCGTCAGGCGTCAAAGTGGACATGACCTTCACCGGACCGGGGTTGAGACCGATCGCATCGGCAGTGGCGAAAGCACGCACACCGGCATTCCATCCATTCGCCGCCACTTCCGCCGCAAACGCGCGCTCGGCAGCAATGATCGGCGCTGCGTCGATTGCGGTTTCCGCGGGCGGATTCGGCGCGCAGGCGGCCAGGGCGGTGGCACAGTAAATGAGGCTGTATGCGTATCGGCGCGACATCGGCGAGCCGGGTGGCGAGGATTGCGAGAAACCTTCGTTCGAGCGCAAATAAAGCGGTTGCATTTTATTTTCTGCCCCCGGCCTGTACCGTCTCCCGTCGGAAACAGACAACGCCGTAGTGGATTCGTATCGGGATAGAGGCCACGAGAATCGCACAAGTTCCGTTTTCCTCGCGCCCGGGGCGTGTCCCTGCACGCCTGCCGCCGACACGCTAAGCTTGCGCGGGAAACAGCCCGCCACCGCGGGCCCGAGGGGGATCCCGAGGCATGACCGCCAGCACGCCGCTGCTCGTCACCTTTGCCGTCTACCTGCTGGCGATGGTCGCCATCGGCTTCATTGCCTGGCGCTCCACCAAGAGCTTCGACGACTACATCCTCGGCGGTCGTTCACTGGGCAGTTACGTCACCGCGCTGTCGGCCGGCGCCTCCGACATGAGCGGGTGGCTGCTGCTCGGTCTGCCCGGCGCGCTGTATGCCGGCGGGTTGTCGGAAGCCTGGATCGCGCTCGGGCTGATGGTCGGCGCCTGGTGCAACTGGAAATTCGTGGCCGGGCCTCTGCGGATCTATACCGAGCGCACCGGTAACGCGCTGACCCTGCCGGACTACTTCACCACGCGCTTCGCCGGCGAAGGCCGCGTGCTGCGCGTTCTGTCGGCGCTGGTAATCCTGGTGTTCTTTGCCATCTATGCGGCATCCGGCATCGTCGCCGGCGCACGGCTGTTCGAGAGCGTGTTCGGCCTGCCGTATGCGCAGGCGCTGTGGTGGGGCGCGGCAGCTACGATTCTGTATACGCTGGTCGGCGGCTTCCTCGCGGTGAGCTGGACCGACACGGTGCAGGCCACGCTGATGATCTTCGCGTTGATCGTGACGCCGGTGATCGTGTTGCTGAACGTCGGCGGCGTGCAGCCGAGTCTCGAGCTGATCGGGCAAATCGATCCGGAACGGCTGAAGTGGGTGGGCGCCGGCGGCACGGTCGCGGTTGTTTCGGCGCTGGCCTGGGGCCTCGGCTACTTCGGCCAGCCGCATATCCTCGCGCGGTTCATGGCCGCGGACGGCCTGAGCACGATCCCGAAGGCGCGGCGCATCGGCATGACCTGGATGGTGCTGTGCCTGTTCGGCGCGATGTCGGTCGGCTTCCTGGGCATCGCATACTTCGGCGCGCATCCGGAGCAGGGCGGGATGGTGGGCGAGAATCCGGAGCGCGTATTCATCGCGCTCTCGGGACTGTTGTTCAACCCGTGGATCGCCGGCGTGCTGCTGTCGGCCATCCTCGCGGCGATCATGAGCACGCTGTCATGCCAGCTGCTGGTGTGCTCGAGCGCATTGACGGAAGATTTCTACCGCGGCTTCCTGCGCCCGCAGGCGAGCCAGCGCGAGCTGGTCTGGTTCGGCCGCGCGATGGTGCTGGCCGTGTCGCTGGTCGCTATCGCCATCGCACGTGATCCGAACAGCCGGGTGCTCGGTCTCGTCGCTTACGCCTGGGCCGGGTTCGGCGCGGCGTTCGGGCCGGTCGTGCTGTTCTCGCTGTTCTGGAAACGCATGACCCGGCGCGGCGCTCTGGGCGGCATGCTGATCGGCGCACTGACCGTCGTGCTCTGGCCGATGACCGGCAGCGCGCTGTACGAGATGGTGCCGGGGGTTGCGTTCGCCTCGATCGCGATCGTGCTGGCCAGCCTGCTCGACAGTCCGCCGCTGCCGCATGTACAGGCCGCACACGACGCGGTGCAGGCCGAGCTGCGCGCTGTCGGCTATTGACGCTATTGTGCCAACTCCTGCGTCGGCTCGTAGGTGCGAATTTCAACAATGTGCCCGTCCGGGTCGTCGAAATACACGGCGTCGGCCATGCCTCTTGCGCCGAACGACCGGCCGACAGTGCCGCTGTTCCTGTCGGAGGGTCCGCCGCCGAACGGGATCTGAAACTGCATCAATCGTCGATGCGCCGCCTCGAACTCCGTGCGATCCAGACTGAATGCCAGGTGGGTCGGGTGCTGCGGCGCCTGCTGCCTCAGGTCGAGGGTCAGCCCGTCGTTCACCCTTACCACCTCGAACGGTCCGACCCTGCCCTCGTGCTCGAAGTCCAGCACTCGCTGATAGAAACGCGCCGACTCGGCAGCGTCACGAACCCTCAGGATAGTGTGATCGAGCGAAATCATCGATCGTCTTTGGCCCGCAGGGGAATGAGAGAACGCACGCCGCGGTCGCGCAGGAACAGCCCGCCCCAGGCCAGCAGGCCGAGGTACGCGCCGAACAGCAGATGGCTGAACATCGGCGATCCGACGCGCAGGTGAGTCGCGATCGCACCGCCCAGCAGTCCGGTCAGCAGGGTCGCGCCAAGCACGGACGTGCGAGGGAACGCATAAAGCGCGGTACAGGCGAGCACGAGCACGCCGAGGCCGCGAGCCTGGCTCGCGGTCCCGGAGTATCCGAGCTGTTGCATCGTCTCCGTGACCGCCGCCAGTGGGACCAGCTTCATGATGCCGTCCATGATGAGAAACAGCACGACCAGGGCGCTGATGATGCGCCCGGTCCAGAGCGCAGGGTTCGACACCGACGTCGCAGGGATAGTCTTTTGCACGGCTTCGTTACCTCGATGTCATTCACGAACAGCCTTTGCCGGATATTGGCCGGGCCCGTCGAGATCAGGGACGAGGGCCGTATCCGGCCCGGCCCGGATTACGCGACGGCTTTCTGTGAGGCCTCGGAGCCGGCGTTCCAATTCGGTTTCTCGCAGTTGACCATCCACGGGATGCCGAATCGATCGACGAACATGCCAAATCGGGTCGCCCAGAAGGTCTCCTGGAGCGGCATCTGAATCGTGCCGTTGTCGGACAACGCATTGTAGATGCGCTCCGCTTCTTCCGGGTCGTCGAAGTGGAGCGACACGGAAATGCCCTTGGGCTCTTCCTGATAGCCCGGCGGGTTGTCGGAGGCCATCAATACGTGATTCTCCAGCATCAAGCGCGCGTGCATGATCTTGTTTCGCCATTCGGCCGGCATGTCCTCACAGCCGGGCGAATCTCCGAAGGGGAGCATCGCCACGATCTTGCCGCCGAGACACTGCGCATAGAAGTTGAACGCTTCCTCGCACTGGCCGTTGAAACTCAGATAAGGGTTGAGATGCATGGTGTGTTCCTCGAGTTGACAGGTCGTTCTGCTACTGGTCGATCGGGCACCAGCCGGATCGACATGCGTGGCCGCCTTTTCGGGACCGGATCGGGAAAGGCCGAGGCAAATCCGTATCCGGAACGGAAAAACCCCGGCCTTCCCATGCGTCCGCCGATCCGGCGGCGCGCCGCGACTACTGCCTTGCGGCTGCCTGCGCGCGCTGGCGCTCCTCCTGCTTACGAAGCTCCGGAGTGAATTCGGCGCCGAAATCTTCCGCCTCGAACACCTGGCGGATTTCGATCTCGCCGTCTTCGAAGGGGACTCGCTTGGCCCATTCGATCGCCTCCTCCTTCGACTCGACCTTGAACAGCCAGAAGCCGGCAACCAGGTCCTCCGTCTCCGGAAACGGCCCATTGCGCACGGTCCGCTTCTTGCCTGAAAACCGCACGCGCGCGCCTTTCGAGCTCGCCTGGAGTCCCTCGCCCGCGAGCATCACGCCGGCTTTCGTCAGCGCCTCGTTGTACTTGCCCATCTCGGTCAGCAGCTTCTCGCTCGGCATGACGCCCGCTTCCGAGTCCTTGTCGGCTTTGACTATCACCATGAATCGCATTGTCATACTCCTTTCATTTCGGGTCGGGTGCCCGGTTTCCGGGCGGTTTCGACCGGTCGAGACCGGCCTCTACTCACTTGTCGAACGGGGCGGCGCGAAATAGACATTGTGAGCAGTTCGCCCGTCGTGAGTTCCACAAAACTTCGACCGGAGTTTCGAACCCGGACTTGCCATTGGCCGCAGCTCGCGCCGACCTTCGTTTCTATCTCTGGTCGTGCGGGTACAGGAAACTGCCATTGCCGCAGCGAATACGATAGCAAGACCCGGGGTGTCTTCAGGTTCCGTAACTCGTAGAGTGCATCCATGGAACGGTTCGATGGGGGAGAAGGAGGTATTCATGCTGGCGCGTGACAAACTGTTCGACGTTGCTTCGGCGAAAGGCGTGGCCGACCGGGTGAAGGCGATCGATTGGGCGCAGGTCTCGAGCGCACTCGATGCTCAGGGCAGCGCCGTGATCGAGCGTCTGAGCTCGCCGGCGGAGTGCGCCATGCTCACTGGGTTATATACGAACGACGACAACTTCCGCAGTCGGGTGATCATGGCACGGCATGGCTTCGGCCGCGGTGAGTACAAGTACTTCGACCATCCGTTGCCCGATCTCGTTGTCCGCCTGCGCACGGCGCTCTACCCGCCCCTGGCCGCGGTAGCCAATCGCTGGAATGCGGCGATAGGCATCGACGTCCGGTTTCCGGGCAAGCATGCCGAATTCATCGAACGCTGCCATGCGGCGGGCCAGTCGCGGCCGACGCCGCTACTGCTGCAGTACGGCGTCGATGACTTCAACTGCCTGCACCAGGATCTTTACGGCGAGCATGTCTTCCCTTTGCAGCTCACCATCCTGCTGTCCGAACCCGGCCGCGATTTCACGGGCGGCGAGTTCGTGCTGACCGAGCAGCGCCCGCGCAGGCAGTCACGGCCCGAGGTCGTGCCGCTTCGCCAGGGTGACGCTGTCGTGTTCGCGGTTCACCAGCGTCCCGTGAAGGGCACGCGCGGTTTCTACCGGGTGAATATGCGCCATGGCGTCAGCCGCGTGCGCTCCGGGCATCGCCACACGCTCGGGATCATTTTTCACGACGCGGCCTGAACGGGCCGGCGGCCGAACGTCCGGGATCCGCCGGCTACTGCTTCGGAAAGGACTTGAAGTACGGTTGCGCTTCCTCGAGGACCCGGGCGAAGGACGGGCGTTTCTTCAGCCGGTCCAGATAGGCCGCCGCGTGCTTGCGCGCGTCGCCGAAGGGCATCACGAGGTTTGCGTAAAACAGGGCCGGCGCGGCGCCGCAGTCGGCCATGCCGAATTCATCGCCCATGGCCCAGGTCTTCGCCTCCATGTCCTCGTTTACCATGCCCAAGGCAGTGTGCAGTAACACCCGGGCCTGCTCCACTCCGTGCGGGTCGTTCTTTCCCGCCGGACGAATCCGGTCGGTGACGATCTTCTGCATCGGCTCGTTCACGTAATGGTCGTAGAAGCGATCGCGCAAGCGTGTCTGTCGCGCGAGGTCCGCGTCGGCGGGTACGAGCTGCGACTTGCCCGGGTAATGCTGCGCCAGGTACTCGATGATGATGCTCGACTCGGGGACCGTCCGGTCCCTCGCCTCGTCGCGCAGCACCGGGAACCTGCCGATGGGCCAGATCTTCTTGAAGTCCACGCGGGAGGTCTCGTCGAGGAGGTCGACGATGTGCGGCTCGAAGGGCGTGTCGTTCTCGTAGAAGGCGATGAGCGCCTTCTGGCAGAACGATGAGAGAGGATGGAAGTAGAGCCTGAGAGACATGCGGAGGACTCCCTTTCGTTCGTGCGTAGTGTTCCGATGATCGGCGGAGCTCGTCAGCCGCTCGCGGACTCGCGCCGCAGCTCCGCGCCCAGCGCGTCCAGGAGACCGCGTGTGCCCTGCTCGCGCTGGGCCGGGCCGTCGTAGCCGTCGAGGAAGGCGCCCTGCTCGGTGAAGAGCAGCCGGGTGCCGGAGCCCTCGGGCGCGAGCTCCACCGTCGTCAAGGACGCGGAGATCCGCTTCTCGGCCACCGTCATGGTGTAGGTAAGGACGATGCGTCGGTCCTGCACGATGTCCTGGTAGACCGTGTCGTTGCGGATGGCCGGCCCTCCCCGATAGCGGAAACGGCTTTGTTCGCGGCCCCCGACGCGGAAATCGGCCTCGAACTCGTCGACCTCCCAGCCCTCGCCTTCCGCGAACCAGCGGCGCTTGGCCGCAGGATCGGCAAAGGCGGAAAAGACCCGTGCCGGCGAGGCGTCGTAGGTGCGCTCGATGGCGAAGGTGGCGTGCGTCACGGATCGCTCGGCCATGTTGTTCTCCTTCACTAGTGCTTGCATAGTGCAATCCGCGAGCGAGCCGCAGCCGCTCGCCCGGCTGCGCCGTTATTTCTTGCGCCGGTAATGCGCCGTCACGAACTCCTGCCACTCGCCGTCGTCGCCCAGCATGCGCGATGTCAGCACCCGGTGGTCGTCGCTCCTCAGCTCGATCGCGTCCTGGAACTTCGTCATCTTTCCATCGGCGGTGAAGTTCGGGCCCTCGGCGTCGAGCGTCAGCACCTTCCCGGCTGCGTCCAACGCGCCGTCATACACCCAGAGATGCGTCATCATCGAGGCGATGAACGTGCCCGTGAACCGCTGCTTCCGCGGGTCGTAGCCCAACGTCATGATCGTCGTCGCGGCGCCGCCGTCGGGCATCTCGCCCTGCCCCTCCGCCACCATCCAGAGTCCTCCGAGCGAGCGGACGGTCTCGGAGCCCGCGCTCTTGAACGGCGGTTGTCCCGGCCCCATGCTGCACTCGATCTCGTAGGCCCACTCGCCGACGAGCCGCTGGAGCCAATGGTGTTCCTTCTGCGGTTCGGCCTTCATCG